>DCIR01000076.1:0-23635 GCA_002317155.1 Lachnospiraceae bacterium UBA1721
CCAATAACAGCAACCTTCTTGCCATTCATGTTCTCTGCCTTCTTAGGCTTAATTCCGTTCTCAGAAGCCCAGTCTGCAACAAAGCGCTCAAGCTTACCGATAGAAACAGGCTCACCCTTAATACCTCTGATGCACTTACCCTCACACTGTGACTCCTGAGGGCATACACGTCCACATACAGCAGGAAGTGCAGATGACTCACTGATAATCTCATATGCCTTCTCGATTTCTCCAAGCTTAACCTGCTCAACAAAACCGGGAATATTAATAGCTACGGGGCATCCCTTTACACACTGTGCATTCTTACAATTAATGCATCTTGAAGCCTCTTCCATAGCCTCTTCTTTATTATATCCAAGGCAAACTTCTTCAAAATTACAAGCTCTAACCTGAGGATCCTGTTCTCTAACGGGAACTTTCTTTAAAACGTCCATTTATATATCTCCTTATCTAATGGTTGTAGATTAATTAATGGCACTGACCACATCCGCCGTGATGTGTATTGCCTTCTTTTGCTGCAAGATAAGCTCTGCCTTCTTCAGTCTTATAAATAGCCTGACGACGCATAGCCTCATCAAAATTAACCTTAAATCCATCAAACTCAGGACCGTCAACGCAAGCAAATTTAATCTCATCGCCTACAGTTACACGACATGCACCGCACATTCCGGTACCGTCTACCATGATAGGGTTAAGTGATACGATAGTAGGAATATTAAGTTCCTTTGTAGTCATTACAGCAAACTTCATCATGATCATGGGTCCGATACATACGCACTGGTCATATGTCTTACCATCCTCATAAAGATCCTTAAGAACCTTAGTAACCACGCCTGATCTGCCATAAGAACCATCATCAGTGGTAACATAGAGATTACCGGCTACAGCCTTCATCTCTTCCTCGAGAATAAGGAGATCCTTGTTTCTGGCACCCATAATAACGTCAACATCGATGCCATTCTCATGCATCCACTTTACCTGAGGATATACAGGAGCAGTTCCTACACCACCTGCAATAAATACAATCTTTTTCTTCTTAAGCTCTTCAACAGGCTCCTTAACAAGCTCTGAAGCACATCCAAGAGGTCCAACAAAATCCTGGAAGCTGTCGCCTTCATTAAGCTCAGACATAATCTGAGTAGCTGCACCTACAATCTGAAATACGATAGTTACAGAACCCTTTTCTCTGTCATAATCACAGATAGTAAGAGGAATTCTCTCACCGTCAGCATCCGATCTTACGATTACAAACTGTCCGGGTAAGCAGTTCTTTGCTGTTCTTGGTGCGTCTACTTCCATAAGGAAGATATTGGGAGTAAGCACCTTTTTCTTAAGAATTTTGTACATTTGTTTTCTCCAATTCCTTTATCTTTTTTGGCTTATGCCTTTAAATACATATTATTCGATTTTAGATATTTCACCTGTAATCATATCTACAGAATATCTTACATCGAGATAAGTCATAATATCATCGACTATCATTGCTTCATCAAATACATAGCAATAATTTTTACCCACAGGTGCAAAACCTGTTAATATAAGGTTAAGACATCCACCCTCCGGCATTATACCATCTTCAGAAACTATAGTCCCTTTTTCAAGCAAATATTCAATAAGCATATCATAAGCAGCATCGGGCATAACCTCATACTCATACTGCATATCAATAACAATGCTTACAATATTCGACGTTAATCCATACTTATCAACACTTACGAACTTATAAGTGGTCATACCATAAGGAACAAAAATGCTTCCTGTATACATCTGCGAGGTAGCATCAGGTTCACTTCCGTCAGAAGTATAATATACAATTATATTATCACTATCATAGAAAACTTCCAACAGTTGAGGTGAAATATACTCTCCCTCAGGTAAACTCAATTCAGGTTCAAGTGGATTAGCTATCTCGATTATATACTTAGCCTCTACAACATCACTTGTTAATCCATACTTATTTTTTGAATAAGTAGTCAGCTTATATGTTCCGATTTCCATTAAAACAGGTAATCTGTAAATCTCATCTTCAGCCAAAACAGTAGTATTACCGTTGAATTCACTGACCAAAGTATAATAGATTTCATCTGATCCAGATATAGACATCATCTGAGGCAAATCATATAATCCGGGCACAATTACAAGTTCAGGTTCATGTGTAAGAAAATCCTTATATTTCTCAAGAATAGTCGGATTACCTACAGTTGTAATTAAATCGTATATCTTCTGATAATTCTGCTGACCCGAATACAAATATATGAGTCTCTCATAAGTCTGTTCCTTTTGAACATCCGATACATCTGCATTATCAACAATTTTATAGAGAACCGTTTCATATTCAGCTGTCTTATTTGAATCAAACAGCACATAACTGTACTCTGTTAATAATGCCAAATCATCTGGCTCTTTTTCAAGCAGCACCTCGTAAAGCCCTCTTGCTTTATCATATTCCTTACCGGCATAAGCTTTTTGAGCCTGCGAAAGTTTATATGAATCAGATGTAACAATAATAATTATAATTACAGAGGCAATAATAAGGGCTGCAAAAATAACTATAAAAAAAATCCATTTAGGAGCTTTATCCTTATTATAATCCGGAACAGCAATAGAATCGTTGGACTTATTATTCAATTTTCCTTGTGAATTACCTGCATTTGAAACATTACTCTTCAGATTTTTCTGCGAAGCATTTGAGATTTTTTTCTGACTGGATTTATCTTTCTTACTGTCAGTAGAAAAAATATCCTTAGTCATTGTCTCAATAGTTTCTCTGCACTGGTCTTCTATTTCAGGATCAAAATCAGGTACCATATTAATCTCATTACCGCATGTCGGGCAGAGAACAGAACCATCCTTTAATTCTGCATTACACCAGGGACATTTCATAAATATCTCCGAATCTGTTAGTCAAATTATTTCTGTAAGTCTACTGAAGTCACACAGTTATTCATTAACATAGCAATAGTCATCGGTCCTACGCCGCCGGGAACAGGAGTAATGGCTTCTGCAATTGGCTCAACAGAATCATAATCCACATCTCCGCAAAGCTTGCCATTATCCATGCGATGAATACCTACGTCAATAACAACAGCTCCCTCTTTTACATAAGAAGCATCTATCATTTTAGGTTTACCGATTGCAACCACTAAAATATCTGCGCGCTTTGCCACTGCTTTAAGATCAGCAGTTCTGCTGTGAGTAACAGTTATGGTACCATTTTCTCTGAGCAAAAGCATAGCCATAGGCTTACCAACAATATTACTTCTGCCAATAACTACACATTCCTTACCTTCAATTGAATATCCGGAACGCTTAATAAGTTCAATAACTCCTGCAGGAGTGCATGACAAAAATCCGGGCTTTCCGATTGATAATGCTCCTACATTCATAGGATGGAATCCGTCTACATCTTTAAGAGGTGAAATTGCATCCAAAACCTTTTCTTCATCAATTCCTTTAGGTAAAGGAAGCTGTACAAGTATTCCGTTACAATCCTTACGATTATTTAATTCATCAATAAGTGAAAGAAGCTCTTTTTCGGTAGTCTCCTCAGGAAGTTCGTAAGACAATGACACAATACCACAGTATTCGCATGCCTTTTTCTTATTTCTGACATATACACTTGAAGCAGGATCATTACCAACCTGAATAACAGCAAGTGATACTGTTACACCGCTTTCAGCAAGCTTAGCAACCTTTTCCTTAACCTCATCTTTAATCTGCTGAGAAATTAACTTACCATCAATAATCTTTGCCATTTTATACCTCACATTAATTCACTTAGAACAAACCGGTAATAACTCCATCATCATTGACATCAATACCATATGCTGCAGGTGTCTTGGGAAGACCCGGCATAGTCATAACAGCACCTGTAAGTACTACTACAAATCCTGCTCCTGCAGATACATATACATCTCTAACATTAATCTCAAATCCTACAGGGCGGCCAAGAAGTGAAGGATCATCTGATAATGAATACTGGGTCTTAGCCATACATACAGGAAGATTACCAAATCCAAGATCTGTAAGCTTTGCAAGCTGCTTAATAACAGAAGGTGCAAAATTTACATATGCAGCACCGTATATATCACATGCAATCTTTTCAATCTTAGCCTTAAGAGGAAGTTCATCATCATAAAGAGTCTTGAAATTGCTCTCCTTGTTCTCGATAGTATCGATAACCTTCTTGGCAAGCTCTACGCCGCCTTCTCCGCCCTTAGCCCATACTTCAGCAAGAGCAAACTCACAGTTTCTTGCCTTACAGAAATTCTCAATAAAGCTAAGTTCAGCCTCTGTATCAGTAACAAAAGAATTAAGTGTAACAACAATCGGCACACCAAATTTCTGAAGATTTTCAATATGCTTTTCGAGGTTAACAATACCCTTCTTCAAAGCATCCATATTTTCTTCATTAAGATTAGCCTTAGGTACACCACCATTATACTTAAGTGCTCTTACAGTAGCTACGAGCACAACTGCATCAGGCTTAAGTCCTGCTTTACGGCACTTAATATCAAAGAACTTCTCGGCACCAAGATCAGCACCAAAACCAGCCTCAGTAATACAATAATCTGCCATCTTAAGAGCAGCCTTGGTTGCTCTGACAGAGTTACATCCATGAGCGATATTAGCAAAAGGACCACCATGAACAAGTGCAGGTGTATGTTCAAGGGTCTGAATAAGATTAGGCTTAAGTGCATCCTTTAACAGAGCAGCCATTGAACCAACAACATTAAGCTGACCTGCAGTAACAGGCTCACCTGCAACGTTATATGCAACTACAATCTTAGAAAGTCTTTCCTTAAGATCATTCATATCTGTAGCAAGGCAAAGAATTGCCATTATCTCACTTGCTACTGTGATAACAAAATGATCTTCTCTTACATAACCGTCAGCCTTAGCGCCAAGACCAACAACCACATTTCTAAGAACGCGGTCATTCATATCAAGACAACGCTTCCAAACTATATTTCTAGAATCAATATTAAGCTCATTACCCTGCTGAATATGGTTATCAATAATAGCGGCAAGAAGATTGTTAGCAGAAGTTATAGCATGAAAATCTCCTGTAAAATGAAGATTAAGATCCTCCATGGGAACAACCTGCGCATATCCACCACCTGCAGCTCCACCCTTTACGCCAAAGCAGGGTCCAAGTGAGGGCTCTCTTAAAGCAATAATAGCCTTCTTGCCAAGAGTTCCGAATGCTTCGCCAAGACCAACAGTGATAGTTGTTTTTCCTTCACCTGCAGGGGTCGGATTAATTGCAGTAACAAGGATGAGCTTACCATCCTTATTATTCTCAATCTTCTTTAAGTATTCATCAGATAACTTTGCCTTATATTTTCCATATAAATCAAGGTCATCTTCCTCAATGCCGATTCTGGCAGCAACTTTTGTAATTGGTTCAAGCACAGATTCCTGTGCGATTTCAATATCACTTTTCATGTTTATCCTCTCAGTTCAAATAACATCTTATAATATATATGACTTATTACCAATGATTAAGTCAACTAAATTCCATTATCTTCAAGGAAAGATTCAAATTCCTCAATAGACATAAGAATTTCTCTGGCTTTGGTTCCGGACTCTCCACCAACCACTCCGTCTTCGGCAAGTGCATCCATAATTCTGGCAGCTCGGTTAAATCCAATCTGGAATTTTCTCTGTAAAAATCCAATTGAACCTTTGCCGGTATTAATCACACATCTGCCGGCTTCAGCATACAGCTCATCTCTTCCGCTACCTTCGGATGAAGCACCCTGTACATTGCCCTTCGAGCCATCGTTTCCACCTGCCATATCATCACTGGATTCAAGTGAAATATTGGAGTTTTCAGCATAGAAATTATACAATCTCTGCTTCTTAAGGAAATCTACAACATCAGATACTTCCTCATCTGAAACAAATGCACCCTGAACACGTTCGGGCTTTGACTTACCCTGAGGGTAGAAAAGCATATCGCCCTTACCAAGCAGCTTCTCAGCACCGACAGTATCAAGAATTGTTCTCGAATCAACGCCCTGAGATACCGCAAAAGCCATACGGCTGGGCATATTGGCTTTAATCAAACCTGTAATAACATCAACCGAAGGTCTCTGTGTAGCTACTACAAGATGAATACCACAGGCACGAGCAAGCTGAGCGAGTCTACATATTGCAGCTTCTACTTCCTTACCGCAGGTCATCATGAGATCTGCCAGCTCATCGATAATAATAACGATTTTAGGAAGCTTGAAATGTCTGGGATCAATATTTTCACCGGTCTCAATCTTTTCATTATATCCCTTAAGATCACGGACATTGAGATCAGCAAACTTCTTATATCTTTCCTCCATCTCCTTAACGCCCCATGCAAGTGCTCCCGCTGCTTTCTTGGGATCGGTAACAACAGGCAAAAGCAAATGAGGAATACCGTTATAAACGGACAACTCTACCACCTTCGGATCAATCAAAATCATCTGAACCTCATCAGGTGTAGATTTATAGAGTAAACTCATTATCAAAGTATTGATACATACCGATTTACCGGAGCCTGTTGCACCTGCAATAAGTACATGCGGCATTTTAGCAATATCAGATACAATTACTTCGCCTCCGATATTCATACCAACACCAAAGCTTAGAGTCGATTTCGATTCCTTATATTCAGTTGATTCAAGAAGAGTTCTCAAAGATACGGCAGAATTCTCCTTATTGGGTACTTCAATACCTACTGCTGATTTACCCGGAATAGGTGCTTCGATTCTAACATCAGCCGAAGCAAGACTATACTTGATATCATCAGCTAAGCTAAGTATCTTGGATACCTTCGTACCGGGCTCCAAAGTCATCTCAAATCTGGTAACTGCAGGTCCCTGTACATAATCATCAACAGAAACATTGACGCCAAAACTTCTGAGTGTTTCCTGTAATCTCTCGGCAGTCTCAGCAAGTTGCTGTTTATCAGATTTAAGGCCACCTTTTCCCGGCTTAAGTAATGACAAAGGCGGGAACTGATATTTTCTGTTCGAATATGCCGGCTTTTCCTCTGAAGACTTATCATTATTATTTGCTTCAGTCTTAATATCCGATTTGTTTTCAGTCTTAACTTCGCTTTTAGCTTCTGAGTACGATCTTGTAGAACCTGAGTAATCAGAATTGCCTGATGATGCTCGTGATGAATCAACATTATTGATTGACATCTGCTCACCAAATACAAACTTAGCTTCTTCATCAGATGTTACTGTATGAGGTGTCACTGCATCAGGTGTTACTTCATCAATCTCTGCTCCAACATTATGAGGCTCTTCTGTCTCAAACTTATCAAGATCATACTTATTGTTATAATCATGATCATCAGTATTAAGAGGACTAAATTCCTCATTTGTATTAACTATATGTTCCGATCTCAGCTCCTGCTTTTTAATCTTTACTTTTTGAAGTGGATTAGCTGCCACAGAACCTTCCAATCCATTATATTCAGCATTACTTACACTAAACGACTTCTTTTGCATGTCAGACGGATATCCATGTCCTGACATACCATTTTCCTGTCTTTCAGTGTACTGAGCAGGCGAGTCATTATAACCTGCATAACTGTTATCAGCATAATTACCGTCATTATAATAGTCGTTTGTATAATTATTATCTGAATAATTTTCATCAGAATAATTGTTATATCCATCCTGATTTGTATCGCCGATAAAAACCTCATGCATATCCTGCTTATACTTTGTAGGTACTGCATAATCTTCTGACGGAGGTACAATCTTTAAAATAGATTTAACTTCTTTCTCTTCAGCTCTTGCCTTTTGTCTTTCCTGCTTCTGAGCTCTGCTCATATCGATCTTTTGCTTCAGTGTAAGCTTATTTTCACGATAATTCTCAGGTTCAACATCTGAAGAAACATCATTTCTTCCCTGTCTTTCAGCCATAGCAGAAGTACGTATTCCGCCTTCTTCGGGATATTTTTCAGGTAACTGGACCGGAGTTTTCTTCTCAACTATTCCCGTAGCTGCATTTTCATTAAATCCGGGTGCTGGTAAAGTATTCTTGTTTCTGAGGAGACCCTCATCATTATCAGCGTCATCTTTTCTGCTCTGTCTGTCCTCTATTAATCTACGCTCATTCTCCTGAGCTTCAATGCGTCTTCTTTCTTCTCTCTGAGCGGCACGTACCTCATGGTCTTCAGAAAGTCCACGTATAATCTTCTGAATTCCGGTAATAAGTTTTCCCTGCGTAAGAATAACAAGAAGAATAAAAATACCAAGGAGCAAAATAATAACAAGACCTGCGTAACCAAGTCCTTTGTGAATAAAATACGCAATCGTTCCGGAGACAAGTCCTCCACCGCATCTGCCCGTAGCACCTTCTTTATAAAGAGTGGCAAAGCTGTAACTCTCCATTGCAAGACCGACCGGTGAAATCATGTCACAAATAATTGCAACCATAAAATAAAGGCCGATACCTGCAGAAATCATTTTGATTGCATCACTGTTTCTTTTGAATTTTCTATACAAGAAAAACAATGCAACAATGACCGGAGGAGTTATATACGCCAAGGTACCAAACACGCCAAAAAGGAAGCCGCTCACCGCGTCTCCCACAGTACCTATCAAACCAAAATTACATAAAAACAGCAAAAGCATTAACATTACAAAAACGGCAATTGCTATTTTACCTCTAATATCCTTATCAGCAGCAGCCTTGCTGTTGCTCTGGCCTCTATGAGGCTTACCGGTTGACTTGGATGAACCTGCGCCATGTCCGGCATTCTTATTATTTCCGGCATTAGCCATAAATAATCCTCACATTTCTATATATCATACTCTGCATCTTCAGGTACAAAGTAATCATATTCCATTTTCTTACGTGCCTTCTTAACAGGTACAGGAAGCGGATTATCAAGCATCTCTACGTCTTCAATCTTATGAACTGTCTTGCTCTTATCCGTCTCACCGTTAGCTTCAGCATCAAGTGTCGCTTTATCTTTTGAGCTTACTAATGCAACAGCTGTATCAGTTTTTACTGTTACATCATAAACAGTTTCACCTGCCAAAAGACATATTGCGATATAAATGTAATAATAACCATTCATCTCGCTGCCAATCATAGAAGATCCAACCAAAACACACAAAACAAGAGCAATTATAAAAATAAAGTTACCCTGATCTGTTTTTTGTCTTCTAAAACCGGCTAAAATTCCTACAAGCATTAAGAATGCCAATATTATGCCGGACACTACATCAACGCCTGTATACATCGAATATAGAGAAAACTCATTCGGCGAATACATTGCGACATATGTCTTAACAGCATACGAAAATGAATAACCCGATGTGGCAAAATCAATAACAATACATATAAAAAGAACAGTAATCCAAGCTCCAAAAAATATAATCAACGCAACAGTTTTATCCTGAAGCACGGCAACCTTTTCAACATTAAGCTTAGGCAGCTTAAAATTAAAAAGCTTTTTTTTCTTACTTTTATCTTTCTTTACATATTTCCTTGGTCTGTCATCATCAGCCTTTTTTGATTCATATATTCTGTCATCAACAGCAAGGAACAAAATTGCCATTATTATGAATATAACAGAAGTCAAATCCATATAACCGATTAAACCGGTCAACGCCCCTGCAATACCACCAAAAATGTATGAATTCTTTCTAAAAGGAACTGTATATGAAATCAATACAATATCAATTGCAGTAAACAGCAAAAACAAAACCGACGGCCCAAGCTTCATGCAATATGAAATCGAAGCAGGTGTCAAAGAAACAAATGCGCACATTGTAAGTGCCGGAATATTGCCAAGTATACGTTTTATTCCGAAGAAAAGCACTATATCAGCAGCACAATAAATAACTATCTGATAAATAACCGCAAATTCAAAATGATTACCAAACAGCATTAGCAACTGTCTGAGAAAATAATAATAAAACTGAGAAGCCCCATGTAAAGTATGAACCATAGGCTCTTTAGTAATCACTGAATTAGAAAAATATACTCCAAGCTCATAGTGGCCCAAATTGAACTCATTAATCCTTAAATATAAGCCCACGCCCACAAAACATGCAGCTAATATATAAGGCAACAATTTGTTTACTATCGGCTTGACAGATAACTGTTTATTAATCTTTTTTTTAATGAATTCAGATAAAAAAACTGTACCTATGCTTAAGCCTAAAGCCACTGGCACGGCAAGCAATCCAAATCCAACATCATATCCAAAGCTCTCAGAGGCTTTGGTAAAAATAACCGCAGAAAAAGCAAGTGCAAACACACTGTAAATAATCCATATTAAATTACTTACCTTACTTTTCTTCAGTGTCATTACTTAAAACCTTTTCAATGTTATAACGAGGTCTGTGTTTTACTTCAATATAAATCTTGCCAATATATTGTCCTACCAGACCTATAGCAATCAGCTGAATTCCACCAAGGAACCATATCGAGCACATTATCGATGCCCATCCGGGTTCTACTGTACCGATACAATACGAAACAATTACATAAACAGCAGCTGCAATAGAGAGCAAAATAATAATAAGTCCCATTGTGAAAACCATATTGATCGGTTTTACACTAAACGAAGAAATACCATTAAATGCAAGTGCAAGCATCTTACTCAAAGGATACTTGGATTCACCTGCTGCTCTTTCCAGTCTCTGATAATATACACAGTCAGTCTTATATCCAAGCTGAGGAATAATGCCTCTTATAAAGAGATTGTTCTCCTTATACTCTGAATATGCATGTACAGCTCTTTTACTCATAAGTCTGAAATCAGCATGATTGTACACTGATTTTACACCCATTGAGTTCATCACTTTATAAAAGCCCTGTGCAGTGGTTCTTTTGAAGAATGAATCTGTTTTTCTGTCAGATCTGACACCGTATACAATGTCACAGCCTTCATGATATTTATCAATCATCTCTTCGATTACATTGACATCGTCCTGAAGGTCTGCATCTATCGACACAGTAACATCACAAAGATCCATTGCTGTAAGCAATCCCGCAGTAAGTGCGAACTGATGTCCTACATTGCCCGCAAGCTTAACACCATATGCCTGTACAGGATGCTCTTCATGTTCTTTTTCAATTAATTCCCAAGTATTGTCCCTGCTTCCGTCATTAACATACATAACGAAACTGTCAGCCGCAATCTTATTCTTGGAAATCAAGTCATCAAGAACTTTTCTTAGTGCAGGCGCAGTAATAGGAAATACTTCCTCTTCGTTATAGCACGGTACAACAATACCAAGCTTGTCCATAATGCCACCTATTAAACAAATATAAGCACCATTGCAAAAATGAAATGATGCTTATAAAATCGCTATTTATTATTCGTCCCAATTGTGATATACAGCCTGTACATCATCATCGTCATCAAGCAAATCAAGAGTACGCTGTATGCACTTAATTGCATCCTCATCAGTAAGTGTTACATAGTTCTGAGGAATCATTGTAATCTCAGCACTAAGCATAGGGATCTTTGCATCCTCAAGAGCCTTTCTTACAGCTTCAAATACAGCTTCATCGGGAGCAGTGAGAACTTCATAGCTGTCCTCATCTTCAGAAGAAAAATCATCAGCTCCTGCATCAAGAGCAAGCATCATAAGCTCGTCTTCATCCATATCGCATTCTTCTCTGTCGATGATGATCTGACCCTTCTTATCAAACATATAAGATACACAACCCTGAGTACCGACATTTCCGTTACCCTTGGTAAATGCGCTTCTTACATTAGCAGCTGTACGATTCTTATTATCTGTCAATGCATCTACGATAATAGCAATACCGTTAGGTCCGTATCCTTCGTAGGTAACATATTCGTAGTTTACTCCGCTTCCTTCACCGGCAGCCTTTTTAATACCTCTCTCGATTGTATCATTAGGCATATTGTTTGCTTTAGCCTTAGCAATAACTGTAGCAAGCTTAAAGTTATTAGAGGGATCGGGACCGCCTTCCTTTACTGCAACTGCGATCTCACGTCCGATAATTGTAAAAATCTTACCCTTGGCAGCATCATTCTTTTCTTTCTTGTGTTTGATGTTGGCAAATTTTGAATGTCCTGACATAAAAACCTCCGTTTTATACTCATAATCTATAAAATTATAACATCAACATCCGCAATCTTCAAGACCGGCAGACATCTATATTACAATATTTTGTGTTTTGATGCTTATACAGTTACTACATATTCCGATACGTTAAGATATGTCTCACCATCAATCTGAAGAGCACAGGGCTTATCAAATCTGACAGTAATATTATAACCTGTATATATATTTACAATATTGCTCTTAATATGCTCACCCTTAAAGATCTTAGGGAATGTAGCCAATGCTTTAATAGCAGATTTTGTACTGTAAGTCATTACAGATAATTTACCATCCTTGGCATTTCTATCCTGCGCAGGTGTGGGATACATACCTCCACCGTAGCATCTCCCCTTCATAGTGGGAACAAGCCATGAATTCTCCACTACGATCTCAGGCTTATTATCAATAATTATAGTTGCTTTGCGAGGCTTGAAATGGAAAAGAATACCTTTAATAGCAATAGCAGTATAATTTACTTCCTTTTTAGACTTGGATCTCTCGACATCACCGATCTCGCAGCAATATCCATCAATACCATATCCTACTCCGTTAATAAACTTCTTGGTCTTACCATTAACGGTTACACTGGGAAGATTCTTCATATAACGATTAACGTTCTTTACAATTTCTCCGGGAGCAGATCCGATATCCTTGCAAAAATCGTTACCGGTTCCTGTAGGGAAATAGTCAAAATCAATTTCCTTAGTTTCATCAGTAGTATGATTAATAAAATAATTAAGTGTACCGTCTCCTCCGCAGATCACTATTCTGCAGTCTTCCTGGCTCTTTTCGGCAAAATAAGCATCATATTTCATCTTATAAGCATCAACATACTCAATTTTACTGCCTGCAAGCTTACTTTGAATCTTTGTAGCCCCTGCATATCCTCTGCCGTTATTAGCTTTTCCGTTATAAAGAACATAATATTTCATATAATCCACCCTTTATCTCTTACCCCAAAAGTTAATTAGTACCACCCATTAAAAAACCTAATAAAGCAGCTTGTAATCAAGCTGCTTTATTAATAATTAAATCTAAACACAATTTAAATAAGTGTTATCAGCTTACAGCTGTCCTTCCAAAACCTTAGCAGCTTCAGCAACTGCAGCGGGAATACCTGAAGGATTCTTACCACCTGCCTGTGCCATGTTAGGACGACCACCGCCGCCGCCACCTACAAGAGCTGCAATTCCCTTAATAAGGTTACCTGCATGTGCACCGTTAGCAACAGCCCCATCTGTAGCCATAGCGATCATATTAACCTTACCATCAAGATCAGAAAGAAGTACTACTACACCCTCGCCAATCTTAGTCTTAAGCTGATCTCCAAGATCACGAAGACCATTCATATCAACACCTGCTACTGATGTAGCAAGAAGCTTAACACCCTTAATCTCTACAACCTGGTTCATTACATCACCAAGTGCTTCCTTTGCAGCCTTAGCCTTCATTGACTCAAGTTCTGACTGAAGAGCCTTGATTTCTGCCATCATATTGCCAAGCTTTTCAACAAGATTAGAAGGCTGAGTCTTTACTACTGCAGCAGACTCATTAAGCTCCTTCTCAATGTTCTTGTAGTATGCAATAACATTAAGGCCGGTAATAGCCTCGATACGACGAACACCTGCAGCAACACCATTCTCAGAAAGGATCTTAAAGCTCATGATTTCTCCGGTAGAACCAACATGAGTACCACCACAGAACTCAACTGAGTAATCGCCCATTGATACTACTCTTACGGTAGCACCATACTTTTCACCGAAAAGTGCTCTTGCTCCGGTCTTCTTGGCTTCTTCAATAGACATCTCCTGAGTAACAACAGCAAGATTTTCAGCAATCTTTTGATTAACAATTGCTTCTACCTTCTCGATCTCTTCCTTAGTCATTGCCTGACCATGGCTGAAGTCAAATCTTGTTCTCTCAGAATCCTGATAAGAACCGGCCTGTTCAACATGATCTCCAAGCACCTCTGCAAGTGCAGCCTGAAGAAGGTGTGTTACTGAATGATTTCTGCAGGTTGCTGCTCTGTTTGTAGGGCATACATTAAGTTCAGCATCCTCACCGCACTTAATAACACCTGAAACAACCTTACCGATATGACCGATTCTTCCACCGGGAAGCTTTACAGTTTCTTCAACCTTAAACTCACCGCCTGCAGTCTTGATAGTTCCGATATCACCCTTCTGACCACCCATTGTTGCATAGAAAGTAGTTACAGAAGTGATAACAGTTCCGGTCTGACCTGCAGTAAGTTCATTCTGTACAGCATTATCATCAGCCAATGCAGCAATCTTATCAGTTACATTGAGCTTGTCATAACCTACAAACTTACTGGTAATAGACTCGTCAAGTCCCTCAAATACATTTGCATCAGCTGACTTCTGAGAAAAGCTAGCGTTTTCACGGGCAAGCTCCTTAGCTTCCTCCATGCACTTAGCAAATGCTTCCTCGTCAACCTTAAGACCTTCCTCCTCAGCCATCTCAATGGTGAGCTCAAGAGGATATCCGAAAGTATCATAGAGTCTGAATGCAGACTTACCATCAATAACAGTAGCATTTTCAGCCTTCTTGGTCTCAAGGATCTTCTTATATTCCTTCAAACCGTTCTCAATGGTAGCGTCAAAACGATTGATCTCCTTCTCAAGCTCAGAAAGAATAAATTCCTTATTCTTGGAAAGAAGGGGATAACTATCAACATAAATATCATCAATAAAGATGCTGGCAATCTTACGATAATCAGCAGTCTTAAGATTAAGATTACGTCCATGTCTGAGTGCACGACGGATAAGTCTTCTAAGAACATATCCTGCTCCGGCATTTGAAGGAAGGAGCTTAGCCTGATCTCCGATGAGCATTACACTGGTACGAAGATGATCGGCAATAATTCTCATTGACTTGGTGCTCTTCTCATCTGCCTCATACTTAATTCCTGAGCTCTCCTCAAGAGCTGCGATAATAGGCGCAAAAAGGTCTGTACGATATACATCATCAAGTCCGTTAAGGAATGCAAGATTTCTCTCGAGTCCCCATCCGGTATCTACGTTCTTCTTCTCAAGAGGAGTAAGGTGACCGTCATGATGCTTCTCATACTGCATAAATACATCATTACCAACCTCGGTATACTTACCGCAGTGGCAACCGGGCTTACAGTCAGGTCCGCAAGCAGGCTTGTCTGAGATATAGAACATCTCTGAGTCAGGTCCGCAGGGTCCATACTCAAGTCCCCACCAGTTATCCTCAGCAGGAAGGAAAAATACATTTTCAGGCTTAAATCCTGATTCGATACGATACTTAGCGCCTTCCTCGTCTCTGGGTGCATTTTCATCACCTTCAAATACGGTTGCTGCAAGGTGATCTCTGTCAAACTGGAAAACCTCAGTAAGAAGCTCATAGCTCCACTGACATCTTTCCTTCTTGAAATAATCTCCAAGGCTCCATGAACCCATCATTTCAAAGAAACTAAGATGGCTCTTATCACCGATACCATCAATATCATTAGTACGAACACAGCCCTGTACATTGCAGAGTCTGGTTCCGAGAGGATGCTTCTGTCCAAGAAGATAAGGCATAATAGGCTGCATACCTGCAACATTAAACATAGCACCGGTAGATCCGTCTGATACAAGTGAAACAGCACCGCAATCCACATGTCCTCTTGCTACATAGAAATCAATCCACTCTTTTCTTAACTGTTTAGAAGTAATCTTTCTCATTTTTAACACTGGCTCCTTTATTAGAAGGTGAACTTATCTGCAAAATATGCATCAAGATCAGCAATAGCAATACGCTCCTGCTCCATTGAATCACGGAAACGTACAGTTACCATGCCGTCATTCTCTGACTCAAAGTCATATGTAATGCAGAAAGGAGTTCCGATTTCATCCTGGCGACGATATCTCTTACCGATATTTCCTCTGTCATCAAATTCACAGTTATACTTCTTAGAAAGCTGTGCAAAAATCTTCTCTGCGCCCTCGTTAAGCTTCTTAGAAAGAGGAAGTACACCAATCTTAACAGGTGCAAGTGCGGGATGGAAACGAAGAACGGTTCTCATATCAGGAGCTTCCTCAGTTCCGATATTCTCCTCATCATATGCTGCGCAAAGGAATGCAAGTACAACACGGTCAGCACCAAGTGAAGGCTCAACAACATAAGGAACATAACGATCATTGGTCTCGTCATCAAAGTAGCTCATATCTTCACCTGAAGTATTCTGATGCTGAGTAAGGTCATAATCAGTTCTGTCAGCAATACCCCAAAGCTCACCCCAACCGAAGGGGAACTTGAACTCGATATCTGTAGTTCCCTTTGAATAGAAGCAAAGCTCCTCGGGATCATGATCACGAAGTCTCATCTCATCTTCCTTGATACCAAGTGAAAGGAGCCAATCACGGCAGAATGCTCTCCAATACTGGAACCAATCCATATCTGTTCCGGGCTTGCAGAAGAACTCAAGCTCCATCTGCTCAAACTCTCTGGTACGGAATGTGAAGTTACCGGGGGTAATCTCATTTCTAAATGACTTACCGATCTGACCGATACCGAAAGGAACCTTCTTTCTAGAAGTTCTCTGTACATTCTTAAAGTTTACGAAAATACCCTGAGCAGTCTCGGGACGAAGATATACGGTATTCTTAGCATCCTCAGTAACACCCTGGAAGGTCTTAAACATAAGGTTAAACTGTCTGATATCAGTAAAATTATGCTTACCGCAGGTAGGACAAGCAATGCTGTTATCCTTAATGTAAGCCATCATCTCTTCCTGAGAAAATGCATCGATAGGCTTCTCAAGAGTCTTGCCGTTCTCAGCAGCGAAATCCTCAATGAGCTTATCAGCACGGAAACGCTCATGGCATTCCTTACAATCCATAAGAGGATCTGAGAATCCTCCAAGGTGACCTGATGCTACCCATGTCTGAGGGTTCATAAGGATGGCGCAGTCAACGCCTACATTATAAGGATTCTCCTGGACAAACTTCTGCCACCAGGCCTTCTTAACATTATTCTTAAGTTCAACACCGAGATTACCGTAATCCCAAGTATTCGCAAGGCCTCCGTAGATTTCAGAGCCGGGATAAACAAAACCTCTTCCTTTTGCCAGACTAACAATTTTGTCCATTGATTTTTCCATGACAAATCTCCTCTTTAATATATAAAAATAGTATGTTTATGCTAAATATTCGCCTAAATATTTATAAACGAACAAAATATCTACATAATCGCATAAGCATTGAAATTTTAGCACATGTCAAGTCTTCTTTCAAGAAAAAAAGGACAGTTCCTTAAAGGAACTATCCTTAAATTATCTATTATGTATTAAACAATTGTTTCAAGAATATCAAGACTCTTAAAATGATGATCCATTATGCTTTTTCTCAGGTGGCTCGCAACATTTTCAATCTCTACCAATATGTCATCTGCAAGATTAAATGAAAATACTTTTTCAGGTAAAGATGAATTAATATAATCAAGCGTATAAATGGCCGCATCCGATAATTTCATATTATTGGGAATACCGGGATATTCACCGTTTATCATAATACTTTTTAATTCAAATACGCTTTTCACAAGTCTGTTACTTATTCCATCGAACGAAATCGCGCATAAACTCTGATAAAAAAGCTTCATCATATCTTTTTCATCATTATTTTCTCTGCAATAGTAATCAACGACTTCACCAAAATATGCTGCATAACAGGAGCCTTCAATATCAGTCAGAAGTTTTTCAAAATAGTTACTTATCTCCGCATCTGCAATATTATATGCATCTCTGCCCTCATATAGCTTAAATGTTCCGAAACAAAACGGTCTTGCCGTTGCCGCAAAACGCGAATTAGGCTTTCGTGCTCCTCTTGCAAATGCAGATATCTTACCTCGTGAATTGGTAAGAATGGTTACCCTTCTGTCGCTTTCTCCAACCGGCGCCTGTTTTATAACAATTCCGGTCACAACAACCTGATCCTGCACCTTACAAACCTCTTAATTCTTAGTATCATCATGATATCCGAAATTTTTGAGCATAAAATCAGAATCACGCCAATCCTTCTTAACCTTAACCCAAAGCTGAAGATTAACCTGGCTTTCAAGAAGATCTTCAATCTCAGGTCTTGCAGTTGAGCCAATCTTTTTAAGCATTGCTCCGCCTTTTCCGATAATAATTCCCTTATGAGAATCTCTCTCGCAGAAGATTGTAGCCTCTATATCATAGATTCCGCCTCTGTTTTTCATACTCTCGATAGTAACAGCAACTCCATGAGGTATTTCATCAGATAACAATCTCAATATTTTTTCTCTGATAAGCTCTGCAGTAATCTGTCTTACAGGCTGATCGGTCACAGTATCTTCATCATAGAAAGGCTCTCCATAAGGAAGATATTTAAAAATCTGTTCCAATAATACATCAGTATTATTACCGTTAAGCGCAGAAACCGGAATTACTTCCGAGAAGTCTACTTCCTTTCTGTATTTATCAATAAAAGGAAGCAGTTCTTCTCTTTTAACAGTATCAATCTTATTGACCACAAGGAAAACAGGACACTTAGCCTTGTTAAGCTGTTCAATAATATGGCGCTCACCCGCACCTATAAAGTCAGTAGGTTCAACGAGCCATATAGCTATATCAACCTCATTAAGAGTTCTCTCAGCCACTCCGACCATATAATCTCCAAGCTTATTCTTGGATTTATGAATACCGGGCGTATCCAAAAATACAATCTGCCCTCTGTCATCCGTATAAACTGTCTGAATTCTGTTTCTGGTTGTCTGAGGCTTATTGGAAGTAATCGCAATCTTTTGACCGATTAACTTGTTCATAAGCGTTGATTTACCTACATTAGGTCTTCCTATAAGTGTCACAAAACCTGACTTTACTGAACTGTTTTCCATTAAATTCCTTTACTCTTCCGAAACCTTTTATGCATTTGTTTCTTTTGTTTCTTCATTAACGATTTCAGAAGTTTCTGTATTTTGCTTATTGTCTGCTGTTGTTTGCTTATTATCTTCTGTGGTTACTTCTGCATTTTCTGAGGCATTTACTGAAGTGTTTGCACTATTTTCCTGATTTATAACTGTAGCCTTTTCATTTGAATCAACAGTTATCTCATATGGATTATTCTGCTGTGCATCCACATCAATACCCATGGCATGTAATTGAGCCTTCTTAGCCTCTTCACGGCGCTTTCTGTTCTTCTTAACATTAAATCTGATAATGCCGCGAATTATCATAACATGAGCAAAAATAATCAATGCCCAAAGAAGAAGGAAAGGAAGCTTTACAACAAACCAGATTCCAAACTCAGACAGTCCATGGCCAAGGCTCTGCAAACTCTTCATAAAGCCTTCAGAGATTCTCTGCCATGCAGTCTCAGGTTCCGGTTCAGGCTCGGGTGTAATCTCCTTAACCTCGTTAATTGACAAATAAACTGTGCTGTAATTAATCTTGTTATCATAAGTGCGAAGCTGTGACTCCATACTTTCAAGCTGATATCTGATATCGGTAAGTCTTGACTCGATAGTAAGCATATCCTCGAGATATTCAGCCGTTTCAAGAAGTTCAAGCAATCTCTGCTCTTCAATAAGTAATGCATTCTTACGGCTTTCAAGGTCAACGTAAGTCAAAGTAACATCTTCTACGCCTTCAGACTTATTAAGGACATTACACAAAGGTGAAAAGCTGTTTAAAAACTCATCCAATCTGTCAGCCGGAATTCTGATAGTCATAGTACCGTACTTGTTATTTTTATAGTAAGAATATACACTTCCGTTATTGGTATATGAGTTCTCGATATATCCACCGCATACATTAACCTGATCAGTTATTGCATATAACAGATTATCATATTCAAGAGTTTCAACCTCCATATTTACTGTTTTTATCAGTTTTCTGGAAGTATCTACAGTCTGACTCTGAGATGCACTTTCGCTTACATCAACATTGTCAGCGCCAAACTCTCCCGATCCGTCATAAGAGTAATCATAATCACTATCATAATAATAGTCATCATAATAGCCATCATAATAATCTTCATAGTAGCCGCCACCCGATGACGTATTTGATGATACTGCATTATCTGTAGATGAACCATAATACTTACTTCCTCCGCCGCATCCCGTAAGTATGGACGCAACGGACAGAGCTAAAACAAGCGATGTAACAATTTTCTTTTTCATAATATTTTCTCCCTCCAAAATAAGTAGCCTATAAAGTACGAGTTAATCAAACTTTATTGTTTATATAGCAATCAATTTCAATCGATTTTCACTTAAATAGACAGCTTACGGCATAAAATATTACATAAAATCAAAAATTTCTTAAAACAAATTCAGGAAACAATTAACTAGAACATATTTACCACTTTATCAAACAGTCTTTCTTCATCCTTAATCTTAGCAGCATTACCCACTACAACAAGTCTGTTATCAGCAATGAATGTTCTGATATACTCGCCTAATGCTCTGATATCATCAGGCTGAGCATCAAGCACCTGATCTCTATTCTTCTGAACCATCTCATAAGTAGTATCAGTCATATATGCCTGAAGTGAACGAGCACCCTTTGTAACAGGAGTAAGAGGCTGATCAAGCTCACTTACAGTTCCTATGATAAACTGAGTCATTGTTCTCTCATCAAAATCAAAGGTTTCAATTGCCTCTGCAGCCTTCTCATATACATCAATAGTCTTAGAAAGGTTAGGATCTCTGTATGAAACAAAGAATGACATACCATCTCTTGAGAAGTTACACATGCATCCGTAAGCTCCGCCCTTAACACGAATATTTTCCCAAAGATACTTGTAACCAAGTATTACCTTAAGAACTCTCAAAGCACCTGTATACTTAAGGCCGTTTCTCGCAAAATTACCGGCACGGCATACATAGAGAACCTGACCCGAAGTCATAAGGCCTTCATTATCTGTTAAAAGTTCAGGTACAAAACACTCTTTAACAACTTCAGAAGTATATAGCTTACTCTTAAGGCCTGCAATCAATCCATTAAGCTTATTGGCAGCACCTTCATTTGCTGTAATATCAACCATGAGATTCTCAGGTCTGAAAATGGTCTTAGCTGCTTCGTTCATAAGCTCAACCATTTCAGCCTTGCGCTCATCATAGTTATCAATAAGCTCAGTAAGGAATCTATAGAATGATACACCTCTTGAAATATCATTAAGTCTAGAAGGTACAGTTACTCCTGCACCGGCTCTTTCCATTGCTGTCGAATGGCCGGAAGCTGCCAGGCTGTACTGCATCTGAGATTTGGTCTCATTAAGGATTTCAAAGATTCTGTCAGTATCATCAAAGTGAGAATTAAGCATAATCTCTTCTATAAGGTCAAATGCAGACTTCTCTTTTCCTTCAAGGAACTTAGTCTTAAATACAACTTCGAGCTTATATTCATCCAAATTTACTGAATTGCAATACATATCTGCATTTACAGATAATGAACCAAGTTCAAGATCAATCTCATTATTCAAATCGGTATAATCGTATTTATCCGTATCAATCTGTCCAAGAACCATTCTGACAAGTGAAAGATATGGATAAAGCTTACCGGGAAGCTCATTGTAATTAAACATAAGCTTAAGATATGTGATTCCGTTAGTCTCATAGTCATGTCTGAGTACATCGGTGTCATCAATATTAAGCATTATGTTACTGAATTTTTCTTCTTCTCTCTTAAGATCGCTTCTTGAAAGGAGCGGAAGCTTAGCAAGATTTTCTGGAGTATCTACGCGCTCCTGGAACTCCTTAAGCTTCTCATAGTCATCCTTAATTTTAGCCAGTTCTTCCTCTGAAAGTGAATTCTGGTATTCAGCCAGTCTTGCCTTAAGCTTAGCTTCTTTTTCCTCTTCTACACCTACCTTAGGCTCAAGAACAACGAGTGCAGCATGTGAATTATCAAGAAGATATTCACTTACCAGATTTTCAAAATAACTTGATTCTACACTATCCTTCAAGAATTTATATGTATCAACAAGCTCAAGTGTATCGAAAGGTCTGTTATCATCGTAAAGCCATGTATTAAAGCAGTTAAGTCCGTAAATCAATCCCTTTGGATAATTGCCAAAATCTGCTTCTCTGTATCTGAATTCAAAGTGATTGATTGCAGCAAGAAGACTCTTTTTATCAAAGCCATTCTCCACAATGTCCTCAAGTACTTCACGTACTGTCTCCTTGAATTCTTCCGCCTTTTCTACCTTAGTATCCTTAGCACCGATACTAAACATAGGCTGAAGCAGTCCGTCATCAAACCAGCTGTAGCAATCATTACCGATTCCGCGCTCAACAAGAGTCTTTTTAAGAGGCGCTCCCGGATTACCTGTCAATGCATAATCAATAATCTGCATTGCAGCATTGGTAACACGGTTATCAATTGCATTACCGATAGAATAGTTGAGTGAAAGGAATGTGTTTTCATCCGGATTCTCACCCTCATTTAAGTTGCAGTACTTGTGTACACTCCTTTCTTCATCAAAAGCAGCCTGCATTTTAATAGCAGAATCAACTTCTCTGTAATCGAATTTAGAAAGATACTCTTTATCGATATAATCAAGCTTCTCAGCCATATCCATATCTCCGTAGAGATAAATATAGCTGTTTGAAGGATGATAATATGCTCTGTGGAAATCAAGGAACTGCTCATAAGTAAGATCCGGAATCACTTCAGGATCACCACCCGACTCAACACCATATGCGTTATCAGGATAAAGTGCATTTAATATTTCTCTTCCCAATACATCATCGGGTGAAGAAAATGCACCCTTCATCTCGTTGTACACTACGCCATTAACGAACAATTTTCCCTCTTCGTCAAACTCATAATGCCAGCCTTCCTGACGAAAGATTGATTCATTTGTATAGGTATTGGGATAAAATACCGCATCGAGATAAACATGAATCAAATTCTGAAAATCCGCGTCATTACAGCTTGCAACAGGATAAACTGTTTTGTCAGGATATGTCATTGCATTAAGGAATGTATTAAGCGAGCCCTTGGCAAGCTCGACAAAAGGATCCTTAACAGGGAATTCCTTAGATCCGCAGAGAACAGAATGCTCGGTAATATGAGCTACACCTGTAGAATCTGCAGGCGGTGTTCTAAATCCAATATAAAAAACCTTATTGTTATCATCACATGATAACAGTGCTACTCTAGCACCTGTCTTTTTATGACGAAGTCTTACGCTTTCACATTTGATATCATCAATAAATCTTTTCTCAAGAATCTCATATGACTGTAATTCTTCTAATTTCATCTATGCTCCCTCTCTTATCAAGTAAATTATTTTTGTTAATAAAATATACTAAACAGTAACCAGTGCCAGCTTATTCACTCTAAGTTCCTGTATTACAAGGCCGACCGCTTCTTTTTCGGCAACACTCATAGATACAAGCTTAGGTATAGCCATAAACTCTGTTACATACTCTTTTTTCTTTTTTCCAAACAGATGCTTCTTTTCTCTAATCACATTAACTCTGACCTTACAACGCATCTGTTTTAACACCTGCACTCTGAAATCGTGCGGATCCATATAATAAAGAAT
>DCIR01000076.1:23702-55933 GCA_002317155.1 Lachnospiraceae bacterium UBA1721
ACCTTACGAAACTTAAACAATATGTCCTCATTTTCCATGATTTCTGCAAGCGTATATTTAGCACCAACATACAAACAGTTTGTATCCTGCATGCTGTATTTGTAATCTTCATAAACCTTCATCTGCATGATGGTTATTCCTTCCCCTTAAGTTCCTCAGGAATCTCTATTGAATCAATAGCAAAACCACTGATTCTAATAGCATCTATAACAGCCTTACGCGAAAGATGTTCTTCCTCACAAAGCTCCTCAACAGTAACCTTACGTGCATACTCTTTAGAAAGCTTTTCCGCCTTGGCATATATCTCATTAACTCTGTTAAGAGCTTTCTTCTCTACATCATCACTGTCATTTGAATCCTTAATAAGCTCTTCCATAGCATCCATTATCAGCTTAGTAAGCATTCCCTCACAGTCCTCAGGCTTTTCCTGGCTACCAAGCATTGTCACACCAACGGAAAGTGCTACATTACCTTCACCTATAAGATCTTCTATGAGTACGCCCTGTCCTGCATAAATATGAGCTATATCAACAACATTCTTCAAATATAACTCAATCAGCTTACTCTGAGCAGTCTCATCTCCGGCCATAGCCTGCATGGTATATGCCTGTTTTTCACCGTCTGTATAATCCTTAAGAAGGTTCAGTTCATCAAGATATACCTGCAGATAATCCTTCTCCTCATCACTCATAAAATCATCAGGATCAGGAGCCTCACCAATACCGATATGCTGAGAAGTCAGATAATCCATTACCATTGTAAGCCTGTTATCATCAAGCTCAAGCTCTGCAAAGGCTTCCTTAACCTGTTCCTCTGAGATACAGTTTCCCTGCTCTCTTGCTGCTCTTTTTACACTCTCAAGCAGTTGGGCAAATCTTACTTCTTTATCCATTATGTGTCTCCAATATACATAATAATATATCTATTGATTGCTTCGTTTTCGAGTTCTCGCAATCATACAAACATTCGCGATTAAATCTTGTGAACATGCGAAAACAGATGATTCTGGCAGTACTCATAAGCTCCGTTACATTTACTGCAGAATCTAAACTCAAGATCAGGATTATCCTGCTCACTCTGTCCGCATACTGCACACTTATGCTTAGTAATTCCCGCGCCTCTCATATGTACATTACTTCCGCCGCTTCTCTGCGAATAGAAAGACTGGCTCTGACCTGTGCTTCTACCGGCAGCAAAATTGGCGCCTGCATTATACTCTCTCTTAAACTTGGCACTTCTGGCTGCCTGCTTAGGATTAAATCTCTTAAGATTAAAAAGCCAGAAAATGAATATATTGATAATTGCCGCAGCTACAGAACAGATGACTATAACACCAAGCAGCTGTCCGTTAATCAAATACATAATTCCTGTTCCGAGATAATACGCAAAATATAAACCATCAATTATTCCCAGCCATTTCATTTTTATGGGAATAAAAAACATAAAGCGTACCATGTTATCGGGATAAGTTAACGCAAAGCCCATGTAAATAGACATATTGATATAATATGTGCTAAACATTTTCCACACAAAACCGTTGGCGATTGGGAAATATACCATAAACTCACTAAATGATATTCCCTGCTTACTGTAAGAAAAATAAAGCACAAACATGCTTATAAATGCACCGATTACAGTAAAAAGAATACCGCCTAAAATATAAAGGTTATATTTAAGTGTTCCCCACGTGCGCTCAAGTACTGTTCCGATTGACACGCAGCAATACATCATAAGTATCAGGAACATAAATCCGGTAAATCCTGCGTAATCGCTTGGGGGAATTAATACCCAGCTAATCAGTCTCCATACCTGTCCTTTTAATATCATAATAGGATCAAGCGTGATATAACTTACAAAATCTATGCCACGGATTCTGCTGATCATGCTTATAACATATCCAAGAATGTAACCCATAATTAAATACAGTGTCAGATTCCTGATTGCAAATTTTCCAAATTTCTTTTCTAAATTACTCATATATATCTCACTTCTAAATCTCTAAAAATTACGTGCGTATGCACACTCAAGCACAGCTTACGCTTCTCTTAAAAAGACAAACTACTACAAATCATCATTTTAACATCTATATTTCCATTCGTAAACTTTGTAACCGTTTATTTAGAAAAAATTAAGTTATAAACGCTATATTTAGTATGTTTTTCATTTGCCAAACAATATGCTTCTAAATTATAATAGGAAAATGTATTACTATGAATTTTTGATTTAGGAGTCATTAATGGAAGAAAAGTTAACTACTGCATCTTTGGGTATAGATATCGGTTCTACAACCATTAAGATTGCAATACTTGATAAAGATAACAATATACTCTTTTCGGATTACAGAAGACATTTTGCCAACATCAGAGAAACTCTGTCAGACCTTTTATCAGATGCTCTCAAACAAACCGGCAATATGATGCTTCATCCAATGATTACAGGTTCAGGCGGACTCACTCTCGCTAAACATCTGGGCATTCCCTTTAATCAGGAAGTAATTGCTGTTTCAACAGCTCTTTCTACTTTTGCGCCCAAAACCGATGTTGCAATCGAGCTTGGTGGTGAGGATGCCAAGATAATCTATTTTGAAGACGGTAATGTCGAGCAGCGTATGAACGGTATTTGTGCCGGAGGTACTGGTTCGTTTATCGACCAGATGGCTTCTCTTCTTCAGACAGATGCCACCGGATTAAATGAGTATGCCAAGAGCTACCAGTCTCTTTATACTATAGCTGCCAGATGCGGTGTATTTGCCAAGACAGACATTCAGCCTCTTATCAATGAAGGTGCAACCAGTGAGGATCTCGCAGCTTCTATTTTCCAGGCTGTAGTCAACCAGACCATTTCAGGCCTTGCATGCGGTAAGCCCATCAGAGGACATGTTGCATTTCTTGGTGGTCCTCTCCACTTCCTTGATCAGCTCAAGGTAGCCTTTATCAGAACACTTAAGCTCGATGATGAGCACATTATAAATACTCCTAATTCACATCTTTTTGCTGCAATGGGTTCTGCACTTAATTCCGAAGAAAAAACTGCATTTACTTTGGAAGAACTTGTCGCTAAGCTTTCGACTGATATCAAGATGGAATTTGAAGTTCAGCGTATTGATCCTCTTTTCGAGAGTCACGAAGCATTTGAGAATTTTGAATCTCGCCATGCAAAAGCTGAAGTCGTAAAAGCTGATCTTAGCAACTACTCAGGAAATGTATTTTTCGGAATAGATGCAGGTTCAACCACAACTAAAATTGCACTTGTCGGTGAAAAAGGTGAATTGCTGTATTCATTCTATTCTAACAACAACGGCTCACCTCTTAAAACAGCTATAAATGCAATTGAAGATATTAAAAGTAAGCTCCCCTCAACAGCCAAGATTGTTCGCTCATGTTCTACAGGCTACGGAGAAGCTTTACTTAAGTCAGCATTTTTGCTTGATGACGGCGAAGTAGAGACTATTGCTCACTACAAGGCCGCTGCATTCTTTAATCCCAACGTCGACTGTATCCTTGATATCGGCGGCCAGGATATGAAATGCATTAAAATCAAAAATGGTGCCGTTGAATCAGTTCAGCTCAATGAAGCATGCTCTTCAGGTTGCGGATCGTTTATAGAGACATTTGCTAAGTCTCTTAACTTTTCTGTTAAGGATTTTGCAAAAGAAGCTTTATTTGCCGAACATCCCATCGACTTGGGTACACGTTGTACCGTATTTATGAACTCGCGAGTTAAGCAGGCCCAAAAAGAAGGCGCTTCTGTTGCTGATATTTCTGCCGGTCTTGCTTACTCTGTTATAAAAAATGCATTATTCAAGGTAATCAAGGTTTCCAGCGCTTCTGAGCTTGGTAAAAACATTGTTGTTCAAGGCGGAACCTTCTACAACAATGCTGTTTTGCGTGCCTTTGAAAAAACAGCCGGCTGTGAGGCTATCCGTCCCGATATCGCAGGTATAATGGGTGCATTCGGATGTGCTCTTATCGCACGCGAAAGATTTACCGACAACTATGAGACAACCATGCTTCCTCTGGACGATATCATTAATCTCGAATATCAGACAAGCATGACCAAATGCAAAGGTTGTACCAATAGCTGTCGTCTTACAATCAACAGATTTTCAGGCGGACGTCAATTTATAACCGGTAACCGCTGCGAACGCGGTATCGGTGGCAAAAAGAATCCCACCGGAGTACCCAATCTTGTAGAATACAAGCTTCAGAGAGTATTTGACTATACTCCTCTTCCCGACAGTGAAGCCACCAGAGGAACAGTAGGTATTCCCAGAGTTTTGAATATGTACGAGAATTATCCCTTCTGGCATACCTTCTTTACCAAGCTCGGTTACAAGGTTGTACTGTCACCACTGTCTACAAGAGCCACATATGAGATGGGTATTGAATCAATCCCTTCAGAGTCCATCTGCTATCCCGCAAAGCTTGCTCACGGACATATTGCATGGCTCATCAAGCAAAACGTTGATATGATTTTCTATCCTTCCGTTTTCCTTGAAAGACTCGAGGACGAAACCAGCTTCAACAATTACAACTGTCCTGTTGTAGGTTCAAACAGTGAAAATATCAAGAATAATGTAGAAGAAATCACAGCAGGCAAAGTAAAATACAGAAATCCCTTCATGTCATTCAGAAGCGAGGAATCAATTGCACAGGTTCTTGTGAGAGAGTTTTCAAACATTCCTTCAGGTGAAGTAAAAGCAGCCATCCACGAGGCATGGCTTGAGCTTGACCACGCTCGAAAGGACATGCAGAAAAAAGGTGAAGAAACCATTAAATATCTTGAGGAGACAGGTAAGCACGGTATAGTACTTGCAGGCCGTCCTTATCATATAGACCCTGAGATTAACCATGGTATTCCCGAACTTATTACATCTTACGATATGGCTGTACTTACAGAGGACTCTATCTCACATCTGACCTCTCCCGACAGACCTCTTATCGTTGCAGACCAGTGGACATATCACTCAAGACTCTATGCTGCCGCTACTTATGTAAAAGGTACTGACAGACTTGATCTGATTCAGCTCAATTCATTCGGTTGCGGACTAGATGCAGTTACTGTCGATCAGATGAATGATATTCTCTCAGGTTCCGATAAGATTTATACCTGTTTGAAAATCGACGAGGTCAACAACCTCGGTGCTGCACGAATCCGTATTCGCTCATTGATTTCTGCTCTTCAGGAAAGAGAACGTACCGGCAAGCATGCCACCAGACGTGACGGTTCATATCATAAAGTTGAATTTACAAAGGAAATGAAAGATACATATACCATCCTTTGCCCTCAGCTCTCTCCCGTTCACTTTGATATGTTCGGAACCGCCTTCCAGGCAGTAGGTTTCAACTTCAAGGTACTCGGCAATGCAGACAAATCCGCCATTGACCTCGGTCTTAAATACATCAATAATGATGCCTGCTATCCTTCTATCATGATGGCCGGACAGCTTATTCAGGCTCTTGAGTCAGGCGAATATGATATCAACAAGACAGCAATTATTATGAGTCAGACTGGTGGATGCTGCCGTGCGACCAACTATATTGCATTCATTCGTCGTGCACTTAAAAAAGCTGGATTTGAACATGTTCCTGTAATTTCTCTCAGTGCAGGCGGAATCGAAAAACACGAAGGCTTTAAGATAGACCTTCATCTTCTCATTCGTATGGGTGCCGCATTTATCTACGGTGACCTCTTTATGAAGTGCATTTACCGTATGCGTCCTTATGAACTTGAAAAGGGAGCCTGCGATAAGCTTCATGCAGAATGGCTTGAGAAGTGTCGCGCCATGATGATGAAAAAACATTTCAGCTGGTCAACCTTCCGCAAATATTGCAGACAGATTGTTGAAGATTTTGATAACATTCCTATCGATGAGAATCTCAAAAAACCTAAAGTAGGTATTGTAGGAGAAATCCTTATGAAGTTTGCACCTGCAGGTAACAACTTCATGGTTAATCAGCTCGAAAAAGAAGGCTGTGAGGCAGTCGTTCCCGGATTCGTGGATTTCCTCGACTTCTTCCTCTACAACCGTATTTATAAAACCGATAACTACGGAATGCCCATGAAGAAAAAGATACTTGGTAAATTAGGTATCTGGGCTGTTGATAATATTCTTCGCGGTGCAGGTGAGAAAGCTCTTAAAAAGAGTAAACACTTTGAACCTGCCACAAACATTTATGATATTGCAAAGTTGGCAAGCAAAGTCGTATCCCTCGGTAATCAGGCCGGTGAAGGATGGTTGCTTACAGGTGAAATGATGGAGCTTCTTCATAACGGAGTACCCAACCTTGTTGTTGTACAGCCCTTCGGATGTCTTCCCAACCACATTGTCGGTAAAGGACCCATCAAAGCTGTACGCAAAGCTAATCCCGGAAGTAACATCGTAGCCATCGATTTCGATCCCGGTGCTTCTGAGGTTAACCAGCTCAACAGACTAAAGCTTATGTTAAGCACAGCTTTCAAGAAATTATAGGACGAATTATAATTCATAAAACAAAAAAAAATAAGCTTCCCATTGTTATGATCAATTAATTTTGACTCACAACAAATGGGAAGCTTTTTAATTTAATACTTTTTTAGTCTGAATACTTATTTTTCAGCCTTGCAAATCTCTTCTGCTCTCTTAAGTGCATCATCAATATGACCGCAGAAATTATCTTCACCAACCATCTTGATGAATCCACTCTTAGTCATAGTCTTCATAGGCTGTTCATTTACATGAGAGAATACAATCTGTACATTATTCTCTTTGCACTTTTCGAAAAGCTGCTCCAAAGAATGCATTGCTGTAGCATCAAGTGCAGGTACTGCTCTCATTCTGATTATAAGAACCTTAGTGAAGTCCTTAATAGTAATTTCTGCAATTCTGTTAGCTGCTCCAAAGAACATAGGTCCGCTGATTTCATATACACGAACGTCTTTAGGAACATTCTTAAGTTCAATGCTGTCAGGATCATTTTCGGGATCGTAATACTGCCATCCCTTTACAGAAGCCTCGTCTGCCATTCTCTTCATCAAAAGCACGCAGGCAAGTACCATACCAACAGCAATAGCTACTACAAGGTCAAATGCAACAGTAAGTACAAATGTTGTAACAAGTACAAGAATATCACTCTTAGGCGAAGTCTTTACCAGATGCGCAAATGTTCTCCAACCGGACATATTATAAGCAACCTGGAAAAGAATAGCTGCTATAGTAGGCATGGGAATAAGTGCTGCATAAGGCATCAGGAACATTAAAACAATGAACAAGGTAATAGCATGAACGATACCCGCGATAGGTGTACGACCACCATTCTTGATATTGGCAGCAGTTCTTGCGATAGCTCCGGTTGCAGGAATACCACCAAACATAGCAGAACCCACATTACCAACACCCTGTGCAACAAGCTCCTGATTAGGTCTGTGATGAGAATTAATCATAGAGTCTGAAACTACACATGAAAGTAAAGACTCAATTGCTGCAAGTATAGCAATTGTAAATGCATCACCTACTACTGCTCTAATCTTAGCAAATGTAATTGTAGGGAATGACAGATCGGGAAGTCCCTTAAGCGCATCTGCGCCGCCCTCTGCAATATCAGCAATAGTCTTAACAGAATCCCAATGGAGAAGTTTGATTATAGCAACACCTGCAATAACCGCAAGAAGTGATGCAGGTACCTTCTGTCCAATCTTAGGAATCATGGGCCAGAAAACAAGTATTGCAAGGCTTACACAACCAACAATAAGTGCCTGATAGTTAAATGTACTTGAAAAAGTAAAAATATTCTTTACCTTATCAACAGTCTCTATATTTTCAGTTCCGGGCGCATAGCTGAGTCCAAGGAAATCTTTAACCTGACCTACAAACAGAGTAATCGCAATACCTGCTGTAAATCCGGTTGTGATTGTATAAGGAATAAATTTGATGAGGCTGCCAAGCTTGAATACTCCCATCAGTACAAGAATAATACCTGCCATGATGGTAGCTATTTTAAGAGCCTCAAATCCCATCTCATAATTGAACTCTCCGTTTGCATCGATACCATTTTTAGCAACAATACCTGCAACTATTGTGGCAAATGCAGCTGTGGGTCCTGCAATCTGTACTCGGCTACCACCGAGGAATGAAATAAGGAAACCTGCGGCTACTGCAGTATAAATACCACACTGAGGCTGAACGCCTGATGCAATTGCAAGCGCAATTGACAAAGGAAGCGCAATGATTGCTACAATGATACCTGCAATCAGATCTTTTCCAAACTGACCAAAGCTATACTGCTTCATGTTTGAGAAAAGCATGGGCTTAAACTGATTCTTTTTGTTCATTTCATTTTTCTCCCAGAAGTTTATAAAAACTTAATATTTTCACACAATCTATAATTATAGACTTATAAAAAAATACTTCAATCGAACTTTTATACAATCAAAATAAAAAAAACCGATGATTAATTGATAAATTAACCATCGGTACTTATATTTAACCCAAATCGTATGGTGTAAGCTGGTAAACGTAATAATTTAACCAGTTAGAATAAAGATTGTTACTATGAGATCTCCATGTAAGCAAAGGCTTCTTTTCCGGGTCATCATCAGGGAAGTAATTATAAGGAACCTGAATATCCAGCCCCTTATTCTTATCTCTTACATACTCGTTACGAAGTGTATATCTGTCATATTCAGGATGACCTGTTACAAATATCTTTTTACCATTCTCTGCCATTGCAAGGAATACACCTGCATCTTCACTCTCAGCTACAATTGTGAGCTCATCACATGCATGAAGTTCATCTGAAGGTGTCTCGGTGTGTCTACTGTGAGGAGCAAGGAACACATCATCAAATCCTCTTACAAGAGGAATCTTTCTATTGTTAACCTTATGCTCATAGATACCGAAAAGCTTCTGAGGCAACAGACTCTTGTTAATACCATAATATTTATAGAATCCGGCCTGAGCTCCCCAACAAATATGCAATGTTGAAGTCACATTAGTCTCAGCCCAGTCCATAATAGTGCAAACTTCTTCCCAATAATCAACTTCCTCAAAAGTAATGTCTTCAACAGGTGCTCCTGTGATAATCAAACCATCAAACTTCTGATCCTTAATATCATCAAAAGTAACATAGAACTTGTTCAGATGATTCGCAGGCGTATTGAGCGATACATGAGTCTTAGTATTCATGAAAGTAACATCAACCTGCAAGGGAGTATTTGAAAGCGCTCTTAAAAGCTGAAGCTCTGTATCCTGCTTTACCGGCATATTGTTAAGGATAAGGACCTTCAACGGTCTAATATCCTGATGTGCTGCACGATTCTCGTCCATCACAAATATATTTTCATTTTCGAGTATTTCCTTTGCAGGAAGCTCACTTTGAACTTTGATTGGCATTGGTACACCTCTTATCTATTTAATAACTATATAAATATAATGCTTTTTGTCGCATTAATCAAATTTATCAATTATTAATATATTTTTCCATAAACTCATCTTCGGTAATGACAGGCACTCCAAGACTTTGAGCCGTCTTATTTTTTGTTGAAGATGATGTGTTGTCGTTGTTAATCAAGCATGTTGTTTTACCCGTTACAGAACCGGTCACCTTACCGCCCATGCTCTCAATTAATTCCTTCAAATCATTACGGCTAGCAAATCCATGAAGACTTCCTGTGACTACAAAGTTAAGTCCTTCAAGCTTTTTACTATCCTCGGTTACTTCAGGCTTCTCAATCTCAAGGCACATCAAAAGTCTGTCAAGCTTAGCCACGTTTGCTTCATCGGCAAAATATTTAACAATATTATCAGCCATTACATCGCCGATTTTATCTATCAATGCAAGCTCTGAAGCCGGTGCCTTCTTAATCTTCTCAATATCGTAGTCATAAGCCTTACTGATAAGCTTAGCATTGGCAGATCCTATGCCTGCGATTCCCAATCCAAAAATAACCCTGGGAAGAGTCGTTTTTCTGGAAGCATTGATAGCAGTAATCATATTCTCATATGATTTTTCTCCAAAGCCGTCAAAGCTAACGATTCTGTCTTTGAATCTCTCTAGATTATAAAGATCAGAATATTCATGAATAAAGCCACAGTCTACAAACTTCTCCAATGTAGCTTCAGACATACCATCTATATTCAACGCCTCTCTGCTTACAAACTGAGCAAATGATTTTATCTGCTTTGCAGGACATTCTTCATTAATACAATTAAGTGTCTGCGCTTCATTTACTGCTTTAATCTTGGTTTCTTTTCCGCAAACAGGACATACTGAAGGAATAACAACCGTACCTGAACAGGTCAGATTTTCAGAAATCTGCGGAATTATCATGTTTGCTTTATATACACGAATCTTATCGCCTATACCAAGCTTTAATTCTCTAACAATACTTACATTATGAACTGATGCTCTGGTTACCGTAGTTCCCTCAAGCTCTACAGGATCAAATATTGCTACAGGATTAATCAGGCCTGTTCTGCTGGCACTCCATTCAATCTCACGCAAAGTGGTCTCAGCAGTCTCATCAGCCCACTTAAATGCAATCGAATGTCTGGGAAATTTTGCAGTTCGACCAAGTGATGCACCATAAGCGATATCCTCATAGGTAAGTACCAATCCATCCGAAGGTATATCATACTCTTCTATTGCTTTTGCAAAATAATCTATTGCATCAAGAATAGTATCTTCTGTAACCGTCTTTCTTTGAACCACTTCAAAGCCCTGCTTTTCGAGGAATTCAAAGCTATTGCTTCTTGAATTATCAAAATCATAATTTGTTCCGTTTTCAACAGCCGACACTAGATTAAACGCAACAAACCTAACATTTCTCTTTGCAGTAATCTCATTATTTAGCTGTCTGACAGATCCACTGCACAGATTTCTCGGATTCTTATATTTTTCAGAATCAGAATCGATCTGAGCATTTATTTTTTCAAAATCAGAATAGCTTATTACCGCTTCACCGCGAAGTACAAGTTCTCCCTTAAAAGCTATTTCCAAAGGAATATTCTTAAATACTTTGGCATTAGGTGTAATAACCTCGCCGATTTCTCCGTTACCTCTGGTTACCGCCTTAACAAGCTTACCATCATTATAAGTCAGAACAATAGTGAGACCGTCCAGCTTCCATGAAAGTATACCCTCATGTCCATTCAGCCATGCTCGTAATTCTTCCCTGCTCTTAGTCTTATCAAGAGAAAGCATAGGTGATGCATGACTTTCCTTTGGTAACTCTGCAACTGCAGCATAACCAACATTAACGGTAGGACTTCCCGACATGGTAATTCCTGTTTCTTTTTCAAGCGCTACCAGTTCATCATACAATTTATCATACTCATAGTTACTCATAATCTCTGTATCTTTGGCATAATACGCTTCAGACGCTTTATTAAGAATATCCACAAGTTCTTTCATTCTATTAGTCTTAGAATCATTCATATAATCAAAGTTCCTCTATGCTTAGCGCAAAAACGTATGTTTACAGTAAATCATTTATTCTTACCGCAAAACCTTTATCCTTACTGAAAAACCTTTATTCTTACTGCAAAACCTTTATTCTTACTGCAAAGCTTCTCTAAGCGACTTAATTTCAGCTTCATTAAGTTCTCTAAACTGACCACTCTTCAGTTCACCAAGCAATACATTAACCACTCTTACACGTTTTAAGCTTGTAACTTTACAATTGCATGCCTGACACATTCGCCTTATCTGGCGATTCAATCCCTGTGAAATAATTACCCTAAATGTATAATCAGAAAGCTTTTCAACCTTAGACGGTCTGGTAGTAACATCCAAATCCTTCAGGTATATCCCCTTCTCAAATCTGGAAAGCATATCAACCGAAACCTTTTTATCTATGCGCACTATATATTCTTTCTCATGCGCATTGGAACCTCTCATCATTTTATCTATAAGGTCACCATCATTTGTCAATAACAGCAATCCTTCAGATTCTTTATCAAGCCTTCCGGCATATGTCACTCTGAGAGGATATTTTACAATATCATTAATAACAGCTTCCGCATGCGGATCTCTCTCTGTACAGGTAATTCCCACAGGTTTATAAAAGGCCAACACGACCTTTTTATCCGGTCCCTTCAACACCTTACCATTAACAATTATCTCGTCGTTTTCGGTAATCCTTTGACCTGACGAAGCCACGGCACCATTAACAATAACCTTACCTTCGTCGATAAGCCTATCGGCATCTCTTCTTGAGCATATTCCACATGAAGCTATAAATTTGTTAATTCTGATTGGTTCACTCATATTAATCGAAATACTGCTCCAACATTTCAATGTTACTATACGGTGGTACTCCAGCGCCTTCTTCTATACCACGCTTGGCCATCTTGTCAGCCAGCTCGTTATATTTTACTCCAGTATGACCTTCAACCTTATGGAACCTGATATCAATCGTAGTTCCCCAAGACCTCATTGCCTGTGAATACTTCTGAGTAAGCTCATTTTTAGCTTTCCACCCGCCTGTTACCCACATCTCAATACCACTGTAATCATAATAAATATCTATTGATGAAAAGCCGCTTAAGCGGGCACACTGAACCGCATACATGGCCCCAAGCATCTCACCTGTAACATTTCTTTGCTTAAGAGATTCCGGATTATCTCCGTTACCGAAAGCAGTAAATATTCTGTTGTCATTAAGAATAAAAACACAGCCAAATGCATACTTACCGGCTGCGTCACTATAGCTTCCGTCAACATAGGCAATAACATTTCCGTCAGTCATTTCATACCCCTTTAAGCAAATTCTTAAAGAAGCCACATCTATTTTATTAGTACAATAGAGTGGCTCCTGTTATAAATTAATATCTCAAATATAAATTATTTTTCAAAATAAATCATAGCTTATTGCTTCTTAACAGCTCCGCTATATCCTGTATCACCCAAAACATATATGTTATACAGGGCAATATGATCATAGACTTCCTGCCATGGAGAACCACCATGTCCTGTTACACATACATAGTTCTTACCATCATCACCCTTCATAAAGCTTACAGCGCAGTTACCTGACTGATTAACAAATCCGGTTTTAGCTGCACATACTTCACCACCGGTAATAAAATCTTCGATTCTTCTTAAGAACAAATTAGAAATCAAAATTCCTTCAGGGTGCTCCGTAGTAATTGAAGTAGTATACTTTCGTGCATTCATTACTTCCTGCAAAAATTCATCCTGAACTGTCGCAGCCATAATAACAGCAATATCATAGCAGGTCGAATAATTATCGTCTGTATAAATACCTACGCAATTGCTAAAATGTGTAGTCTCGGATATACCAAGTGCAACACAATTTTCATTCATAAGATTAACGAACTCTTCATGTGAACCTGCAACATATACAGCCAACATATATGCAGCATCAGCACCTGACTTAAGAATAGTTCCGTAGAAAAGATCCCTGATAGTAACCATCTCTCCTACCGAGAAATTTACTGCAGAGCAACCATGCGAAAACGCATAGTCAGTTGCTTCCTGAGTGACTTCAATATAGTTATCAAGTTCCTCAATTGAAATATACTGTCTGGCAGTAAGCACAGTCATAACCTTAGTCATTGATGCAGGATACATCATTGAATATCCATTTAACGAAGCAAGAATATCCTTATTATCAACGTCTATAATTAATCCATACTGACTGTATAATCCTGAATAGTTAATTGTTGCTGTAGATTCACTTTCCGAATAAACATAATCATTAGCATCAAGCGTAAATAAACGAGCTTTACCATTTGAATTAATGAATGTATTAGGATCTGTTACTGTGGCAGCACTTCCGGGATTCTGATCAATATCATCCACATCAACAACGGTAGTATTGTCATCAGTCACGGTAACATCAGCAACAGGCTTATTCTCATTGTGTCTCTTAACAGCACATGAAATACCACCTATAAGCAGACCAATTATTGCCGCAACAAGAATAACGCCAATTCCTGCTACAAATAATCTTCTGTAAAGTAACTGACGTTTCTTCTCTTTTTCGACGCGGGCTCTACGAGCCTCGCGCCGTTTTTCATATTCATCATCTGTAAAATAATTTATTTCTTCAATAATATCTTTTACATTATCACTCATGAATCACATCTGATCTGAAGCTCTTCCCAGCGACGATCCACCTCCTGCTGGAATGCCTCTAACAAATACTCATTACCGGGCTTAAAAAGATGCTTAAAGCGTCCCTGCTTCTTAATGAAGTCCTCAAGAGGGAGCTTATTCTTAGGTCTGTAGTTCAAAATCCACTTACCATCAGCAACCTCAAACAAAGGCCAGTAGCAGGTCTCAACAGCAAGCTTACAAATCTCAGGAAGATCAGGAGTATCATATCTCCAGCCTCTGGGACAAGGAGCAAGAATATTAAGAAAAGCTGCTCCCGGAGTATAAATAGCCTTCTCAGACTTAGTATAAAGGTCCTTAAGATTAGAAACCATAGTAGTCTGAGCAACATAAGGAATATTATGCGAAGCAATAATAGATGCCAGGTCTTTTCTTGACTGAGGCTTACCGTTCGAATAGGTTCCTGAAGGTGTGGTTGTGGTATCAGCATACTGAGGAGTAGCTGATGATCTCTGAATACCGGTATTCATATATGCACCGTTATCGTAGCATACATATACCATATCATGACCACGCTCCATTGCTCCTGACAATGACTGAAGACCGATATCATAGGTACCACCGTCACCACCAAAAGTAATAAACTTATAGTTATCCTTCACCTTACCCTTTTTCTTAAGGGCATTATAAGCAGTCTCTACACCTGAAAGAGTCGCACCGGCGCTCTCAAATGCAGTATGAATATAGCTATCCTGATATGCAGTATAGGGATATGTATATGTAGATACCTCAAGACATCCTGTAGCATTACCCACTACAGCATGATCTCCGGGATGAAGTGCCTTGAGTACATTTCTAACTGCTATAGTTCCACCGCAGCCTGCACACATTCTGTGTCCAGGAGCAAGGCGTTCTTCACGCTCCTGGATTTCCTTAAAATTAAAAACACTCTGTTCCATGTTGTTTATTCCTCATTATTCTCTAAGTCCAAGGTAAGGGTACTGATCATATTTGATTTCGACGGCAGCAAGTTTAATAAGATTCTCATATACACCGACAATATCCTCTACCTTAACATCTCTGCCCGAAAGACCATACATAATATTTACAGTCTCAGCAGTGCACTTCTCACGATACATTGCAGCGCCAAGTTCAGCACCGATAGGACCACCGTTACCACTGTAACTCTCTGATCTATCCATAAGTGCTACAGCCTTACAATTCTTAAGTGCCTTAGCAAACTCCTCACCGGGGAAAGGTCTAAATACACGGATTTTGAGCAAACCAGCTTTTATACCCTGTGCACGAAGCTTATCTACAGCGTCTTTTACAGTACCGCATACTGAGCCGATAGCAACGATAGCATACTCTGCATCCTCGAGCTGATAGCCCTCGTAGAAGCCGTATTTCTGACCTGTAATTGCCTCAAACTCCTTTGCAACATCGAGAATAACCTGCTTCGCATTAATCATAGCCTCTGCGTGTGCCTTCTTTGACTCCATGCAGTAATTAGATACAGCGTAAGGTCCGATAGCCATAGGCTCGTTTTCCTTAAGCAGATAATGCTCAGGCTCATATTCACCTACAAATTTCTTAATAGGTTCATCATCCCAAAGAGTGATATTCTGAACCGCATGAGAAGTAATAAATCCATCCTGGCAAATCATTACAGGAAGATGTACTCCATTTGCTTCAGCAATTCTGTGTGCCTGAAGGAAGTTATCATATACTTCCTGATTTGACTCGGCATAGATCTGAATCCATCCTGAATCTCTTGCACCCATTGAATCAGAGTGCTCGGCATTAATATTCAAAGGACCGGTAAGTCCTCTGTTTACAAGAGCCATGACGATGGGAAGTCTTGAAGAAGCTGCACAATAAAGCATTTCCCACATAAGTGCCATACCTGCTGATGAAGTAGCTGTAATAGTTCTGGCACCTGCTGCTTCAGCTCCCATTGCAGCGCTCATTGCACTGTGTTCACTCTCAACAGGAATAAACTCTGTATCAATCTCTCCGTTTGCAATCATACTTGCCACAAACTGAGGAATCTCTGTAGAAGGGGTAATAGGGAAAGCGGGCATTACATCAGGATTAATCTGCTTTATAGCATGTCCTACGGCCTCATTTCCCGACATTCTAGTCTTTGTAGGCATAACTCTTAGTCCTCCATTCTAATTGCATTGAAGGGGCATGCCTTTACACAAATGCCACAGCCTTTGCAATGATCATAATCAAAATCAAGTCTCTTACCATCCTTAACCGGAATACTGCTGTCAGGACAATAAGGAACACATAATAAGCACTGCTTACATTTTTCCTTATCAAGAATAGGTGTCTGTGTTCTCCACTCACCTGTCATAAAGTCTTTTGAAGTAGCAGGCTCATATACACAAAGACCTTCTGTAAGATCCTGCCATCTGGTCTGCTCATTAATTTCAGATGCCTTTAACGCCATGTCTGTACCTCCTCAATAGCCATTGTAAGCGCCTTAAGGTTACCCTCAAGTACCTCAGGCTTTCTTGCAAATTTATGCTCAAGAGAGGTCTTCATCTCTCTCAAAAATACATCTATCTCCATTACACCGCTAATCTTAACCATAGCAGCAAGCATAGGAGTATTAGGGAAATATTTACCAAGTGTGGCAATACTTACCTTTCTCGCATCAAGCGCATATACCTTACCGGTATAATCGCCAAGAAGAGGCATTATCTCTTCCTTAGATTTCTGGGTATTAATAAGGATACCACCCTCAGCCTTAAGACCGCCTGTAACATTTACAGAGCTAAGCAAAGTATCATCTACAACTGCTACATAATCAGGCTCATAAATATTTGAATGAACACGAATCTCATTGTCACTGATTCTGTCATAAGCAGTAATAGGGGCACCCATTCTCTCAGGACCATACTCAGGGAATCCCTGAACCTGTTTTCCTGCCTGAAATGCTACATCTGCAAGCAAAAGTGCAGCTGTCTTGGCACCCTGTCCACCGCGACCGTGCCATCTGATTTCTGTCAAATTACTCATTTCTTCATTCCTCATTATATAAATTATTTAATCTTCTTTTTTATCTTCATCATCTGCAGCTTCCTCGGAAGATTCCGGAAGAATAATCTGAACATTTTCAATTCTGTTCTGATCCATTCCCACGACTTTTAATGTAATACCGTTATCCAGCACTACCTCTTCATCATTTTCAGGAAGTCTGTCGAGTTTTTCTATTATGATTCCACCAACCGAATCATAATCTTCACTCTCAATATCAGTCTCTAAGAGATCATTAAGATCATCAAGATTCATTGTTGCATCAACCACATATGTGTTATCATCAACCTTTTCCAGAAGATCCTCTTCATCGGCATCATATTCATCTCTGATTTCGCCCACAATCTCTTCAAGTAAATCTTCAAGTGTAATCATACCAACAGTATCACCATATTCATTAAGAACGAATGATATGTTGTTACCACCATCTTTCATTTCTTCAAGCAGATCGCTTGTCTTCTTGTGTTCATGTGTAAAAATACAATCTCTGATATAATCTCTTACAACAAATTTTTCCTTATCATCGCAAAAGATAAAATCTTTTATATTGATAATGCCAAGGAAGTTATCCTGCATACCATCCTTATCTTCCTCAACTACAGGAAGTCTGGTATACATAGACTCCTTGAAAGTATCAAGTACCTCGTCATATGTATCCGATACCTTGACCGTTACCATATTGACTCTGGGAATCATTACATCCTTTGCCTCAGAATCAGAGAACTCAAACACATTCAGTATCATTTCTCTTTCTTCTGTTTCGATGACACCATCCTCATGGCTTACATCCACATATGTCTTGAGTTCAGTCTCAGTCATTGCCTCATGATATGAGTTATCCGCCTTAAAAATCTTAAGTACACCGCGCGAAACCGAATCAACAATAAAAATTACAGGAGTTAATACGATCATCAATGCGTATACAATACCACTGTACAGCATCGAAATCTTCTCACAGTATGTCATAGCCCAGTTCTTAGGAATAATCTCACCACCAATAATAATTATTATGGTTAAGATTACAGTCATCAGTCCAACCCACAAATTGACTCTCATCGCGAATACTGTCGCAAGAGCCGAAGCAGTCAGGTTAACAATGTTGTTGCCAATCAATATGGCACTCAGCATTTTACTTTTTTTCTCAAGTATTTTATCCACGAGCTTTGCAGTCTTATTACCTTCCTCTGCAAGGCTGTGAATTCTTATTTTGCTGACCGAAGTAAATGCAGTCTCTGCCGAAGAAAAAAAGCCTGACAAAAAAATCAGCAGTACAAGTACTATCAGCTCAATTATCGCGTATTCGTCCAAATATAATGCCCTCCATAGCATTAAGAATTATTTTACCATAAACACTGGGTTTATTCCATAAAAACGAAACGCAAAATAGTACAAAAAATAAGCGATATCCTTCGTTTATCGCATAGAAATTACCAACAATATTAGAGATATCCATCATACAATCGTATAAGCGAACTTGCATTCGCAATCCGCTTCGCTTCTTGCTCATATCGTTGGTCGCAATAAAAAAATAGGCATCTGATATAGCGCAAGCGCTATCAGATGCCTATGTATTTTTATTGCTCGCTTATACGATTTGTATTAGCAAATGCCCTGAGCCTTCATAGCTTCAGCAACCTTAAGGAAGCCTGCGATGTTAGCACCAGCAACATAGTCGCCATCCTTGCCGTACTTCTTAGCAGCAGCGTCAAGGTTGTGGAAAATGTTAACCATGATGTTCTTAAGCTTAGCATCAACCTCTTCGAAGGTCCATGAAAGTCTCTCAGAGTTCTGGCTCATCTCAAGAGCTGAGGTAGCAACACCACCTGCATTAGATGCCTTACCAGGGCAGAACAATACGCCGTTAGCCTGGAAGTACTCTACTGCATCAGGAGTTGAAGGCATGTTAGCACCTTCTGCTACAGCGATTACGCCGTTAGCAACAAGCTTCTTAGCATCCTCGAGGTTAAGCTCGTTCTGGGTTGCGCAAGGAAGAGCGATGTCAACCTTGATCTCCCACTGATTGGTTCCCTCGGTAGCCTTGTCATGATACTGAGCTGAAGGTCTAGCTGCAGCATACTCGGTAAGACGAGCACGCTTAACTTCCTTAACTTCCTGAAGAAGTGCTACATCGATTCCTTCGGGATCATAGATCCAACCGGTAGAATCAGAAACAGTTACAGGCTTAGCACCAAGCTGGATTGCCTTCTGGCAAGCGTAGATAGCTACGTTTCCTGAACCAGATACTGCACAAGTCTTGCCTGCGATATCCTTACCGTTGCACTTAAGCATCTCTTCTACGAGATAAAGGAGACCATAACCGGTAGCCTCAGTACGAGCAAGTGATCCACCAAAGGTAAGTCCCTTACCGGTAAGAACGCCTTCATAAAGTCCGGTAAGTCTCTTGTACTGACCGTACATATATCCGATTTCTCTTCCGCCTGTTCCGATGTCACCAGCGGGAACGTCGGTATCAGCGCCGATATATTTGTGAAGCTCAGTCATGAAGCTCTGGCAGAATGCCATAACTTCTCTGTCTGACTTACCCTTAGGATCGAAGTCAGAACCACCCTTACCGCCGCCGATAGGAAGACCGGTAAGTGAATTCTTGAAGATCTGCTCGAAACCGAGGAACTTAATAATTCCAAGGTTTACTGAAGGGTGAAGTCTGAGACCTCCCTTGTAAGGTCCGATAGCAGAGTTAAACTGAACTCTCATTGCATTGTTAACCTGAACCTGGCCCTTGTCATCCACCCAAGGAACTCTGAACAGGATCTGTCTTTCAGGAGTAGTAAGTCTCTCAAGGAGAGCATCCTTACGATATTCCTCCTCATTAGCCTCGATAACAACACGAAGTGAATCAAGCACTTCTTTTACTGCCTGATGGAACTCAGGCTGTGAAGGGTTCTGAGCAACTACACGCTCATAAACTTCATCAACGTATGACATTGTAGTACCTCCTTTAATGGTGATATGTGTTATGTAGGTAATTCTAGAAATCTTTTGACCACCATGGCTTCTGCGAAAGACCGGTATGTGGGACGGGGTATGGCCCTGCTCGCATGTCTGTTTGATATTAATTTTGATATTAATTATCCCTCTATAACAGACAATCAAAAAAGGTTTTGAGACCTTAATTCTCAAAACCTTTGATTTCTTAGCCCCTGCGGACAATTATAAATCAATCATTTTTGATACACAATAAAAATATATAAAAAATATCAAAAAAAGTTAAAATACATCAATTTAAAGTAGTTTTACTACTTACTCAAATATTGTGCAATCACAATATTCGGCACTAACGTATGCCAAAATACCATCAAATTTAATCATGACCCATCCGTTCTCTACAGCCGCAATCTCGTATGAGTCACCGGTAACAAGAGCACCGAGTACACTTGATTCGGTATTTGCTTCACTTCTGACATTAACATTATCAAGTGCCTTCATCATTCCTATAGTAGGTGCACTGTCAGCACTCTGAATGAGAGAAAGATATTCAGACTTAATATAAGCCTCTTCTCCCTCATAAATAACCTTAGTCCATCCGTTCTGTAAAACCTCAACAACTTCAAGCTTTTGTCCCTGGCTTACTTCACCAAGTCTGTCTGACTCAGCACTTGCAGATTTTCTGACATTTACACTGGTAAGTGCTGTGGCATAAAGAGTCTGGTTCTCAAGCGGAATATCAGCAATATCTCCCTGACCATTACCGTTCTCATCGCCATCTGTAATTCCCTGTGACGCATTAAGCTCAGCCAATCGCTCTCCGACTGCTGTACTTACGATAGTGTCAAGCTGTACAAGATAATCAAGAATAAACGGATTCTCTATTACAACTTCTTTATTTTCAACAGTAAACTTGTTGTTAAGTTCAATTACATCTTCCTGATTAACAACATCAGAAATATATGCATTCTCCTCATCGGTAATCTCGCCATTAACGATATACAAATATCCATCCTCAGTGGTCTTAATATAGAAGCCCTTATAAGCCGGGAAATTCAGATCAGGATACTCGTTAAAAACTACATAATTGTAAACATATGCAACGAAAGAACCTTCTACAGGACCATCCTGAGTATATATCTCATTAATAGTATAATTGAGATACTTAGACTGTTCTTCATATCTAAGAATATCACTGTCATCCATCATATCGCACATAGATGCCAGCTTTTCTCCGTCGCCGGTAGAAAGACATTCAAAATAGTCATTCAAAAACTGATTAAGCATCTCATCAGTACTGGTTTCAAGCGGAACATTCTCATCACCAACCGCACCCAGTCCATTCGGGTCAATATTGGTAACCGGTGGCTGTTCTCCTGAATTATCAAATGACTTCTGCAGGTTCAATACAACCACAACAACTACAGCAGCAAGAACCAATGCAATTATAGGATATGAAAATTTCTGATATTTAAGTATATATGCTATCGCTTTTTCAAAAAAAGCCTTAATTTTACTCATAAAAACCTCACATTAACAATGATGCTGCGACCGACAGGAATCGAACCTGCATTAAAGGCGTCGGAGGCCTCCGTTCTATCCATTAGACTACGGTCGCAAATGTTACAAAATTATTACATTGCACCACTTGCCTATAATAACATAAAGGCTTTTATAATTCAAGGATATGGGTTTTCATTCTATTTTCTGCCATTTTGCATCAGTCCCGGTATAAGCATAAAGAACAGGAACGACAGCGCTAAATTCATCACAATTCCAAATGGCATGAACAAAACCATATTATTAAATACTATTCCCAATACAACAAAGACTAGAGCAGGCATAATTCCGAAATATATGAATATGATCTGAACCATTTTCTGTACCATATCAGGTAATGAAATAGAAACAGACATCATTATAAAGGCTCCTACTACTGTTCCATACAAATCAATCATTAAAAGGAATAACAGCCATACAATAATCTCACCTATTCCAGCCTTAAACCATATTGCCGCAAAAACAAAAGGAACAATTATATCAAGCAAAGTATTCGTCAGACCACCAATGATCGAATAAAACAGCTTCGATCTGGCAGATGCAGGTATCATAGCAAAGAAATCACGTGACAAATCTTCGCTCAAAGGATTACCCATAGTTCTGTAGAACGCAATAAGTGTCATAAAACCGCAGGCCAAAAGAAATCCCTTATCTGCAAACGCATCTGCTTTACGCATAATAACTACTGATCCGGCAACAGCCAGAGCATAGATGAGCATGGTCTTAGTTAACACGCCAAAATAGCTGAGTCTTCTTCTGTTATACAAAGTTTTATAAAAGAATACATTTGCACCGAAGCCTTTATTAAAATCATCTCTTTTGATTTTATCGCTTCTATCCTTGGTTCGTACAACACCGGTCTTCAGTTCTTTTGATTTTTCAAGCAATTCCGCTTTTCTCTCGGTTGATATTATTGCATCTTCGTAAAAATCAACCTTAAGATTCCATACGAGTACAATCAGTCCGACTATTCCGAGAATATTTAATGCCAGGAACATATATGTAAATGCACTATTGCCATATATAGCATTCATGCACATACCTCTGATCCATCCCCAGAAAGGTACCCAATATGTCTTTTCGCCGGTCAATGTCTTAACAGCCGCAGAAACAGGATTGGCATCACCATAGAAATAGTTATACGCAAAAATTCCAAGTATCAAAGCCAATATAACATAAATGATTATCTTAGAATTCTTCTTGATTGCCTCTGAATATGAGCTTAGGATATAGATCAATACCTGACATAATGTAGCAAGTAAATTAACAACTATCCAAGCTGTAAAAATCACCACTGCTGCAGTAACTGACAAATGAAGATTAATTATAAGGTTAGGAAGCTGTAACAACATAAATACAGAGAATAAAATCTGTACTCCCAATGTTGTAAACAGTCTAAACATCATAACAGATTGTGGCTTCATCGGGGCCGAGAACAGCATATTTACATCCGCCGGTATAAATATGTCTCCCATTCCTTTTGCTCCCAACAAACTAAGAAAGAACAAAAACAAGAACAGTCCAGATATAGCAGTCTCAATCACTTGATACTTCGTGATATTAAAATCACGTTCTAACGCAAAGGTAAAACCGTCGTCAATTTCTTCGACCACCTCTTGCACTTCTTCATCCTGCATAACCTCTTCTACAGCATTCTTAGATACAGCAGAAGCAACAACGCTGGCAATAACACCTACCGCTGCACCAAAAGCCATTATTATAAGCAAAAAGGCAATCCATGTCTTAAAAAGCTTCTTAATAGAATTGAAGACTGTATGAGTAATGTAATATCCAAATACTCTCATTACTAAGCCTCCTCTTCTTTGTTGATACCCTCTGTAACATCAAAGAACAAATCCTCAAGATTCTGTCCTGTTCCCTCGAGTTCAGACTTTGTAACGTTTGCTTTTACCATACCATTTTGCATAATAATAGTGCGATCCCACAGCATATCTACACTGTCAATGATATGAGTACTGATAAGCAAAGTCTTTCCTTCACTTCTCATCTGCTCAATATACTTTTTCAGCTCCTTGATAGCATGAGGATCAAGACCTATCATTGGCTCATCCAAAAGAAGAACCTTGGGATTAGGCAAAAGGCCTATGCATAAATTAAGCTTCTGCTGCATACCTTTAGAAAGCTCATCACCAAATTTCTTTCTCTTATCATCAAGCTCAAATCTGGTAAGCAGCTCTTCAATTCTTCCCTTATAATCAGTAAGCTTATAAGCTCTGGCAATAAACTCAAGATGCTCAGATACTGTAAGATTAGGGTAAAGAGCAGGCATTTCGGGTACAAAGCCCAAAATCTTTTTCGCCTCAACCGACTTGTTCACATTACCATCAACCGTAATAGCACCCTGGTACTTAAGGAAACCCATAATTGACTTCATTATGGTACTCTTACCCGCACCATTGGGTCCAAGTAAGATTGTCGTGTCACCGGGATTGAGATGAAATGTAACATCATTACAAGCCAGATTTTTTCCATACTTTTTTATAACATGATTAACGTCTAACATTTTTTCGATTACCGATTAATCGGTACTCCCCCCTTTAAGATTTTTTATATCAAATCAGTTTCTTAATACTTTCTGTAACACTTAAAATATGATACTTAAGTATAAATACCGCTGATTGAATATCATTTTGTTCCTGTAGAAGCATCTCAAGAATAGGCAGAATAAATTCTTCAGTTTCCTTTATATACTCTGCCATTCTGTCTTTGGAAAATGCTTTTGTCATATTCGAAATATTATTACATCTGTCCAAGACCTTTACAATCGATGCATTGCGATTACCGGCTATACGATTATAATAGTTCTCTTTTGCCTTATAAATATCTATTGAATTCTTATCAAAGCTTAATAGCTCCACAGCTTCAGCAATACTTTCCGGCATATCCAAATCATTAATTGTGGCCTCAGAATCTTCTAAAACATCATGTAATAAGCAAACTGCTAACAGTTCATCATCAGCCAGGCCCAACTCAATCGCATGGTTCGCGACCATCAAAGGATGAACTATATAAGGAACATGCTCATTACCCTTTCTATAGGCACCTTTATGAAACCTCTTCATTACATCAAGTGCTCTCAATGTATTGTTCATTCCATTTTCGGTGGCATATTCAGATATATGCCTCATCATATATTCAATTGAAAATAACAAGTCAGGAATTTCAGCATCCGTAAATGAGCCGGATACCATTTTTCTATATTCAGATAGTTTAGAAAAATCAGACATTGTAATCTCCTTAGCAAGCCTATAACTTGCACCACATAAGGGATTATACAATATAATATATGGTAAACAAAACCAAATAAAGGAAGAAATATATATTTTTAATCATGTGCATATAGAAAATTAAGCCGTATATTCTACTTCTACAGGCTTAAACACTTTCTCATTCGCATTATAATAATAAAGATTATCTGACAAGATATCGGATTCCGGAACTTCATTTTCATTAACCTGATGTATCATGTCAATAAGTTGACCGCATCTAAAATTCCAGGAATCGTCACCCTCAATGCCATCCTTATCAGGCACAACAATCAGCTCATGGACAGAGCTTGGTATAACAAAGAAATTCCTACCTACCACCTCAAAAATATCATCCATTACATTCGGATACAAAATAGATGCAGCACCGTTAAAGTCATCTCTGTTTGAAAGAACCCACATAAAACATTCTTCTTTTTCTATATTGCTCAAATCATGCGCAACGCTTGAATCTATCGCATTATTTCTTTGTATAATACTCTTCATCACATCTATTATATTGCTCAGCTTAATATTCAACAGTTCAGGTGTGTTTTTACGGGCACATTTCATTATATCCGTAACAGTCACACCCCATAATTTCATATGCTCATTTTTAATAAGTATCTGTCCGCTTCCAAACAACTCATTGTTAACCAACACATAAAACACAATAGATAAATCATAAAACGGAACTGATGGTATTGATTCGAGCATTTCTACATTTTTAGCAGTATTACACAGCTTAAAACATATCTTATCCTTTATGAGATCGAAATTCATAAATTCGCTCATATCAACATCTTTGTCCGGAGCGCTTTCATTGTACATCATTATTATCGAATTAATCACACTCTCAAAATCCTCTCCGGTGCAATAACTGGTATAGAATGTATCCAAATATATAGTTGGTGCTATATTCTTATCCTTCTTAATAGTAACAGCCCACTTTTTAACACCATTCATTTTATGATTTTCATTTACATCAACCTTATATTCAGCGCCCAAAGCATCCTGTAATTCATTCTTAACCTTATTAGCAAAATCACTGATATTCATTAATATTCCAATATCCTTTCTGAATTTAAAACAAAATAAAGAGCGAGCACATTAAGTGTTCGCTCTGAATATTGGCATATTAATATAAGCTATTAAGCTCTTCCAAGATACTCGCCGCTTCTGGTATCGATCTTGATTACATCACCTTCGTTGATGAAGATAGGAACCTTAATCTCTGCACCGGTCTCAAGCTTTGCAGGCTTGGTAACGTTAGTAGCAGTATCTCCGCGAAGACCGGGCTCGGTCTCAGCAATCTTAAGCTCAACAAACATAGGAGGCTCTACTGAGAAGATCTGTCCGTTGTGTGAGCACATGGTAACTTCCATATTCTCAAGAACAAACTTCATAGAATCACCGATCTCTGCCTCTGAAAGAGGAATAGTCTCATAAGTTTCCATATCCATAAAGTTGTACATATCGCCATCCTTGTATGAATAGGTCATCTTCTTCTTCTCGATTGTTGCAAGAGTAAGCTTTGCAGTAGGGTTGAAGGTCAACTCACGAACACCACCGTTCTTAACGTCTCTCATCTTAACACGTACGAAAGCAGCTCCCTTACCGGGCTTAACATGAAGGAACTCAAGAACCTGGAATACCTTGCTATCATATTCAAATGTAACACCATTTCTGATGTCGCCTGCTGTAATTTCAGCCATTTCAAAATCCTCCTATGGAATTAATCACAAAATACATTGGTATTTTAATACAAATGCCAAAAACTTTCAACTAATTTTTTCTAAACCAAACACGAAGCCCAACAGACTTCAAAATAAACATGCTACGACTATCAGCCTTTAGCGGCTTCAATAACGAAATCCATAGCCATTACATATCCATTCAGTCCCTGTCCGTAGATTTGCTCATCGCAGGCAGGCGCAGTTACCGATATTTTACGGAACTCCTCTCTTGAGGTTATATCCGAAATATGAATCTCACATTTAGGAATTGTAGTAACTGATGCAAGTGCATCATGAATAGCATAACTGTAATGAGTATATGCACCGGGATTAATCACAATACCGGCAGTTCCATCAAAATATGCCTGCTGAATTCTGTCAATGATAGCACCCTCATGATTGCTCTGATAACATTCCACTTCACAATTACGCTCTTTGGCTGCATCCTTAATCATATTGCATAGATATTCATAATCCTGGTTTCCATAGATAGCCTTTTCCCTGATACCAAGAAAATTAAGATTAGGTCCGTTAATTACAAGTATTTTCATCATCATTCCTCATTATTAATAAAATTCACAATAGCATCTACGATTTCAGACTGTTCCATATCATCTACGTCCACAATCATATCTGCGCAGCGTTCATACGCATATTTTCTTTTAGATATCAAATCTCTTATCTTAGAAAGCGGATCATCGCACTGAAGCAAAGGTCTCGTCGTATCGCCTTTTAATCTGTCATATATAGTCTCAGGCTTTGCTCTTAAATAAATCACCTTGCCGCACTGACATATTATAGACTGATTCTGAAGCTGTACCGGTGTACCTCCTCCCAGTGAATAAATTTTATGTCCGTTGCAGTTACGTATTTCGTACAAAACCTCGAGTTCAAGCTTTCTGAAATATCCCTCACCTTTAGTAGCAAAAATATCACTTATAGACATTTTCTCGCGCGACTCGATTATTTTATCAGTATCTTCCACTGCCATCTGAAGCTTATACGAAAGCTTTAATCCGATTGATGTCTTACCGCTTCCCATAAAGCCAATCAGTATTATATTGTTATTTTTTATCTTTTCCTTAGCCAAAACAAGAAGCTCCGTTCATATTAGTTTTTGCAATAAGCTTATTAAAAAAACATATTTTATGCATTCATCGCAACAAGCATTTTTTCATATACCTGTTCTGCAAGCTCATCAGAAACAGAATCGCCTGTCCACAATTCATAAGCTATAACACCCTGGTATAAAAGCATTCTGTAACCATGAAATCCATTAGCACCGTTTTTGCGGCAAAGCTTAATAAACTTCGTCTCAAGCGGATTGAATATCAAATCATATCCGGTATGAATCATATTATAGAATTCATCCTCTTCTATAACCGCTTCATCGACATTAGGATACATTCCAACGCTGGTAGCCTGTACAGCCAAATACTTTCTATCAGATGCCAATGACTTATATTCGTCGAGCTTTTTAACTTCAACGATTTCTTTTCCGGTATACTCGTTGACTTCATCTGCGATTTTCTGAGCTTTCTCTGTAGTGCGATTTAAGATAATAATCTTTTCTGCACCATTATCTGCAAGAAGCATCGCAACAGCTCTCGCAACACCGCCTGCACCAAGCAATATAATCTGCTCACCCTCAACACTTACGCCATCATGCTTCATAGCGCGAAGAAGACCCGGCATATCGGTATTATATCCCTTGTAACCGTTCTCTGTACGCACCAGTGTATTAACCGCACCGATTCTTTGTGCCAGAGGATCAATATCACTTAAAAAAGGAATTACATCGCTCTTATATGGAACGGTAACATTCATCCCCAATATATTTAAGCCAAAAGCACCCTTAACAGCAGCTTCAAGTCTTCCCGTCTCTACATGAAACGGAACATACACGATATTCTCCCCTGTAGCCGAAGCCAGATTATTATGTATTACAGGTGACATAGTATGTTCTACGGGATTACCGATCAGTCCGCATGTATATGTATTTCCGTTAATCTCAACCATTACGTTTTCCAATCTTTTTATGATAAAAATGAAGCACTATAGCTTCCAGTCTTCTCTTTATAACAATCTGAATCTCTTCCTTGGGATGAATCGGTCTGGATAAATAAGTCATTATACCGGCTCTTTTTGCTCCCCAAACATCGGTAAATAACTGATCTCCGACAAAAACAGTTGTTTTAGGCGTTGTATTAATCATTTGCATCGCTTTATTGTAGCCTGTTCTTGACGGCTTATTCGCCTTATAAATATAGCGCGAATCAACCTCATTAGCAAAGGGTTTTACTCGTGATTCTCTGTTATTTGAAATTAGTACTGTTTCAAATCCGATTTCTCTTAATCGCTTAAATAAACGTTTTGCCTTCTTATCGGCAGGTGCGCCGTGTGGTACAAGCGTATTATCAACATCAAACAAAACGCCGCGATATCCTTTGGCATACAGTTCCTCGTACGGAATGTTATATGCTGATTTAATTTCATTATCAGGATAAAAAGTCTCAAACAACATCAATTATATCTCCAAGTCGTGATCCAAGCGCCTTGGCGCCATCCTTATCACTGGTTCTAAACGGAGCCAAAGGAATACCGTTTGCTCCAAAAATTCTCACCTTGCCGTAATTTTTCCAAAAATACCTTGCAAACTTAGGCTGCTTAACATTATCTGATGTCAGCTTAATCGTCAATATACTGCCCTGCATATTAACCGTATCATCAGTCGCTTCATTCAATGTTTCTCCACGCATTACCTGCGCTTTAGCATTGTAATATATTCCGTCCTCACCTGCAATCTCAAAACCGCTGTCCGAAGGCAAATAATCCATCATATGAACATCCTCCAGGAAATTATCATCCCCATTAATCATAAGTCCGGAATCACAGCATTTTAAGTCTACATAAAAAGCACCATCTCCCGCAAAACCCGCATCAAGTTCAGGTCCGCAAGCTTCCCACCTGGTCATACATCCATACACATTATGAAGAGCCTGGAATGCCAATCTATATCCGACAGTTTCTTTATTTACCGGATGAATATTATGATATTCACCGGATTCAAGGATAACGGCTACCCCATTACCGATGGTATTACCTATCTTTGCCTGAGCCTCTCTTATAAATGGCCAGTTTTTATAATCATCTTCACCTTCATTTACAAAAACAGGAAGCTGCGCAACTATAAAAGCTAATTTATCATCCTTAAAATCGCTTCTCCACTGTTCAATTAATGATGTAAGCAATCTCTTGTATGAATATGGTCTGTTATCATCTTCTTCGCCCTGATAATAAATACATCCCATCATACTGTAAGGAATAATTCTGCGAAGCATTGACTCGTACAATCCACCCGGTCTTGTCCAATTCTTTGGTCCCATAGGTCCGGGGTATTTATTCTCTCCAAATAAACTGATTGCTTCATCCCATGTCGGATTAGGATTAGTCATGTAGTAATTCCCTACATTTTTATCAAATTCAGCCTGATATATCACATATTCATCATATGCCTTATTATATTCAGCCTCACTTATACCCTTTACCGCTTCATCATATGCATCGATATATTGTTTAGTCTCTTTATATTCCAGCAGCTTTTCTCTGCTCATCCACGCAGATGCAGAGGTACCTCCCCAGTTGCATCCGACTATACCTATCATTATTCCTTCTGATTCTTCTGTTAAGGCTTTGGCAAAATAATAGCCAACAGCCGACCATTCACCTACAGTATCAGAATTGCAAAGCTGCCACTCACTCTTAGCTTCGGCTTCCTCAAGTTCGCTTCCCACCCATGCAATCTGCGGAACATTATAAAATCTTATTCTGTCATTTTCAGCTTCAGCTATTTCTTCATCAGCATCCTTACTGTTCTTTAACTGAAACTCCATGTTAGACTGTCCGCCCGCAAGCCATACATCGCCGAAATACACATCCTCAAGCAGTACAATATCATTGCCACTCTTTACTTCCAAAGAATAAGGTCCTCCGGCTTCTACAGGCTCCATTTCAAGCAAAAAAGAACCATCAGTGACAATAGCACTACCTTTACCAATTATATTAGTATCCTCTAAAATCCGTGTTGAAACATCTGATGCATCCGTTTCTCCCCAGATTCTGAAAATCTTATCTCTCTGAAAGACTGCATGACTCTTAAAAATAGCAGGTAACTTAATCATATCTACTCCTATTTATTCAAGGAAATAATTATAAACTCACTTAACCATTATATAGGTTTTTTAGATAATTATCATTCAAATATTTCATTCTTTGGTATAATAATTCATATAAAATATTTAGTTATAAATGGAGTATGCTATGATCCTATATCACTACACAGATTTTAATGCTTTAGACGGAATTATCAGAGGCGGTGAGCTTCGCCTTAACAATATACTTAACATGAATGATCGTTCTGAAATGCGTCTGTTTGTCAATGAATTAAGCAGTTCAGTTATTCAGAAGCTCAGATTTAGTAACTGTGAAGAAGCCGCCGAAACAGCTGCTAATTTCTTCAGGACAGAGTTGGCTGAAGAATTTCACTATTCGGCATATGCAGCCTGTTTTTCAGAATATCGCGATGATGCCGCTCAGTGGGAAAGATACGCAAAAGGCGGACAGGGCGTATGTATAGCCTTTCATAAAGAAAAGCTTGAAGAACTTGTAGAAAAAGCTAATTCTGTATCATTAAAAAAGGTACTTTACCGGGATACCGTTGCAGATCATAGCCTTATCAGCCAGTTTGTTGATTTGTTTATGACTCCCAATGTAATAGAAAGACGTTTTGATGATATTCAGGACCTGATGAGCGAGGCATGGATTCAGTCAGCAGCATTTAAGCATCCTTCATTTGCTTCCGAAAATGAGGTAAGACTTATCTATACACCTTTCAACGCCGAAGAAGCTGCAGTTAAGCCCAGATATCATATTGCGTGGGACCGTATCAAAAAATACTATCCTCTAGATCTTAAAGCGCTTCGAACAGAATGTAACATGCACAGCGCAGACCTTATTGACGAGATAATAATCGGACCGGCTTCACCGCAGTCACTGCCGATCTTAAAAGATTACCTTTCAGACAATGAATTCAGAGGACTCGCCGGAAAAGTAAAGCTCTCAAAATGTCCACTCAGAAAACCCACAACATAATAAATCAAAAAAACCGCCCGGATTAAATCCGAGCGGTTTTATTAAACGTAAGTTTTAACTATATAGCAGAATTACTTAACAACTACTGCAGTAAGGTGTCCGTCTGCACCCTCATACCAGTAAAGGAAGCACTCTACATCTACAGTAGCACCCTCTTCAAGGTTACCAACGAGATCATAGAACTCTTCGTCAGAACCATTGAGATAATACTCAAGGCAGAACTCTACGTCAGTGTCATCCTTGGTAAGAGTTACATAGATGTCATCACCGGGCTGCTCGTTCTTGTATGAAACTGCCTTAACGGTCATATCAGCGAAGCAAACCTTCTGGTTCATGTAGTTAGCAAGGTCGTCTGTTCCAACGAACTCGGTAACATCAGTAGCGGTAGCAACATAAGTTCCATCCTCGAACTCGAAAGTAGCACCTTCAGCAACTTCTACTTCACCAGCCCACTCAGCTCTGTAACC
>DCIR01000076.1:56007-56938 GCA_002317155.1 Lachnospiraceae bacterium UBA1721
CACTCCATGTTGTAGATGAAATATCCACCATCAACATCTGCAGCGTAAACGCTGATCTTGTTATCCCACCATGACTGAGTAGCCTGTACATAGCACTCGATAACAACCTCGGCATCAACCTCAGCTGCAACATACTCAGCATAAGTCATAACACCTTCAGACTTAACTGCAGGATCATCAGCGATATCGTTAACAGCATCCTGAACGTCATCAACTACATCGTCAACTCCGTCCTTAACATCATCAACAGCATCCTGAACGTCATTAACAACTTCATTAACAGCATCTTCTACAGCGCCGTCAACTGATGTACATCCAGCAAGAGCAAGAGCCATTGCAGATGCAGCAAGAACTACATTAAACTTCTTCATAATTTTCTCCTCTCGTGATAGCATTTGCTATTCACATAAACCGTGAGCCTTGTGGCCCATTTCAGTTACAACTTTATTATATTTATCAGTCATCATTCTTCAATGGTTAGTATACATAATTTTAAACAACGCGAACCAATATTATTAGTTAAAACGTACAATCTCCACGTAAATTTTTGACTTTTACGTGGAGATTATTGTTTATAACAATATATAGTTTATTTATTTCTTGTTTTTACGTTTAGCCACAAGATAGCCTCCGCCAAAATAAGCAATGATCATACACCATACAACAACGAGTGTAATAATCAACGCCTTAGCGCCACCGGGAAGCGGTCCTAAATCCACTGCACCATCTCTTCCGCCGCCTTCTATCTGGTCAAGTCGATAGAGAGAACTGATACTGTCATACAAATCATCAAAGAAAACATCGTCTATTGTCTCCTTACGTCTTGTAGAAGTAACTGTCTTTTCAATAAGCTGACCTGATGCATCTCTGACAGACGCCGAGCCATTAAATACCGGTGTTACAAATGTATTGTCTATATTGTTAAGCAGTA
>DCIR01000095.1 GCA_002317155.1 Lachnospiraceae bacterium UBA1721
ACCAACTAAGCTACTATCGCATTTTATGTCGTTTCACACGAACAAGTGTAATAATACTACACCGTCCTATAAATGTCAACGACAAAATTGTACTTCTTTTTGATTTATTGTGCGTACAATTGGAACAATTCGTTCCATCATCCACTTATCCAAGGAAAATAAGATTAGAGAATACACCTTCCTCTGAATTACCTCTGATAGGCTGTGCATCTACGGCCTTCTTGTAGAATGCCTGCACATCATCATCTACCCATCCGATGATAGCATATCCGTATCCGTATTCCTGCATCGCATTAAGGGTTCTTACAAGCAGCGCACTTCCTACGCCTCTTCCGCGGTAAGTAGGATCTACACCAATAGGTCCGAAGAATCCTTTTGCATAAGAATCATAACAAGCGAAACCAAGAATCTTCTTATTCTCGGTAACAATGAAGCACTTAGATACATCCTGCATAAGTGCATGCTCTACCTCATATGTCCAGTTCTCCTGGAAATAGCGAGATACAAACTGCAAAATAGTATCCTTGTCTCCGATGAATGCTCTCTTTATCTTAATTGAGCTGGCACTTTCCTTAAATGTAGGAAGATTAAACAGGCTGACGATCATATCTGTTCCGTTGTGCTTAACCGACATACTCAATCCTCTCAACTCTCTCTTTACTGTTCCTCCGTAGAGGCTACGTATTCTAAATTATAGAAATTTCACGGTATTTTTCAAGCAATAAAATGCTTAAATCTATACTCAATATTTTGTTACATTTTTTCTTACATTTTTGTATATTCTGCTCATAATGAGTAAATAAAAAAATAGTCCCCCATGGTAAGTTTCCCGTACTCACCTCGGGGGATATTTTTATCCAAGTGTATAATTTTTCAAATCAATAATCAGGCACCCTTTTCATCCATCTGCGCAGTATAAAGCTTATAGTAAGCGCCCTTCTTAGCAAGGAGCTCCTCATGGGTTCCCGCCTCGGTAATTCCGCCATCATCGATATACATGATGATATCGCAGTTCTTAATGGTTGAAAGTCTGTGTGCGATGATGAATGTTGTTCTTCCCTTCATCATCTGATTTAAGCCTTCCTGCAAAGCACGCTCAGTCTGAACGTCGATACTTGAAGTAGCCTCATCAAGGACAAGGATTGACGGATCTGACAAAAGTGTTCTTGCGAATGAAATGAGCTGTTTCTGTCCCTGGCTGAGCAAGCCTCCACGCTCTCTAACTTCAGTAGCATATGCATCAGGCATATTTGAAATAAAGTTATCTGCACATACTCTCTTGCTGGCCATCTTAATCTCATCAAGAGAAGCATCAAGCTTACCATAGCGGATATTGTCCTCAATTGTTCCTGAGAAAATAAAGCTGTCCTGAAGCATGATTCCCATCTGTGAACGGAGTGAATGCAAGGTCACCTTTGAAATATCCTGTCCGTCGATAAGAACTCTTCCATTATCAACGTTATAAAATCTCGAAATAAGGCTTACGATTGTACTCTTACCTGCACCGGTAGGACCTACCAGTGCAACGCTCTGACCGGGCTTAACAGTAAATGATACGTCCTTGAGTACTGGCTTACCTTCTTCATAAGAGAAATCTACATTTTCAAATGTAACTTCACCCTTGATCTCAGGCATCTCGGTAGCTTCCGGATCATCAGCAACGGTGATAGGCTCATCGATAGTCTCGAAGATACGCTCAAGATAAGCAATGTTGTTGATGAAGTTATTGAAGATATTACCAAGGTTCATGATAGGCTGCCAGAATCTTGCCGCATAGCTTGAAATCGCTACGATAACACCGACAGACTTTGCAGTCGCACTATCACCGGTTCCGAATATAACAAGGCCAAAGATAAAGATTGCAGCTCTGATGCATACAGCAATTGCATCGATTCCGGGCCATACAAGGTTAGTGTATCTAACCGCCTTCATCCATGTACTTCTGGTATCCTCTGTAAGACCTTCGAAAATCTCAGCATTCTGATCTTCACGTGCAAACATCTGAGTAATTCTCGCACCTACAATGTTCTCCTGAAGATAAGCATTGAGGTTAGAGTTCTTATTTGATACTGCCTGCCATGCCTTTCTCTGCTTATTCTTCATCCAAAGCATAAATACCGCAAGAACGGGTACACCACAGAGAACAACAAGTGAAAGCTGTACATCAACCATGAACATAAAGATAACTATGAATACAAGGTTGATGATTTCCAGAATTACATTGATAAGTCCGTTGGAAAGCATATCCGATACCGAGTTAACATAGTTAACTACTCTGATGAGAATCTTACCATGCGGTCTGTCATCATAATACTGGAAAGAAAGATCCTGAAGGTGTGCAAAAATATCTTTTCTGATGTCATAAATAATATTCTGGCTGACCTTGGTCATAACAACGGATCTTATCAGTGCAAATATGATACTCAACGCACTTACACCACCAAGCATGATTACCAGTTTCATAAGATATGAAACCGAGCCGCTGGGAATTGCCTCGTCGAGTGCCTTCTGAGTAATCATGGGACCAAGCAAACCAAGTGCTCCACCACATGCAGAAAGCAAAAGTGCCAATACCATTTTACCGGAATATTTCTTAATATATACGAATGCTCTGAGAAGATGTCTAAAGTCAAAAGGCTCTTCAAGGCGTTCATCCTGCTTGTAAGTATTTTTTGCCATAATTACATCTCCTCTCCGGTCTGGAGCTTAACAAGCTCGTAATAATAACCTTTTTTAGCAATAAGCTCTTCGTGAGAGCCTTCCTCAGTGATACGACCATGATTGAGGATAATAATCTTATCAGCAGACTTTGTAGTCGAAATTCTCTGTGCGATAATAATCTTGGTGCAAGGGAAATCAAGATTACGAAGGCTTTCCTGAATCTCCTTTTCAGTCTCCATATCAACCGCCGAAGTTGTATCGTCAAGTATAAGAATAGAAGGTTCAACAGCAAGCGCACGTGAAAGTGAGATACGCTGCTTCTGACCACCCGAAAGACCTACACCTCTTTCTCCTACTATTGTTTCATAACCCTCAGGCATCTTTGAAATAAATCCTGCAGCCGCAGAATATTTAGCGAACTTCATTACTCGCTCAAGAGAAATTCCCGGATTACCGTATGCGATGTTTCCTTCGATTGTATCTGAGTAAAGCAAAACATCCTGTGTCGCAAGACCGATACTGTGTCTAAGCTGCTTAAGCTTAAGCTTATTGACATCCATACCATCAATCAAAATCTCACCGCCGGTAGGCTCATAAAAGCGAGGTATCAAATGTATCAGTGATGATTTACCGCATCCGGTCTCACCCATAATTGCTATTGTCTGACCGGGTTCAGCAGTAAATGAAATATCTTCAAGTACAGGAAGATTACCGTCAGGATAGCTGAAGCTTACATTCTTAAACTCAATCTTTCCAGTAAACTTATCGGGATGATCGATTGCATCGGGAGCATCTACTATCTCGGCTTCTGAATAATAAATTTCCATTACCTTATTCGATGCAGCTGAGAAACGCTGGAACTCATTCATGATGTTACCCATCATACGCATGGGGTTCTGAATAGCCCAGATAAGTCCGGTAAATGATACATACTGACCAAGTGAAAGTCCGCTATCAGGATCCATAAGCATAAGTCCGCCGACAATCAATGCTACCAAAGGCATGATATTGGCAACACCTTCAACGAAGGGAAAATACTTAAGCCAAACAAGTGCAGTCTTGGTATTGGTATCTCTGTAGTCCTTGTTGGACTCGTCAAACTTTGCCTTCTCATACTCCTCACGGGCAAAGGCTTTTACTACACGGTTACCTGAAATATTTTCCTGTGCCTGTGTATTCATTCCTGCAAACTTCTCACGAAGAAGAGCATGCATGGGAGCAACCTTTCTTCTGAATGAATAAATGATTACAAAAATGATCGGAGAAATAACCAGCATGCATACTGCAAGCTTCCAGCTGGTAATAAAGAAGAATACCATTGCAGCCGCATAAAGGGTAAATGACTCAATGATAACTCTGATTACCCATGCAACCATATGTCTTACAGCATCAAGGTCACCGGTAACACGTGTCATCAGATCACCGGTTCTGTATGTGCTGTAGAACTTCATATCCTGTCTCTGAATTTTATCATAGAGCTTGTTACGTACTCTGAAGAGAACCCTCTGAGATACATGCTCGTATGCCATACAGTCGAGGTACACGATTAATACTCTCAAAAGAGTAAGTCCAACCATACCGCCGACAAGCCAGTAGAAAAGGTTAGGTCTTGTTGCCCAGTTTTCCGCAACATGCTCACCCTTTACAAACTTATCAATAATCTGTCCCGAAAAGCTGGGAACTACCAACTGCATGATATTATAAATTGCTGTACCAATCAGGGCCACAATATATAAACCATGTCTTCCTTCCATATTCTCCCAAAGCCACTGAAGCTTGGTCTTGGGAAACTTGTACTGCTGTTCTTCTGTCTTATTTTTTTCCATAATCAATCACTCACCTTATAACAGTATGTTATAAATAATTCATCTTATTATTTAGGAACAAGATTATTACTTTCGTAATGTTAGCAGATTACTTTTTTATTGCAAGCGCAAAACTATAAAAAAACCATTATTTTTCATAAAAAAATGCTTAGGTGCAGATATATTTCATGATTTATGTCAGAATAATTCATTTTCTAAAAACGCCAAATTCCCACTCGGAAGTTTTTCCAAGTGGGAATTCATATATACATACATTTTCAATTATTAGTATATCCTAATATCGGATAGTACTTAGCGAACTTGAATTTATTTATCCTCATCAAGCTTAAGCACACTCATGAATGCCTCCTGAGGTATCTCTACGTTACCAACCTGACGCATTCTCTTCTTACCTTCCTTCTGCTTCTCAAGCAGCTTCTTCTTACGCGAGATATCACCACCGTAGCACTTGGCAAGTACATCCTTGCGCATAGCCTTAACAGTCTCACGCGCAACGATTCTTCCTCCGACTGCTGCCTGAATAGGAATTTCGAAAAGGTGTCTGGGAATCTCTTCCTTAAGTCTCTCGCACATTCTGCGTCCGCGCTCATATGCCGAATCAGCATGAACGATGAATGAGAGTGCATCGACCTCCTCACGGTTAACCAAAATATCAAGCTTAACAAGTGAAGACTTCTCATAGCACTTCATATCATAGTCAAACGAAGCGTAGCCTCTTGATCTTGACTTTAATGCATCAAAGAAATCGTAAATGATTTCGTTAAGCGGAAGTTCATACTTAAGAAGAGCTCTGTTGGTCTCAATGTACTCCATCGAAACATAGCGTCCACGTCTTTCCTGACAGAGTTCCATAATAGAACCTACAAATTCCTTGGTAACCATTATCTCTGCATTAACAATCGGCTCCTCCATATAATCAATCTCCGAAGGATCGGGGAGATTTGAAGGATTGGTAAGCTCTATAACTTCACCATTAGTCTTGTATACCTTATATACAACACCCGGCGCTGTAGTTACCAGATCAAGGTTGTATTCTCTCTCCAGACGCTCCTGGATAATCTCAAGATGAAGCAATCCGAGGAAGCCACATCTGAAACCAAAGCCGAGTGCAAGTGATGTCTCAGGCTCATATGTGAGTGATGCATCATTTAACTGCAGTTTCTCAAGCGCATCTCTAAGATCAGGATATTTTGCTCCGTCTGCAGGATAAAGTCCACAGTATACCATTGACTGAACCTTCTTATATCCCGGAAGAGCTTCGTCACAGGGATTCTCTGCGTCAGTGATAGTATCACCAACCTGAGTCTCCTTAAGATTTTTAATGGAAGCAGTAATATATCCTACCATTCCCGCACTGAGTTCATCGCAGGGGAAGAATTTTCCGGCTCCGAAATATCCTACCTCTACTACCTCTTCCTGTGCACCGGTAGCAATCATCTTCATCCTGGTACCCTTTTTAACGGTACCCTCCATAATTCTGCAAAATACGATTACACCTTTATATGAATCGTAAACAGAGTCAAAAATCAAAGCCTTCAAAGGTCCGTTGGGATCACCCTTGGGCGCAGGGATTTTTTGAACAACTGCCTCAAGCACATCCTCAATACCGATTCCATTCTTGGCAGAAATCAAGGGTGCATCCTGCGCTTCAATACCGATAACATCCTCTATCTCATCGATTACTCGCTGAGGCTCTGCACTGGGAAGATCGATTTTATTGATAACAGGGAAAACATCCAAATCATGATCAAGAGCCAGATATACATTTGCAAGAGTCTGTGCCTCTATTCCCTGAGCTGCATCAACAACAAGAATAGCGCCATCGCATGCTGCAAGCGAACGGCTTACCTCGTAGTTAAAGTCTACATGGCCGGGGGTATCGATAAGATTGAAAATATACTCCTCGCCATCCTGTGCCTTGTATACGGTACGCACTGCCTGAGACTTGATAGTGATTCCTCGCTCACGCTCAAGATCCATATTGTCAAGCACCTGTTCCTGCATTTCACGGCTGGTCAGAAGGCCTGTCTTTTCTATAATACGATCCGCAAGAGTAGACTTGCCGTGATCGATATGTGCCACTATACAAAAATTTCTGATTTTACTCTGATCCATAAATTCCTCATAATTCACATTTACTACTGTTTACATCAAAACAAAATAATACTACAAAAAAAAGAATGCAGTCAACCATAGCTGACTGCATTGTAATCATAATCTTTAGTTATACAGTTTATCCTCCAATTGACGAACTACTGCGGAGGCATCATCTGCTGTCCTGCTACATTCTGTACAGGCATACCCGGCTGTCCGGGCATCATCTGTTGCTGAGGCATTCCCTGTGGCATCATTCCGGGCTGCATCTGCTGAGGCATTCCCTGCTGCATCATTCCGGGTTGCATCTGCCCAGGCATCATTCCCGGCTGGCCCATCATTCCCTGCTGCATCATCTGCTGTGCCATCATCTGCTGTTGCATCATCACTGCCTGCTGAACCATGGCCTGCTGAGCCATCATTGCCTGTTGCTGAGCATTCATTATTTCAGCATTGGCATTCTTTGCTATGGTAAGTGCACTGCAAAAATCATTAATATCTGTTTTATCTATATACTTTGCGTTAAGACCAAGTTCTCGCTTTTCAGAAGTATATCTGACACTGATATACGGAAAGGCTTTAATAATCTTGAGAAGTATCGGCCCCGCGATAAAAAACAGTGCAATAGGAATATCTATCGCCATGGCAACACCAATACTGGGAGCGGCTGCATAGCAACCCATCATAAATATAAAGCCCACCATAAGCCAGGCCGCAGTCAACAAAACTATTCCGAAATTAGAATTTCTGTGAGCCTTGCCCTGCTGAAATCCAATGATTTCATTAACCGGAACTATAAGCCAGTTATCACGATTTCGAGTTATGTATCTAAAACATTTTGAGCTGCCCCTTCCACCATAAAACTGAAGAGTCAGACCGTGAAAATACAAATAACGATCTGTGAGAATAGCAAATCTACTGTCACTGGTTCCGGTTTGCATATGTCTTTCTATACCACCCGGATTCATAACCGCCACAACATTCTCATTCGGTAACTGAAGCAATGAACTGACATCTAAATTGCCACTAGCCATTTTAATATCCTCCATATACTAAAATCGAATCCTATAATTTAGCATTATACTATTTATTCCGCCTTTAATGAAGCCTCGATTTCCTCTGCGTATCTTACGGTTTCCATCGCATCTTTGCAATAGCTGTCGGCTCCGATTTTATCAGCATATTCCTGTGTAAGCACAGCTCCTCCCACAGTAACCTTAGCCCATGGAGCCTGTTCTCTCAGAAGTTTAATAGTATTTTCCATTGCGGGAACCGTAGTAGTCATAAGCGCACTGAGTCCTACAAGCGGTGCATGAAGCTCAACAACCTTATCTACGATATCCTGTTCCGGCACATCTTTTCCCAAATCATGTACATCAAATCCATAGTTCTCAAGAATCAGTTTTACGATATTTTTACCGATATCATGAATATCACCATGTACTGTTGCAATAACGAATGAGCATCTGGTCGGACCACCGTTACCGCTTGAAGCCATCTTTGCTTTAATCTCTTCGAATGCCTCCTTGGAAGCTTCCGCAGCCATAAGAAGCTGAGGCAGATATACCTTCTTAGCCTCAAAATCTTTTCCAACAATATCCAATGCCGGGATGACATCATTCTGTACTATATCCAATGGCTCTACAGTCTGAAGAAGCTCCTTAGTGATATTCGCAGCCTGCTCCTTCAGTCCACGGATAATCGCATTCTGAAGCTGAGATACCTCTCTTCCTGCTGCAGATGCCGCTCCGGATGTTGTACCTGCAGCTCCGGCTCCCGAAGTATTACTTCCTGCACCACTGCTTGCCGCTTCACTTCCTGCCGGAACCATCTTGGGAAGTCCCTGCGCATAAGTAATAAAATCAGTGCAATTAGGATCCAGGTTGTGGAGTGCTCTGAATGTGTAATATACACTCATCATCTCTGTTGAATATGGATTCATAATTGCCGCAGAAAGTCCCTGTTCAAGACAAAGTGCAAAGAATGTAGACGTAATCAGCATTCTCTGAGGAAGTCCGAATGATACATTTGAAATTCCGAGTGAAGTATTAACACCTAACCCAAATCTGATATCATGAACAGCCTGCATGGTAGCAAGCGCTGCGGTAGTATCAGCACTAATAGTCATGGCAAGCGGGTCAAAAATAATATCTTTTTTGGCTATTCCATACTCTGCTGCCTTGGCAAGAATCTTACGGGCAATAGCTACTCTTGCCTCTGCGGTATCGGGAATACCGCCCTCATCGAGAGTAAGAGCGACCACGAATCCACCGTACTTTGCCACAAGCGGAAATACTGCTTCCATTACCTCTTCCTTGCCGTTAACGGAGTTAACCATAGCCTTACCGTTATAGCAACGAAGTCCGGCTTCCATTGCAACAGGATCCGAAGTATCAAGCTGAAGCGGAAGATCGGTTACAGCCTGAAGTTCCTTTGCAACACGTTCGAGCATCTCGGGCTCATTAATCTCAGGAAGACCTACGTTCACATCCAATACCTGTACTCCGGCATCAGCCTGCTTTAAGCCTTCATTTAATATATAATCAACATCGTTTTCTCTAAGTGCCTGCTGGAATCTCTTTTTACCGGTAGGATTGATTCTCTCGCCGATTAGTATCGGACTCTTTCCAAATTCAACCACATGTGTATAAGAAGAAACCAGTGATTTATTCTTGTCAGTTACCGGCACAGGAGTGATATCAAGAGACACCTCTTTAACAGCTTTAATGTATTCAGGAGTGGTACCGCAGCATCCTCCTGCGATTCTTACTCCCTTTTCCAATAATCCCTTTATCGAAGCAGCGAACTCCGGAGGATAAACATCAAATACAGTCTTACCGTTCTCACTTCTGGGCAGACCTGCATTAGGCTTAATCAGTACAGGAACCGAAGCATATTCAATATACTCTTCCATTACACCTATCAACTGATCAGGTCCGAGTGAACAGTTTGCACCGATTGCATCGGCATGCATACCCTCAAGCATTGCCACCATAGCAGCCGGGCTTGCACCTGTCATGAGCTTTCCATCACTTCCGTAAGCATTTGATACAAATACAGGCAGATCAGAATTCTCTTTAGCCGCAAGAAGCGCCGCCTTGGTATCATAGCTGTCATTCATGGTCTCTATAAAAATCAGATCTGCACCTGCAGCAACACCTAATCTCACGGTCTTAGCGTACGCCTCAACTGCATCTTCAAATTCATAATCGCCATAAGGCTTTAAGAGTCTTCCCAACGGTCCTATATCAAGAGCAACATATTTTTCCTGAGTACCGATACTGGTTCTGGCTGCCTCTCTCGCATTGTCAAATGCACTATCAACAAGCAGCTTAAGTTCATCGTCATCAAATTTGAGTGAATTTGCGCCAAAAGTATTAGCCAGAACAATATTACTTCCGGCATCAAAATAATCCTTTTGAATTTTCACAATTACATCCGCATGCGATACATTCCATCTCTCAGGGAGTTCGCCCGGCTGTAAACCGGCCTCCTGAAGCAGAGTGCCCATTCCTCCATCGAGGAACAGGAAATTATTTTTCATATACTCGCGTAAATCCATAAAAACCTCACAATAAACTATCTCTCTATACCTATAATAGCCGTTACTGATTTAGACGGCGACATAAGGTATGAACCATTAAGTGTAATTCCCAAACGCCTCTGTGCATCAACCAGTCCAAGCACGTATGGTTGAACATCTATAGGCAAATCTCCATATCCCGGTGAATATCTCGGATGAACGGTCAAGCCCGCTTCTTTTGCCGCCTTAACAACATCATCATTAAACTTATCGCACAAAGCCTCTACACGCTCTGCACCCATTCCCTGAAAAATGAGTCCCTTCGCCGGAGACGTTCTCTCAAACCTGCGTATCAGCATATCTATTCCGGAGCCGATTGTGGCAGCAAAAATGATTGCCGCGCTGCAACCTTTTAGATTTTTCTTTAAGTCATCGGAATGCTGTTCAAACGGAAAAATCGGATATCCATCCTCATCAAATTCTATTTTAACACAACAATAAGACACTCGGTAAGTCAACTTGTCAGATGCCATTTCAATGGCATCATCAAGCATTTTATCAAGTGCCTTCTCTTCTTCAGATGCTGATTCATCTGTTATTTCAGTGCAGTGATTGGGTATTCCTGTCCGCTCCGCTTCCTCGAAAGCAGCCGACATATTACAGCCCTTGCCACACTTTGCACACTTCTCACTGAGTGTCTTTAAGTAAGCATCATCAAACCCCGAAGTGTTTCTCGCCCGTACTACCGACGCCGGTATTCCGGCATATCGCAGGATTTCTCCTTTATTGACATCGGGCGCTTCATACTCCGCATGAAGTGGCGTTATACTGTCAGTTACAGCAAGCCTATCTTCTTTTATGCTGTTCATTAATTCTTTCATATAAATCCTCACAACAGATATTTGCTGCTGTCAAAATAACATTATGCAAAATCCTTGCCAAGAATTGCTGACAGATTATTCATTATTGCCTGTGCAATGTCAGGCTTATTCATAGAATATACATGAACATTGGTAATTCCGTTAGCATACAAATCAATAATCTGATCGGTAGCGTAAGCGATACCTGCCTGCTTCATAGCCTCAGGATCATTACCGAAATAGTCAACCAGGCTCTTAAATCTCTGAGGCATAAACGAACCTGAAAGCTTGATTGCTCTTGCGACCTGATTAGCATTGGTGATAGGCATAATTCCTGGAAGCACCGGACATTCTACGCCTGTATCACGAAGCTTGTACAAAAAGTTGAAGAACAGATTATTGTCAAAAAACATCTGTGTGGTCAAAAAGTCTGCGCCTGCATCAACCTTTTCCTTAAGATGTAAAAGATCATCTCTCTGATTAATACTCTCGGGATGAACCTCAGGATAGCATGCAGCACCGATACAAAAATCACTTCCACTGTCTTTGATATCACGGATAAGTTCAATCGCATGCTTGTAATCCCAAGTCGAAGGATCTGATGCTTCAAGTTCGGGAGTAAGATCTCCGCGAAGAGCCATTATGTTTTCAATTCCTGCAGCCTTAAGATCCTCGATTCTCTGTTTTACAGTCTCCTTGCTTGAAGACACACATGTAAGATGGGCAAGCGTAGGAACGTTATAACTCTCATTGATATTCTTAGCAATGTCCAATGTGTACTGACTGGTTCCACCGCCCGCACCATATGTAACACTCATGAATGCCGGTTTGCACTTAGCAATTTCCTCTGTAGCAGATTTAACACTGTCAAATCCACTTTCCTTCTTAGGCGGAAATACCTCAAATGATAACGACATCTTCTTATTGTTTAATATATCAATGATTTTCACGTAAAATACCTCACTAACATTTCTGATCAAAATAATCTATAACAGTATAGCATCAAAGAGATACTTACTATAGCTTCTGTATTATATCAAAGCTAATATCTAAAAAACAATGTTATTAATAGGTTGTAACTATATCGGTATTATATAGTTAGTTATAGTTTTTAACTATAGCCGTAGCTGTTTCTTCGTTTCGTTCGGGTTTGGTCTTCGAAAAAGAAAGGACCTCATCTGTATGACGGTACAGATGAGGTCCTTGAAAGTTCATAATATATCTAAAATTAAGCCATTGCGTTTACAGCCTTGGTGATACGAGAAACCTTGCGGGCAACGTTGTTCTTGTGATAAACGCCCTTAGAGCCTGCCATCTCGATAATCTTGGTTGCAGAAAGGAGCTCAGCCTGAGCTGCTGCCTTATCTCCTGCCTCGATAGCTGCATAAACCTTCTTGATAGCGGTCTTAACTGCAGACTTCTCAGACTTATTCTTCTCAGCATTGCGCTGGCTTACGAGAATTCTCTTCTTTGCAGATTTGATGTTTGCCATTAGATACACCTCCATTAAAATTTTAATCAGAAAAATATAAGGATGTGCTTGGAAACTAATTCGCCTTCCTCACTTGCTCTACAGTGTAAAACCCATGAGGAAAGCGAACTTGACACGGGAGCTTCTGTACACACACTCAATTAATTTACAGCCTGCCGAACCAATTGTCAACATTAACTTTCTAAATTTTAGGCTTTTTTACTAAAAAAACTGCTTATTTATTGTAATATGACATTTCAGTCCTACGAACTCATCAATTACATCAGTTTTGTATAGATGATACCGTCTGCAACATCATCAACTACACTCTTATCTACAAACTGTTCTGCGAGCTTAAGAGCAAACTCAATTGACACGCCCATTCCTCTTCCGGTAATGACATTATCTGACTTCGCAACAGGCTCATGAGTCACAACTGCACCAACAAGATGTCCCTCAAATGAAGGATAACTGCATGCAATTCTTCCATTTAAGATTCCTCTGTGTCCTAAAATACTTGGTGCTGCGCAGATAGCAGCAACATACTTATCAGTCTTGTAGAACTCATCTATCTTAGCCATAAGAGGTTCACATGCCTCGAGGTTTTGTGTTCCCTTAAGTCCACCGGGAAGAACGATCATATCTACTTCTGAAAAATCGACATCCTCAAACAAAACATCAGCAATAACCGGTATATTGCGCGCGCTTACTACCTGTTTATCCTTCATTATTGACACCATTACAGTATCGATTCCGCAGCGACGGCAAATATCTACAACGGTAAGTCCTTCTATCTCTTCAAATCCGTCAGCAAGCATCAACGCAATTTTAGCCATTTGTTACTCCTCTCATAAGTGACAATTAACGTCATCAAATTCACTATTTTTTTACAGAAAATATATACACATTTACCCTATGTAACAGGACATACTTCGCTTTATTTTTTACTTAAAATACGATATAATAGAGATGTGTGTGCACACCGTTACAAGAGTTTTTTCAAAATTGAAATTTGATTGTCCCGGCGCTCACTACTGAAATTATAACACATAATATATTGGAGTACACATGGAAATCGAACGTAAATTTCTCATCAAGGATTTGCCTGAGAACCTCAACGATTATCCTTATAAAAGAATTGAGCAGGCATACTTGAATATTGATCCCGTAATCAGAGTCAGACGTGAGGACGATGATTATTATATGACCTACAAGGGTTCCGGAATGATGGCACGTGAGGAAAGTAATCTTCCTCTCACCAAAGACGCATATTATCATCTTCTCCTCAAGGCCGATGGAAACGTTATCTGTAAAAAAAGATATATGATTCCCCTTCTTCACCCTCAGGTAATCTCAGGAGCTCCGAAGCCTCCGGATGGATACAGCCTCATGATTGAGCTTGATGTATTCGAGACACCTTTCGATCCTCTCATCATGGCAGAGGTTGAATTTGGAAGTAAAGAAGCAGCAGCCACCTTCCTCCCTCCCGACTGGTTCGGCGAAGAAGTAACATATAAGAAGGAATATCATAATTCTTATATGGCAATGGTTGATATCATCAAGGATGATCCCGAAAGCTAATATTTATCAGTAAACACAAAGATGGACCCGCGGAATGCGGATCCATCTTTTTTAACCGATTTTATCTCTCTTCTTCTCGGAAACCATCTGTTTTTATATCTTCTCAATTAGAAATCTTCTTACTTACACGTCCGTATACAACTGCATACTCTTTGATTTCCTTGGCAAGCTTATCTGTAAGCTTATCCGCCTCCACTCTCCATCTCCAATTAATACCGAGTGTGGAAGGTGCATTTATTCTTGCTTCATTACCAAGTAACATATAATCCTGAAGAGGAATTACACATGTATCAGATGCTGTTCCCATTGCTGCACGAAGATATGCTTCAGGAAGCTGTTTTCTCTTTTTCACATGCAGATACTTCTTTGCAAACTTTACACTGGGCTTATCCATCTGATCAACCCAGGCCTTGATAGTATAGTTATCATGAGTACCGGTATATACCACATAATTCTTATCGCAAAAATGAGGAAGGTGCTCGCTCTCTCCACTCTCATCAAAAGCAAACTGTAAAACCTTCATTCCGGGATAACCGGCCTTCTTAATCAGATTACGAACGCTGTCGGTAATAAATCCAAGGTCCTCGGCAATAACTCTTCCTGTTCCGAATTCCTTATTGATTGCTGCAAAGAGACTGTATCCGGGACCCTTGAGCCATTTTCCGCCGACTGCATTCTTATCACCAAAAGGAACTGCCCAATATGCATCGAAACCTCTGAAATGATCTATTCTCACAATATCATAGAGTTCAAAGCATCTCTTCATTCTGTTGAGCCACCAATTATAGTTTGTCTTTTTATGCTCATCCCACTTGTACAAAGGATTGCCCCAAAGCTGTCCCTCTGCTGTAAAACAATCCGGAGGGCATCCCGCAACTGCCAAGGGCCATCCCTTAGAATCCAATTGAAAAAGTGAAGGATTCGCCCATGTGTCTGCGCTATCGAATGCAACATAAATAGGAATATCACCGATAATCTCTATTCCCTTTTTATTTGCATATTTCTTAAGTGCAGTCCACTGAAGATTAAATAAATACTGAAGATAGCAGTAACATTCAACTTCTGTCTCAAGCTTCTTCGAATACTCCGACATTGCATTCTTATCACGAAGACGGATATCCTCATCCCACTCCATGAAATTGACTCCACCAAAGGAATCCTTTATTGCCATATAAAGAGCATAGTCCTCAAGCCAATATGCATTTTCCTTGCAAAAGGCTTTGAACTTTTTACGCTTAAGGTCACCGCGTTCTTTGGCGCGATCATAAGCTTTCTTATACAACTTAAATCTGCCAAAATATAATTTTTCATAGTCAATATCAGAAGCGTTATCGCCAAAATCTACAGCATCGCATTCTTCCTTCGTAAGTAACCCGTCTTCTATCAGAGTCTCAAGATCAATAAAATACGGATTACCTGCAAATGACGAAAAAGACTGATACGGCGAATCACCGTAACCTGTAGGTCCAAGAGGCAAAATCTGCCAAATAGACTGACCTGCCTTACAAAGGAAATCTACAAACTTATAACTCGCATCACCAAACGTACCAATTCCGTATGGTGAAGGTAAACTAAATATAGGAAATAAAATACCCGATCTTCTCATTCAATTAGCCTCTCAAAATACTCTCCTCAAAAAAAGAACCATGATAGTCTTCATAGTCTTTTGACCCTGGTATCATCATAATACAATCACTTCAGTAAAGTTTCAAGAGTAATTTGAAACCGTTTTCCGTAATTGACAATAACTTTTACTTACTATATAATGACTTACGCGAAAGCAAGCGGATATGGCGGAATTGGTAGACGCGCCAGATTTAGGTTCTGGTGTCCCCGACGTGCAGGTTCGATTCCTGTTATCCGCATTCAGCCACGATTATTATCGTGGCTGTTTTAGTTTGCTTCCATCGAACCTGCCGGTTCCCCTCTCGCACTTTGCTTC
>DCIR01000080.1:0-16120 GCA_002317155.1 Lachnospiraceae bacterium UBA1721
GTATACAATTTATACATGGTGGACGAGAAGTTACGTGACCTATTTAGAATGTATATTGAAAAAGCAGAAGTGTATTACAGAACACAGATTGCATATGGTTTTGCAATGAATAAATGTACACAGCCTCCTTATGATCAACATTATGATGAGAATAATTATTACAATAAGAATGGATATAAAGATGTAATCGAAAGCTTTAAAAGAGAAAAGAACTATTATAAGGACAGTTTGATTGTGAAACACCATAAGGAAAAGTATGACAGTAAAATGCCATTGTGGGTTATGGTTGAATTGATGTCATTCTCAAATCTGTCAAAGCTTTTTAGATCTATGTATTATTCAGAAAAAGATGCTATTGCACAAGCAGTTGGAATTAGTAAAACGACTTTGGAAAACCATTTGCATTGTTTATCCGTTTTGAGAAATAAATGTGCTCATGCAGCAAGATTATATAATACTGAATTTAATCCTCCTGCAAAGTTTACATCGACTTTTCTTGAGAAACATCCTGAGATGAAGAATAATTCGTTGTTCGCATATGCTTTGGTGTTATTAAAAAGATTACCGGACCTCAAGAGTAAAAAGAATTATGTAGAAGCGATTAAGGTACTTATGGAACAGTATAAAGAAGATATTGATATGTCATTGATAGGATTTCCAAATGATTATCTTGAAATATTAGTGAATAATATTGGATGATCATAAAAAATAGCAACAGAACCCAACACGCCTCTCAACGATGTGGACCACGTTGGGTCAATTAATTAATAATCCGTAGCCAGATATATTCTATGTATACCTGGCTATTTTTATGTTGGTATTCGGCGGTATTCCGCTGTATAATAAAAGAAGGAAATTTTGTCGTTTTATAGTGAATATATGGAGATTAAAACTATGGAATTTATGACAGTAAAACAGGCAGCAGAAAAGTGGGGATTATCAGAGAGAAGACTTCAAACAATATGCAATGAAGGGATGATACCAGGAGTAATAAAGTTTGGTCGTGCGTGGGCTATCCCTATGGATGCTGAGAAGCCAGTTGATAAAAGGATTAAGTCTGGGAAATACATCAAGTCCTGATTTTGGGACACTATATGATTTATTACTTTAATTGAAAAACTTTAATTGAACAAAGTTAGCGCAATGAAATCAATGTGATTTATGAAAGAGCAGGAAAGGAGAGAGAATATGAACATTTTTGATGAAGTGGACGAGAATTTATTTCGTCCATTAACAGGAATAAATAAAAGAAAATATGTTGATATTCTTGCTCTTATTTGGGACAAGTGTAAACGCATGCCAATGTATGCCATAGAGAAAAGTACTATCTTTGATATGGTGGAGGACTATTTCTATGGACTTGATGAACAGGTGGAACTTGATTTAGAAGAACAAGAAGAAGCTGATGGTAATATTGCAGACATGCGTGTAATAGCAGGTGGATTTGTTAGAAGACTTAAGGAGACCGGGTGGCTCACTGAAAAGGAAGGTGAGTACGAAGAGGAAGCTAAGCTAGCCATTAATTATAAGGTTGTGCCGCTACTTAAGTCATTCCAAGAAATTATCAGTCCGACAATCATTACATATAAGGGTAAATTGTTTAAGATTTACTCCATGTTTGAACATATTTCTGAACAGGGGAGTCCTTATGAAGGCGTATTAAAGGAAGCTTCGGAGGATTTTGATAATTTGAATCAGGCACTTAGAATACTTTCTGCATCTATTGAGGATCATATTAATAATCTTACACAAGGCAAAAAGCCAGAAGAAGTATTAGATTTTTTTGAAAAGTATGAGGAAAAGATTGTAGTAGGTTCTTATCATAGGTTTAAGACAAACGATAATCTTTTCTATTACAGAACCAGCCTGTATGAGAGTCTTGATAAATGTGAAGATGTTTTAATGGAGGCACTTGTAACTGATTATATGGATGCAGAGCGGGTAGATAAAGCAGAGGCTACTGTGAAAATAAAAGAATTGATTACCAAGGTTCGCATGGATATTGAAGAGATGGAAGCTATCATGAGAACCATTGACGATAGGCACATTATATACAGAACCAGAGCAGTACAAAGAGCACAATTCTTATTATTATCTGATGGAAGCGTTAAGAGCAAAATTAATAATATGCTTCAGTATTATGCTAGTCAGATAAAAACAAAAGACGATTTGTACGAGGATGATGAAACAGTCTGCCAAAATGTATTTCAGATATTTGGACAAAATTTCTTTGATAGTGCATCGCTTGCAACACCAGTGAAAAAGAGACGCTCATCACCGATTGAACTTATGGCTGTTATAGATGAACTTGATATGGAATTAGTAGAAGAGAAAAATCGTAAGATGATGGAATATATAAGAAATGCGTTAACGTCGGAAAATGTGAATTCTTTTTCGAAAGATATTTTACAAGGAAAGACAGCAGTTTCTATTAGTAGTGTATTTAAGGATAATCCAGAAATACTAACAAAAGTCATTGGCTTATACACATATTCACAAACACCAGAGCGTGAATATGAAATTAGACTAAAGGACACATTTGTAGAGTGTAATGGCGTTCGATTTAAAGAATTTATTGTTGAAGAAAGGAAGGGTTAAAGATGGCTATTGATATCAAAGAAGAAATCGCTAATTATTTGTTGAATAACTGCTTCCTAATCGGAAATGTAGATTCGACCAGAGAAAAATATTATTACGTTATTAACCATGAGGAAAGCTTTAGGCAATTATTTCAGCCAATAGGTTATACATTGGTTGTTCATAGAAATCTTAGAGTGGTGCAACTTATTAATAATCATGGGACAGGTAGATTAGCGCTTAAGAAATATGAAAGCATTATGCTCCTTATATTTAGACTTTTGTATGTGGAAAAAAGGGAAAGTCTGTCTACAAGTGAAGATAAAGTAGTTGTAACTGTTGAAGAAATAAAAAATGAATATGAGAAATTAAATCTTCCAAGAAAATTTGACAAAGTGTTATTAGAAGACTCGCTTAGAAATATTAAAAGATATAATCTTGTGCAACCTTTAGATAAATTGCTTGATATGGATGCAAAAATACAAGTTTATGCATCTGTAATGCTTGCTATGCCTGACACAACTATTTCTACAGCATATGAGCAGACAAGCAAATTGTTAGCGCAATATGTAAATTCAGATGAGGAGGAAGAGAACGATGATTAGAATGACCAGACTTCATCTGATAAACTGGCATAACTTCCAGGATGACATTATTGATTTTAAGAATATAACTTATTTGCTAGGCGTAAATGCTGTGGGTAAGACAACTATTATGGATGCTATAAGATATTGTCTAACAACTAATAAGGATTTTAATACAGCCGGTAATAAAAAGAGTGGCAGAACATTATTGGGATCTGTTCATCAGAAGCAGAGAGCAGAGGATAGTTATCTGCGTCCAGGGCATACAGTTTCATATATTGGAATTGAGTTTTTAGATGAAAATATAAACAAAAATTTTGTAATTACAGTTCGCGTGGAATCTGAAACGCCAAAGCAGGATTTAAAAGGGGTATCTCAGGACTGGTATATTACAAAACCAGGATATTCACTTGAGGATATTCCATTTTTTACACAGGTGAAAGATGGAAGAAAACCTACATCAAGAGATGCTTTTAAGCTTGAAAATAAGGGAATGGATAGAGCATCAAATCAAGCAGATGCCAGAAGAAAAATTTGTCGAATGCTTGGTATAGGAGAAGCAGATTCACCAATTGGTAAGAAGTTCAATGAAGTATTTCACATGGGTACAAGTCTTGAGGACATAAAAGACATTCGTGAGTTTATCTATACTTATATTTTGCCTGAACCCGAGGTAAATATAGACTTCTTGCAGAAAGACATGCGTGAACTTGAAAGACTGCAGGAAATTCTGCAGGAAGCACAGGATAGAGAAGTATTACTTGCGGAAATTAATGAAAGAATTATAGAGGCAAAAGCACGATTATCTAAAGTTAAAGTAAACGAGATACTTGTTGCATATGCTAATTATCAAGGAAATGATGAAGAACAGCAGGAGAAGAAGCGCCTTATATCGGAGTGGACTGCAAGTATCGATATCTTAACAGATAAATTGGTTGAATTGTCTGAAAAGGAAAGAAAAGCATCAAATTTATCATATGAGGCAAGAAGAGCTGCTGAGGATAATACTGAAAATAAAGAGATGCTTTCTCTAGAGCAAGAGAACAAAGAAAATGAAAAAGAATACGAGAGATTAAAAAACGAAGCGGCTATATTTACAGAGATTTCAGAAAAACTGTTATCCCTTAAAAAGAAATTAAACCGAATTGGTTTTTCTTGTGTCTTAAATCTAGGCGATGAAACTTTGGAAAAAACTGTTGACGAGCGTATTTTAGAAATTAAAAAAGCTGCGGGAATACTAGCCGACCTAGAGGAAATAATAAAAAACCATGATGCAAAGATAAGAACGGAAATAGCAACTCTATCGAGTGGGGCCAAATCACTTGAGGATAAAATTAAGAGGCTGGAAGCTGGTGTAATGTGCTATCCAGAAGAGGCAACTTTTGTTAGAGATAAGATTAATGAAGAATTAGGGGAGCAGAGTAAGAAAGCGGATGCAAAACTTTTGTGCGAGCTTCTCTATATGACAGATGATAGCTGGCAGGACGCTGTTGAAAGTTATCTTAATACTCAGAGATTTAATATAATTGTCGCACCAGATAATTATCTTGTTGCAAAGAAGGTTTTTATTTCTTTGGGAGATAAAGTAAAAGGTATTGGACTTATTGATACAAGAAAAATTGGAGACACTCAGTATAGTGAAGAGGGAGTAAGTTTTCTTGGAGATAAGGTTGAGTCCGAAAATATTTATGCAAAACGTTACGCACGATTTGTTATGCGAGATGTAGTGTGTTGTGAAACGCCAGATTCTCTTGAACAACATCAGAAAAGTGTTACAAAAGACCGTTTGCGTTTTCAGAATTTCTGTTTACAGAGAATGGGAAAGAAAGAGCATTTTATCGGCGTTGATGCCATAGAAAAACAATTGATTAGCGCTAGAAAAGAACTTGCTAGCATTCAAAAACAATTAATTGAGTTGGATGCTGACAAGAAATCTTTTGATGAAATCTATGGAGAATATAATAAATTCACTGCAGGTAATAATTTTGCTTTATTAGAAAAATATATAGATTCGGGACGTCAAGCAAAAGCAATAGGAATAAGAATTGATGAGATAAATGCACAGATTTTGGAATTTAAGAAGAATCCGATTTTACTTGCTATGTATGATCGAGTGAGTGAATGTGATAAAAATGTTGCTGAGATACAAGGTGAAATTACAGATATTAAAGCTAAAATACAAAATCTTGAAGCAGGAGTAAAGGACGCGGAGCAGGAGATGGCTAAGCTTGAAACTACTATTGATGAGCTGAAAATGGCATATGAAAATATTGTAAGAGAATATCCTGAACATGCAAGTGATGTTGAGAAGAAGTATCAGGATGAGAGAAGAACTAAAAAAGCATCATCTATAGCGTACAATTTTGGTAACCGTGCGACTCAGGACAGTATTGCATTCAATAATTACCTGAACCAGCAATTGATACCATTGCAGCAAAAATATACAGCAACATATACTTGTGATTATCCTGAAGGTATTGATGGAGCTAGTAGATATCAGCAGGAATATCTGTCTTTACAAAATATTGAATTGGAACGTCACAAAGAAGAATTAGCTCAGGCACAGGTACGTTGTAAGGATAGATTTCGCAAGGAAGTGTTGTTTAGAATGAAGGATGATATTCTTCGTGCTAGGCAGCAATTTAAGCAGATTAATCGTGTTATGGAAAATCTAGAATACGGTGAAGAGAGTTATCGATTTGGAATCGATAAGAGTAAAGATAAAGAACTTGGTATTTTCTATGACATTATTATGGATAAAGACAACCAGCAGATAGATCAAGATAATGAGATTATGGCATTTTTAGCAGAGGCTAATAGGTCAGAGGTTTTTGAAAGTCAGATTGAAGATTTTATGAGCAGAATCATGCTGGATGTTGAGGAACATGCAAAAGAGAATCTGACAGGTACACGCTCTGGAGCAAAAAGCATGGGCATGTATGTTGATTATAGAACATATCTGGATTATGACATTATTGTTAAAAATTCTGTTACAGACATTGAAGTGCCTCTTTCTAAAGTTAGTGGTGAAGGCAGTGGTGGTGAGAACCAAGCACCGTTTTATGTTGCCATATGTGCATCGCTTTTGCAGATATATGAGCAGAATCCAGATGGTTGTATGAGACTTATTTTGCTTGATGAAGCCTTTAATAATATGACAAGTGATCGAATTGAACCAATGATGAATATGTTTAAGAAATTGAATCTTCAATTGGTACTCATAGCGACTGCTGAGAAGGCAACATCTATTTTGCCATACTGTGATATTACATACTCGATTGTGAAATCGGGTAATCGAAATGCAATACGGTCATTCGAGAAGCTATAAAGAAGATTGGAAAATCGTAAATACGAAAGGATGGAACTGAATGGATTACGGCAAAGACATACTAAATCGACTAATAGATATGTATGAAAGAAGAGGTGCATTTGATAAGGATGCGTCCTCTTTGCGTGCCATTCAGATTGAAGTAAAGAAAGCTTATCCGGAATATATGGATCGTTATAATCATGAAGCTTATAAAGAGATCAATGTTGCGGTAGAAAAACTTTGTACAGAAAAAATTGTATTTGCAGAGAAAAATAGCGTTGGTCAATATTCAAAAGTAAGGCTAAACATCGCTAGTGTTTCGGAATGTTATAGAAAATTAAAAAGAACGAGCATTCCAGAACAGTGTGAAAAAGTAAAAAAGAGTTTTGAAGAGTATCAAAATAGTGAGTCACAGATAGTTCAGGCGGTTATAAAAGATTGGTACCAGTGTTTGGAAGAATATAAAAAGTTGCCATATGACTTGAAGTATGATGGTAAACGGGCAAGTGAGATAATTCGAATATTGCAAGCGGTATCCAAGTTAAATAGTGAAACTTATATCCGTAATTTTTCCACAGCATTGTTTAAGGATTCCAAAAGATTTCAAAAAGAATTTCGTAGTACCGTTGAAAGTATTTTATTTGACTACACCGATGAGGTTGTAGAAAAAGATGATATTCTTGGATTTTATAATTTATATGAAAACCCTACATATGTAATGGTAAAGGGGAATGTTGTTATACAGCTTGATACATCTGTAATTGATGTTTCAGAGATGCCGAATGGAATTGCATTGTCAAATGCTTCACTTGAAAAAATCAGGGCTGTTACGGTAAAAGCTAGTAAGGTCATAACTGTAGAAAATCTGACAACATATCATGATTCGGATGAAAATGATGCAATTCACATCTATCTTGGTGGATATCATAACTATTCAAAGCAGGTATTACTTGAGAAGATTTATGCTGATAATAAATTTAAAAAATATTTCCATAAGGGTGATTTGGATGTTTATGGATTTTTGATATTGGAGAATTTGAAGGAGAAAACAGGTATTCCATTTACACCACTTATGATGGATGTTGCGACAATTGAAAGATTTTATAAGGCTGGGCTTTATAAAGAATTGACAGCATCTGATGTAAAAGTAATTGAAGAAAAAAAGAATACAAAGCTTGCTGCATATACAGATGTACTTCAGTTTATGCTAGATAACAATTGTAAGGTGGAGCAGGAGTCTATCAAGGCTTTAGATTTGATGGAATAGAGTGGAGGATAGTTATGGCAAAAGGATATATATACATAATGACGAATCCATGCCTTAAAGGTATGGTTAAAATTGGATATGCTCGTAATGTTGAATCTCGTAGAAAACAATTAAGTACTACTGCTTTACCTACAGATTATGAGATATATGCTACATATGAAACACAGGGGAACCTTGAGGATAAGAAATTACATAAACTTATTGATAATCTTAATCCGGATTTGCGTGTTTCAAAAAGTAGAGAATTCTTTGTTATGGAACCAGAGGAAGCATATGAATTGTTGGAATCTATAGCAATTATTAGTGGATCAACTGATAAGTTAAAGCGAGTTAAAATTGATGAGAGTAAAAGAGCAAAAATCAAGAAACCGCCAATCAATTTCAAAGAGTGTGGAATTCCTATTGGAGCAGGATTAGTATTTATTGAAAATCCAGAAGTGAGAGTAGTTGTATGTGACGATAGAAAAGTCGAATACAATAATGAGATTACATCTTTAACTGCAGTTGCGAGACAGTTTAAAGGGTATAAGAATATTGCGGGACCGTCATTTTTTACATATAACGGAAGATTAGTAACTGAAATTGCCCATGAAACACAATGGAAAGACTTTCAGTAATACATTATCGTTAAAAGTGAACCCTCTAGGTTCATCGTTATAAGGTTGTGTTCACTTTTTAACGATTGCAAGCAAAAACAAGCGTATACTCTTACCTAATATTCGTATACGGTTCGTATCCGTTTGAGTGTAACACTTTGCCTTATTTTGCCTCGATTAGCCATAATATGTACATTTGTCTGATGTCCACTTGACAGACAAACATTTCTTTTATCAAAAATAATCCCCGTAAACAGGGCAAATCGGGGCAAAGGGAGGCAAATTAGAGCATGATAAAAGTCTTTTTGTCTGCCACGGCATAGTTCGAACAGTACTCTGAAAGTCGCATAAATACTGGATTTTTTGGCGCTTGACCTTTAATTTACACCGAGTTTACGCCTTTAAAATTGGGTATGCGGAAAAAGTGGCATACCAACAACAAATTGTAACCGGAGGGCTGTCTTTGCAGGGTGTAAGTGAATGTGGAATTGATAAGAAGGTCTGTTGAAAACACACTAAAAATTAAATCTTAGAGGTTGCTGATAAAATGGATTGGAAGTCTGTTTTTTAGTTTGTGTTGACAGACAATTATTCGAATGATAGACTAACGAAAAATAAATACTGGTAACTATGAATAAGCAAGGGTGTTTGTAACTCCCTTGCTTATTGTTTTTTAGCAGAAGGAAATTTCCATAAGCGGAATAGGAGCATATTATGGCTATAGAATTAAACAGATTGGTTCAAAAAGTTGAACATAAAGATATTTCGCTGGTTGCTGGTAAAGAGGGGATTAGCAATAGAGTTAATTGGGTTCATATGGTTGAGTCTATAGAAGCTACAGAATTCCTGGTTGGTGGGGAAGTAGCGATTGTTACCGGAATTGGATTAAGAGGAAAAGAAGGGCTTACCGAGCTGGTTAATCAATTATATGAAAAAAGGATAGCAGGAATTATTGTTAACATAGGACCATATTTGGATAAAATTCCGGATGCAACGATTAAGTTTTGCGATAAGGTGAATTTACCTTTGTATGTTGTTCCTTGGAAAATACATCTTGCTGAGATTATAAGAATTTTCTGTTATGCAATTACTAAAGATGACCAGCGAAATAGAGAAGTAACTGCAGCGTTTAAAAATGCTATTCTGTTTCCAAAGCAAGAAGAGTTGTATGTGGTTCCGCTTTCACAGAAACAATTTAATGTTAATTGGCATTATAGTGTGGGGGTAATGCGATTTGATTTTTCTTCCGGTAACAGAGTAAGCAGACTTGAAGAATTGGCTGAAAGTATAGATAACAGAATGAGACATCGCTATAGTAAGTTTTCTGTATTTTCTAATGATGATGAAATAATTCTGATAATGGCTGATATGACAATTGAAGAGCAACACGAATTTATCGATATAGTCAGAGAAGGACTGAATATGCTACTGATCCCTGAAGAAAAGATAAGTATTGGAGTTGGTCGTTTGACTAAAAGCGTGAGGTGTTTATATAAAAGCTATAATCAAGCACGAGCTATTCAAAAGTTACGTATGAGCGGAAAAATCAATTCTGAAAATGTATTTTATTCTGATCTTGGAATATATAGATTGCTGATGGGAATTGATGATTTAGAGATAATGAGAGAATACTATCGTTGTACAATCGGACCATTGGTTGATTATGATAAGAATAACAATACAGATTATTGCTTTGTGCTGGATAAGTATCTGAAAAACGATGGAAGTGTTAAGGATACCGCAGAGGAATTGTTTGTTCATCGTAATACTATAAATTACAAGCTGGGTAAAATAAGTCAAATCCTTAATATGGATATTTCATCTATGAATACAAGGGTTGAATTGATTATTGCTTTGACATTAAAGGATATATTGGTATAGCGGTTACTTTATCCAACAGATGAAAAAAAGAATTATATTTGTCTTCACAAGAGCAGGTGCAGATTATTAAATCTGTATCTGCTCTTTTTTGTGCATTGGCACAAGTAAGTTTGTTTTGCAATTTATTGTTGTGACTTATCGTGAGAATTATATTGTCACTATCAAGCGAATATGTTGTTTGAGGCGTAGGTTTCATAAAGAGCTTTCGCGGTTGGAATGATAATGTAGGAGGAATTTGTTATGGGAATGAGCGGAGAAGAAATTAGAGAAACACAAAAGAAATATGTGTTGCAGTCATGGAGTAAGCAGGGAAGCATTAATCCTATTCCTGTTCAAAAGGCTGAGGGTATTTATTACTATGATTTTGATGGAAACAGATATTCTGATATGGCTTCGCAGCTGGTAAATCTTAACCTTGGTTATGGAAATACTGATATTGCAGAAGCAATTAAGGAACAGGTTGATAAGTATTGTTATATCGGACCTTCACTTGGTTCTGAACCCAGAGCGGAACTCGCAAAGATGATTATTGATTTGCTTCCTGATTCATTTGGTAAAGTGTTTTTCACAAATGCCGGTGCAGATGCCAATGAGAATGCAATAAAGATTGCACGTATGTTTACCGGACGTAAGAAGATTTTTTCAAGATATAGAAGCTATCATGGTTCTTCATTCGGTGCAGGAAATTTGACTGGTGAGCCTAGAAGATATCCTTTGGAGCCCGGTATCCCCGGATTTGTTAAGTTTTTTGATCCGTATATCTATAGAGAGCCTATTGAATTTGAGTCAGAAGAAAAGGCTACAGAGTACTATCTCTACAAACTTAGAGAGCAGATTATTTATGAAGGTCCTGATCAGGTAGCTGCTATTGTGATGGAGACTATTACAGGTTCAAACGGAATTATTATTCCACCTAAGGGATATCTGCCCGGAGTAAGAAAAATCTGTGATGAATTCGGTATTGTAATGATTTGTGATGAGGTAATGGCTGGTTGGTGCAGAACAGGTAAAATGTTTGCATTTGAGAACTTCGATGTAGTACCCGATATTGTAACCTTTGCTAAGGGTGTTACTTGCGGATATATCCAGCTTGGTGGAGCAGCTGTTTCTAAAAAGATTGCTGAGTATTTTGATGACCACCTTCTTTCTTGCGGATTGACCTATTCCGGACATCCTCTTGCATGTGCAGCAGGTGTGGCTTGTGTTAATTACTACAAGAAGGCTAATATCCTCGATAATGTCAACAAGGTAGGTGAGGTACTTGCAGTAGCTCTTGAGACATTAAAGGAGAAGCATGCATGTGTTGGTGATGTTAGACATATCGGATTGTTCTCATGTGTAGAACTTGTAAAGGATAAGTCTACTAAGGAACCTTTGGTAAGCTACGGTAAAGATCCTGATGGTAAGATGAGTAAAATCATAGGAATGCTTAAAGAGAGAAAGTTTATGACTTATTCTCATGAGAATATGATTTTTGTATGTCCTCCTCTCATTATTACAAAAGAGCAGGTGCTTGAAGAATTGGCAAAGCTTGATGAGGTCCTTGGAATAGTAGATTCAGAACTATAATTAACCGGGATAGACGGAATGAACTGAATTATGGATAAACAATCACAGCGGCAGAGATGTCGCTGTGAATTTATAAGGGGGTAATGTAATGGCTAAGTTTTCAATTCCTTCAAAAGTATTTGTAGGGCGTGAGTCGCTGACAGAAGCATCTAAATTGTTTTCTACATTTGGAAGACGTGCATTAATAGTAACCGGACCACATGTTGCGAAATCTCCTATGGTGGAGGAACTTATTCAGGTCCTTGAAAAGGAAACTATAGCATACAATGTTTTTTCTGAAATAACAGGAGAGCCAACTGACACAATGATAATGGCCGGAAGAGATTGTTATATCAGATCACATTGTGATTTTATCATCGGTATTGGTGGTGGAAGTCCACTTGATTCAGCGAAGGCAATAGCAGTTATGCTTAAGTGTGGTGGTAAGATTAGCGATTATATGGGCGTTGAAATAGAAGCAGACCTTCCACCTATAGTAGCAATTCCTACAACAGCCGGTACAGGATCAGAAGCTACAAAGTTCACAGTTATCACTGATTCTGAGAAGGATATTAAGATGCTTCTTAAAGGAGATTGTCTGATTCCTGATGTTGCAATACTCAATTATGAGTACACGATGGATATGCCTAAATCTGTAACATCAGCAACAGGTTTGGATGCACTTACGCATGCTATCGAGGCCTATACATCTAAAAAAGCATTTTGTCTGACAGATACCTATGCGATATCAGCAATTAAGAGAATTATTAATTATCTTCCTGCGGCATATAGTAACGGTCAAGATTGTGAAGCGAGGGAGCAAATGATGCTGGCGGCTTATGAAGCCGGTGTTTGTATAAACAACTCCAGTGTAACAGTAGTACATGGAATGAGTAGACCTATAGGAGCTCTATTTCATGTTCCGCACGGCATAAGTAACGCAATGCTGCTTGGGGATTGCTTGGAATATGCGATAGACGGTGCGTATGATCGATTTGCAGCACTTGGAAGAGAGATAGGAGTTGCTACAAATAATAATTCTGATGAAGTTGCATCAAAAAGATTTCTTGATAAAGTAGCCGCTGTAATAAAAGCCTGTGAGGTGCCAACATTAAGACAGTATGGAATTGATGAAGCGGAATTTGTTCAAGTTATTGAAAAAATGGCGCACGATGCCATCGCATCAGGAAGTCCGGGAAATACCAGAAAGATAGTTACAGAAGAGGATTGCATAAAGCTGTATAAGAAAGTTATTTCAAAATAGAGATGAATGTATAGAGTAATCGATGCATATATCGGTACTTAATACATTATTGTTCATTAGCACAAAACGATTTGTGTTCCGATATGTTGAAGCATAAATCGTGAATAAGTATACTCACATCAACAAGTACAGCAAAGGCGCTGGTTCGAAAGAAAACCGTCTTTGCTGTATTTTTTTATCTGTGTCGAATATGGTAAATGTCGCAGAAAAGCAATTAAGGGAATAAAGAGAACGAGTCAGTCGTTCCGGGAGGTTAAACATGAGTGAAGAAAAAAGAGAAGTAGAAATCCAAATTCGAGAACTTGGTGTTACCTTTCGTGATAACAGCGGAAATGATGTTCAGGCCCTCACAGGCGTGAATCTTGAAATATATAAGGGAGAGTTTATAGCACTTCTTGGTCCTTCGGGATGTGGTAAGACAACACTCTTAAGATCTGTAGCTGATCTTCAGCAACCGTCAACAGGAGATATTCATATTCAGGGACAGACTCCTAAGGAGATTCGTCTCCAGCAGAAATTCGGATTTGTATTCCAGCAGCCGGTGCTCCTTGATTGGAGAAAGGTAAAGAAAAATATTGAACTCCCTATGGAAATAATGGGGTACTCAAAGGAAGAAAGATCAAAGCGAGCAGATGAAATGCTTGAGATGGTTGGTCTTAAAGAATTCGCTAATCATTATCCCAGACAGTTGTCAGGTGGTATGCAGCAGAGAGCAAACATTGCAAGAGCATTCAGCCTGGATCCTTATGTACTCTTGATGGATGAGCCATTCTCAGCTCTTGATGAGTTCACAAAGGAAAAGTTATATGAGGATTTGCTTAAGGCTTGGAGAGCTACAAATAAGACAATCCTTTTTGTTACGCATAATATTCAGGAAGCTGTATTTCTTTCAGACAGGGTATGTGTTCTTTCACCTCATCCCGGACGTCTTTCAGCAGTAGTTGATATTGATCTTCCCAGACCGAGAACATTGGAGGTAAAAGACACACCGCACTTTACAGAGCTTGTTGCAAAAGTAAGAAACAGCTTTGAAGGGGGGAGTGTTTAATGAACAAAAGGGCCTTTTCCCAAAAGATATTAAATGTTTTGCCGGGTATTATATGGACGATTGTTTTGATAGGAGCTTGGGAGATTGGGGCTACGGTAATTGCCAATCACAAGCGTACACCGGAAAATATTCTACCGCATTTGTATCAAATCATTGCAGCAATCTTTTCGACAAAGAAAGTTGCAAATGGTATGACGGCAACGCAAATAGTTCTTACAAGTGCACAGGCGACATTGCTTAGAGCTCTATTAGGATTTGCACTGGGCGCTTTGCTTGGTTTTGTTTTTGCTTTGATCATGAAGCTTTCGGGTGTGGTTGAAAAATTAATTTTTCCATACTTGATGTTAATACAGTTGATACCGGTACTTGGATTAGCACCTATTATTCTTTCGATAACCGGAGATATCAACAAGAGCCGAATTCTTATTGCAGCAATTCTTAGCTTTTATCCGGTGGCTACCAATACATTAGCTGGATTTAAGTCTGTAGAGAAAGAAAAATACGATTTGATGTTTATATATGCAGCTAAGAAGTGGATGCTTTACAGCAAAGTTCTTATACCTGCATCAATACCGTATTTTTTTACCGGCTTGAAAATAGCAGCACCAATGGCTGTTACCGCATCAATCCTGGTTGATACACTTCAGGGTGACGGTGGACTTGGATGTATGCTTTCACAATCATTAAAGCATGCGATGAGCATATATGTATTCTGGCTGATAGTTCTTTTCAGTGCATTCATCGGAGTTTTCTCCGGAAAAATAATGGGATGGCTGGAGCTGCTTGTATCACCTTGGAAGAGGACAGTAAAAGCAAAAAAGAGTAAGTAAAGGAGGCGTTGAAATTTATGGAGAATGATTTTAAGAAAATAAAAAGAAAACGACCTCAAAGTATAGCGGAAAGACTTAGAAACGATCCGCAATGGCAGGCTGCATCAGCAGTAGTATTACCGGTAGTATTAGGAATCGTAATACTTATTTTGTGGCAAACTCAGGTATTACATACCTTGTTTAGAACAGATACCTTTACCCTCCCATTGGTATCTAAAATTGGAAGCATCATGTTTGATATCCGAGAAAAGCTCTGGGCCAACACCTTAGATACGATAAAGGTTGCCTTTATCGGTCTGGCTATCGGATCGCTTCTTGGGTATGCAGTGGCGGTACTCACTGCAATGTTTCCCCAAATCGGTTCTGCGGGCTTATCAATAATAGGAGCTTTTGCTTCTATTCCCGTAGTGGCGATGGCACCGGTTCTCAACAACTGGACCAAGGATGTATCAAAGGATGCAAGTGTAAGAAGTATGGTTGCAAAGATCCTTGTGGTTGTTCTTATAGCAGCAGCTAACATGGGACTCAATGCTTATAGAGGATTATCGGAGCTCAAGCCTTTTTCGGAAGATTTGATGAAGATATATGCAGCACCAAGAATTGTGGTTTTGTTCAAACTCAGAATACCAAATTCGGTACCGTTTATCTTTACAGCTCTTAAGGTTTCGGTTCCGGCAAGCATAATGACGGCGATAGTAAGCGAGTACTTCGCGGAGTATATCACCGGCGTAGGACGTCAAATCAGAGAAAATATTGTTTTGGCGCAGTATTCAACAGCATGGGCATATATAGCTACAGCATGTCTTATCGGTATAGTTTCATATGCGGTGTTGATGATTTTTCAGAGTATTTTGCTGAGGAAATACAAATAATCAGCGGAATATATATACATCTATAGGAGGAAATGATTATGAAAATGAAGAAAGTTTTGAGCCTTTTATGTGCAACAGCAATGGTGACTGCAATGCTCGTAGGATGCGGTGAGTCAGAAGAAGGAACAGGTAGCAGCAGTACCGTTACAACCGGCGATTCTACATCTACTGTTTCTTCAGATGTTACAGTTGATACCGGACTTACAAATGAGGACGTTATCAAGGCTGCTGCAGCAGAAGGTAAGGTTGGTAACTGGGGACTCGGTAATGAGTATGAGGTACTTGCACTCCTTGCTAAGTATGGTCTTCCTACTGATTATCTGAGTGAAGATTTCACAATGGA
>DCIR01000080.1:16183-31643 GCA_002317155.1 Lachnospiraceae bacterium UBA1721
TGGACTTGTTCGTAATAGCTACGATGGTGGTTACGGATATGGCGACACAGTTGGCGTTGTAGATATGAATGATGAAGGCGTGGCAATGATGGAAGATAACATCTTCTGCAATAAGGCATTTGCTGAAGCTAATCCCAACACTGTAGCTGCATTTTTGTACGCATCACTTAAAGGTTGGCAGTATGCAGTTGAGCATCCTGAAGAGGCTGCTCAGATTGTATATGAGGCCGGATCAAGTGTATCTCCCGATCATCAGTTATATATGGCTACCGAGGTTGCTAAGCTTATTACTACTGACACAAAGGGTAATACTGTAAACGACATTGGTAACATGGATGATGAAGCAATGCAGCAGACTCTTGATATCGCTAAGACATATGTAACACTTGATGACGCAGCGGCAAATTCAGTATTCCAGGGTCTGACTCTTGATGATATCAGAGACAAGACATACATTGAGACAGCTAAGGCTTCTGATGGTACTTTTGAAGTTGAAAAGTCTGAAGTTTCTATTCAGCTCAAGTGGTTACCTCAGGCTCAGTTCATGGGATATTTTGTAGCAGATGCCCTTGGATATTATGAGGAAGTTGGTTTGAAGGTTACCATCGTATCAGGTGGTGGTGATATTGCAGAAACTACCGCTGTAAATAACGGAACAGTTGATTTTGGTGTAACTTGGGAAACTAACCTTGCATCAGCTAATGCAGGCGGTATGAACCTTGTAGAAATCGCACAGATTTATCAGAGATCAGGTCTTGTACTTGTTTATAAGCCCGAGAATTTTCAGTAGGTAACATTTAGTAATTTATCTTTGGTCATTTGACAAAGGGGTTAGGTGGCCGGAGATAAAATAAAAAGTTAAGGCGACAGAGTTAAGGCTCTGTCGCTGATACTTAAGAGAAGAGAGGTATGGCTATGGATTTATTGATTAAAGGCGGAACAATTGTAACTGCAACAGAGAGTTATGTAGCAGATGTTGCAGTAGATAACGGTAAGATAGTTGCAATCGGTAAGGATATGGATATATCTGCAACGAAAGTTGTGGATGCATCCGGTAAGCTTGTACTTCCCGGTGCAATCGATGCACATACACATATGGCAATGCCCTTCGGCGGAACTGTATCTGCAGACAGTTATCTTTCCGGAACCAGAGCCGCTGTTTGCGGTGGTGTAACTACTATATTTGACTATCCCGTACAGCATAAGGGTGAGACTATTTTAGGTCTTGTGAATTCTAAAAAGGCTGTACTTGAAAAGGAAGCATGTTGTGATTATGCATTTCATTGCTGCATAACCAATCTCAATGAAGGTGAAATCCTTGAAGAGATGGAGGCTGCTGTAGAGGAAGGTATTACTTCATTTAAGTGTTTCCTTGTATATAAGAAAGAGGGAATGATGGTTGATGACGGAATGCTCGCAACCCTTCTCCTCAGGGCAAAGGAGCTTGGCGCAATGATTAATGTACATGCTGAGAATCCTGATTTGATTGATTTAAGAGTGGCAGAGTACCTTAAGGAAGGCAAGACTTCAGCTTGGTATCATTATATGAGCAGACCTGAGTTTGTTGAAGCAGAAGCAGATAAGAGAGTTGTTCACTGGTCAACACATCTTGACGCACCTGTTTATATAGTACACATGGCTGATAAGGAAGGTCTTGAAGCATGTATTGAAGCAAAGAAGGACGGCCATGAACTATATGTAGAGACCTGTCCTCAGTACCTTGAATTTACCTGCGATGTCTATAAGAGAGAAGACGGACGCAATTTCGTATGTTCACCTCCGATGAAGGGTGAAGAGAGCAAGGAAGCTCTTTGGAAAGCTATCAAGGCCGGATTTATTGATACTGTAGCTACAGATCATTGTCCTTTCCAGAGTTATGAAAAGGATTGGGGCAAGGATGATTTTACAAAGATTCCTAATGGATGCGCAGGTGTTGAAAATATGTATCCATATATGCTTGACGCTGCAAATGCCGGAAAGATTCCGTTCGAGAAGGTAGTTGAGCTTTGCTCTACCAATGTTGCTAAAATCTTTGGATGTCCTGAAAAGGGTGCAATCGCTGTAGGTAAAGATGCAGATATCGTAATCTACGATAAGGATAAAGATTTTACTATCAGCGTTGATAATATGCACTCTGATTATGATCACACTATTTGGGAAGGTAAGAAACTTCACGGTTATCCTGTACAGACATACCTTCGTGGAAATCTTGTGTATGACAATGGTGAATATGTAGGTATCCCCGGAAGCGGTAACTATGTAAAGAGAGTACCTAAGGCAAAATAATGATTACTGATTCTGATTTAATAATGTGTAGGATTAATCTATAAGGAAAGACGGTGGATGTGTATGGCATATGAGGAAATAAAGCTAAAAAGTGAGACAGGACGTTGTCTTTTGTGCCACAATGCTTCTTGCTCTAAAAGCTGCCCAAATCAGTTGCCGGTTTCAGATATTATCAGATCAGTAAGATTTGATAATACTGGAGGAGCAGCGGAAAAGCTCGGAAGCAGTAATCCTTGTGAGAATTGTACTGCTCCGTGTAAAGCAGCTTGTAAAAGAGGCAAAATTGATAAGCCGATTGATATACCTGAGGTAATGAATATTATCGCTAAGGAAAAAGGGAGTGAATGTGGCAAGGTCGATCTTTCGATAGATTTTTGTGGAGTACATTTTGAAAATCCTTTTCTTCTTTCTTCATCGGTTGTTGGTAGCAATTATGAGATGGTAGCAAAGGCTTTTGAGATGGGCTGGGCCGGCGTAGCATTTAAGACAATAGGTCTTTTTACTCCAGATGAGGTATCACCCAGATTTGCTGCTCTTGAGAAGGAAGAAAACCCGTTTATCGGATTTAAGAATATTGAGCAGATTTCGGACCACTCAATTGAGGAGAATATGGATTTCCTCAGAAAACTAAAGAAGAATTATCCCACCAAGATTATTGTTGCTTCAATAATGGGACAGAATGAGGAAGAGTGGACAAAACTTGCAACGATGATGGAAGAGGCCGGAGCAGATATTATTGAGTGCAATTTCTCTTGTCCTCAGATGGTAGGTGAAGGTCTTGGAAGCGATGTCGGAACTAATCTTGAACTTGTAAGAAAATACACTGCCGCAACTAAGAAAGGTACTAAGCTTCCTGTGCTGGCTAAGATGACTCCCAATATAACCAAAATGGAGGAGCCTGCAGCAGTAGCAATGGAAGCCGGAGCAGATGGACTGGCAGCCATTAATACTATCAAGAGTATTATGAATGTTAATCCACAAAGTTTGGCATCTGCACCGGATGTTGTCGGCAAGTCTTCTATAGGTGGGTATTCAGGAAAATCGGTTAAGCCGATAGCCCTCAGATTTATCCATGATATGAAAAAAGATCCAAGAACTGCATCAGCTCCTATATCAGGTATGGGTGGAATCGAAACCTGGAAGGATGCAATGGAATTCATAGCACTCGGATGTGGAACAGTTCAGGTTACAACTGCTGTTATGCAATACGGATACAGAATTATTGATGATATGATTGATGGATTGTCAACATATCTTGCAAGCAAGGGATATTCTTCCGTTGATGAACTTGTCGGTGCAGCACTGGGTAATGTAATAGATCCCGGAGCACTTGATAGAAGTACGATTGAGTTTCCTAAGTTTGACCGAGATGCTTGCGTAGGTTGTGGACGTTGCTATGTATCATGCTTTGATGGTGGACATCAGGCAATTGCACTTGATCCCATGACCGGAACTCCATCATTGATACCTAAAAAGTGTGTGGGATGTCAGTTGTGTACGCTTGTATGCCCTGCATGTGCAATTAAGCCGTCAGGTATAAGAGTAAGTAAAGATAAATTACCTAAATAATATTATATGATATGAAAGGAAGGTAAGTATTATGTATAAATGTAGTTTAGAGAGAATGAGTGATAAGATTAGTACTTTTTCTAAGTTTGGTGATGCGGGTCATGGTGGAATTACACGTTATTCGCTTTCAGAGGCTGCTATTCAGGCTAGAAACGAATTTGTAAAGAGAATGAAAGCAATAGGTGCGACAATTGAAATTGATGATGTTGCCAATATTTACGCAACCCTTCCCGGAACCGATGCAGACGCCAAGAGAATTGTAATGGCATCACATTGTGACTCTGTTAAGAATGGTGGTAACTATGATGGTATTCTAGGAGTAATGTCAGCTATGGAGGTCCTTGAGACTGTAGCGGAAAACAATATTCCTCATAAGCATCCGCTTACTGCAATGATCTGGACCAATGAGGAAGGTTCACTTTATCCGCCTGCTATGATGTGTTCAGGTATTGTATGTTATGACTATCTTCCTGAGGACATCAGAGGTAAGTTTAAGTTTGAAGATATGATGCTTTCAAAGAGTGTACTCGATAGTAGTGATACTTTTGGAGCAGCACTTGATAGATCTGGATTCAAGGGCGACAAGAAGTATCGTCTTAGCCCTGATAAGTATCTTTATATGTTTGAAACCCATATCGAGCAGGGTCCCATTCTTGAGGATGCCGGCAATGATATTGGAATTGTAGACTGTGTTCTTGGAATGTTCAACTATAGACTTAAGTTCTATGGACAGACTACTCACGCAGGAACATTCCCTATGCCTAAGAGAAAGGATGCTTTCCTGGCTGCATCACAGGCACTCCTGTATCTCCATGAGGAAATTGACAAGCTTGGATATTCAGACCTTGTATATACCACCGGTGAACTTGTATGTCATCCCAATGTACATACCTGTGTACCTGATTTCTTTGATTTTTCATTTGATGCTCGTCATGAAGATCCTGCTGTTCTTGAGAAGGTTCTTGCAATTGTTAAGAGTTGTGCAGACAAGACTTGGAGTGGTTGCACATGCGAAGTAACTAAGGCTTGGAACAGAGATACCGTATACTGGGATAAGAAGCTTGTAAGCTATGCTAAGGCAGCTGCTGAGGAACTTGGAGTATCACATCAGTATATTCACTCGGGAGCAGGACATGATGCACAGTTTGCAGCATACATGCTTCCTACCACTATGATTTTTGTACAGTCGAAGGATGGACTTAGCCATTGTGAGCCTGAGTATTCATCACCCGAGCACTGCACTGAAGGCGCAAGTGTAATGCTTAATGCAGTACTTAAGGCAGATGCAGACTAATTAATCATTCGGGGAGCTTTTCGATAAGGAGGCCCTTGAGATGAAAGTGAGGGTGTGATATGAATTACGTTATTACAATCGCCAGAGGATTCGGAAGTGGTGGAAAGGATATCGGAATGAGGCTTGCCGAGCAGCTTGGAATTCCTTGTTACGATAGACAGATTCTTACAATGGCTTCAGATAGAAGTGGTATAGATGAAGCAATTTTCGTAGAGACTGATGAAAAACTTCGTGGAAAACATATCGCTAATTTCTTAAGAAGAGTGCCGGTAACCGGAGTTTTGGAACCCAGCGAGAAGGATTTTGTATCGGATGTGAATGTATTCAACGTTCAAGCGGAGTTGATTAGATCACTCGCAAAAACAGAGAGTTGCATTATTATCGGAAAATGCGCGGATGACATACTGAGAACTTATCCTAATGTAATTAGTCTGTATATCGAAGCTCCCAGAGCGGCTTGTGTGAAATCGATTGTAGAAAAGATGAAGGTGCCTGAAAAGAGAGCACATCAACTTATCTCAAGCACAGATAAATATCGTGCAAAGTATTACAGCTATTATACAGGCGGTAAGGATTGGACCAATCCAACCAACTATGATTTGGTTCTTAACAGTGATCGTATCGGACGCGAAAAATGTGTTCAAACAATCATCGAATTCTTAAAGGTGAAGTTTGGGCCGGAAGTATTATCACAATGATTTAAGTGCCTTCCCTAGCATTTAAATAAACGTATGACGAAACAAGAGGATGCTTTCTACACCGGAAAGTCATCCTCGTGTTTTTTTATGATTTACTATATAAAGTATAGTGGGAAATAAATATAATTAAATGACATATAGAACTGATTATGTGAAGTATTGTGTTTTTTGTGTTCCGATTTGTACAATTTTTTGATAATATAGAGATATATGATATGTTTATCGGAAACGTAAGCAAAGGCGCTTAGTTCAATCTATGATTGAGCTGAGCGCTTTTTTATATGAGCGTTGGAGATAAGCTTACTTGGTTACGAGTTTGTATATTAAGTAGATTTTGTCAGTTCGGATTATAGAAAGGGGACATAGATATGGAAGCAAGAATTGAAGAGCACCCTATACTTGGAAAACAGGAGAAGGGAAAAAAGGTAACCTTTACTTTTGATGGGCAGGAGCTTCATGGATATGAAGGTGAGCCTATTGCGGCAGCACTTAAAGCGGAAGGTGTGATGATACACAGATACACTCAGAAGGAGCATAAGCCGCGTGGTATTTTTTGTGCAATAGGCAGATGCACTGACTGTGTAATGATAGTAAATGGGAAACCCAACGTTAGAACATGCGTTACTCCACTTGAGGATGGTATGAAGGTTCAGACTCAGTATGGTGTCAGCGAAAAACATTTTGATGAGCAGTCTTGAAAGGAGAGTTAGGTTATGAAGCGATATGATTTGATTATTGTAGGAGCAGGACCCTCCGGATTATCGGCTGCAATTGAAGCTGCAAAACGTGGGCTTGAGGTAGTTGTATTTGATGAGAATGAAAAGCCAGGTGGACAGTTATTCAAGCAGATTCATAAATTTTTTGGGTCCAAGGAGCATAAGGCAAAAATAAGAGGATTCAAAATCGGTGAGGATTTGTTGAAGGAAGCTGATGCGGCAGGCGTAAAGGTAGTGCTGAATGCAACGGTTTGCGGTATGTATCAGGACAAGGAAATTACCGTAAGAATCAATGATGAAATGCATCATTATAAGGGTGATACAATCATTATTGCGACAGGAGCGTCTGAAAATATGGTTACATTCCCCGGATGGACATTACCGGGTGTTATAGGTGCAGGTGCAGCGCAGACTATGATGAATCTTCATGGTGTGAAGCCCGGAAGCAAAATATTGATGCTTGGCTCCGGAAATGTGGGCCTGGTAGTGAGCTTTCAGTTAATTCAGTGTGGTTGCGAGGTTGTTGCACTTGTAGATGCTGCACCAAGAGTAGGCGGCTACGGTGTACATGCGGCTAAGGTTGCCAGAACAGGAGTACCATTTTATCTTTCGCATACAATTGTTAAGGCTGAAGGTGAAGACCATGTAACAGGTGTAACAATTGCAGAGGTTGATTCATCATTTAAATTTATACCTGGTACTGAGAAACACTTTGATGTGGATACAATTTGTCTTGCAGTAGGTCTTTCTCCAATGTCACAGCTTCTTAAGATGGCGGGATGTAAGATGGAAGACAATCCTAAGAGAGGTGGACAGGTTCCGATATGTGACGAATATGGCAGAACTTCAATTCCGGGTGTATTTGTTGCAGGAGATGTGTCAGGAATTGAGGAAGCAAGTTCTGCAATGATTGAAGGACGTATGGCAGGTATCGCTGCTGCGGAGTATCTTGGATATATTGAGAAGGAGGAACTTGACAGCAAGCTTGAAGAGCTGGATGCTGCTCTCGACGGGCTCAGACAGGGTATGTTTGCTCCCAAAAACAGAGGTCAGATGATAGAGAAGACTGATGAGGGAATAGATATATCAACCAACCTTCTTAAAAAGGGTTATGTAGCAGACGATGAAATTGAAAGATTCCCCGGTGTTACCAGAGCAAAGGGAATACATCCTGTGATTGAGTGTACTCAGAATATTCCTTGTAATCCATGTCAGGATTCATGCCCTAAGAAGTGCATAAAAATCGGTGCGAATATTACAGCACTTCCTGCAATTGACCCTGAGGCTACTTGCGTAGGCTGCGGTATGTGTGTTGCTTCTTGCTCAGGTCAAGCTATTTTCCTTGTTGATGAGACCTATGAGGAAGGATATGCAAGTATTACTATGCCTTATGAATTTTTACCACTTCCTGAAGTGGGCGATAAAGGTATCGCGCTTGGCAGAAGTGGTCAGAAGGTTTGTGAGGCAGAGGTTGTTAATGTGAGAACATCACCTGCATTTGATAAGACTCATCTTCTTACTATGAAAGTGCCGGTTGAATTTGTAATGAAGGCAAGATTTTTCAAAAAAGAAGTGTAGCTCATATCTGTGTCAGTTAGGCAAAGTGAGTAATATTTGACACGTAATACTTGTATCGGAGGAATGATTATATGAATTCTGTAAATGATAGATCGAGAGATATAGGAGAGTTTGTTCCGGCACCTGATGACGATATGCTCATCTGCCGTTGTGAAGAAATTACAAAGGGTGAAATAAGAAGAGCAGTACATGATGGTATGTGGACGATGACTGAAATCAGAAGGTATTTAAGAACAGGTATGGGACTGTGCCAGGGACAGACTTGTGCAAGACTTGTTAAAGGCATTGTAGCAAAGGAACTTGGTATTTCACCGGCAGAGCTTGAGCCGGCAACAAGCAGGGCACCAATGAGACCCACAGAGATGCGTATTTTAGCAAAAGAAGCACAGGATTAATGGAGGGGAACGAATATGAGTAATGCAGCAGATGTAGTAATCATTGGCGGTGGTATCATAGGATGTTCCATTGCATATTATTTGGCTAAGAAAGGAACCAGCGTAATTGTCTTGGAGGGAAGTGACCATATTGGAAATGGTGGATCATCAAGAAATGGTGGCGGTGTTCGTCAGTCAGGACGTGATCCGAGAGAGCTTCCTCTGGTAATGTACGGAATCAAAAATTTGTGGCCTACGCTCTCTGAAGAGTTGGAGGTTGATTGTGAATATCACCAGGATGGTAATCTGCGTCTTGGTAAAACTGAGAAGCATAAGCAGATCCTTGAGGGACTTACTGAGAGAGCAGTTAAGGTTGGTCTCGATGTAAGAATGATAGATGGTGACGAAGTTAGAAAAATCAATCCTTATCTTTCTGAAGAGGTTACCTGTGCAAGCTGGTGCCCTACGGATGGTCATGCAAATCCGCTTACAACTACGCTTGGCTATTATAAGATGGCACGCCGCTTGGGTGTAAGGTTTATAACAGGAGAGAAGGTTACCGAACTTAAAAAGGTTAAGGGTAAGCTTCGCAAGGTAATTACTGAGAATAATGTTTATGAGGGTGATACCATTGTAGTAGCTGCTGGTTATCAGAGCAGAAAAATAGTTGAGACAGTAGGTATAGATATTCCTATGACTCAGAATATGATTGAGTGTTTGGTTACTGAGGCCGAACCACATATGTTTGATCAGATGCTCGGAACTGCCGAGGCAGATTTCTATGGACACCAGACTAAGCATGGTTCATTTGTATTCGGTGGAACTTCAGGCTTTGAGGGAGTTAATAAGGATAATGGAACACCTATCTGTAATAGTATGACCGCTTCATGTGAGTGCAGAGGAATCATGAAATACTTCCCTGCTCTAGCTGACGCTAAAATTGTAAGAACATGGTCAGGATGGGTTGATATGATGGTTGATGGTGTACCTGTTCTCGGAAATGTTCCTGAGGTGCCGGGACTTGTTTTGGCAGCTGGTTTTTGCGGACATGGCTTCGGAATTGCTCCTGGAGCAGCTTACAATATTGCAGAACTCATTACTACGGGCACAACTCCTGTGGATATCTCTGCATTAAGATATGATAGATTCAAGACAAAAATCTAAGACTTTTGATTAATACAGTCCTGAGCATTTTGCTCAATATGCGGGCAAGAATGCATGGGACTGAGAAATGTGAGCCAGTGTGATAAATAGAACCGACAGAATTAAGCCGACGCAGCCGTTTTTTGTACTGGCATCGTCAGGCTTTATGCAGGAAATATATATGCGCCAGGGAATAAGCCACTTCTATTCTTTTACCATAGAGAATGCAGTGGAACTGGTTTCTGTGCCCGATGGATGTATAGATTTACTGTTTGAGTACAGTGATCATGAGATGAAGGCTTATGCGTGCGGTACCGTGTTGGCTTGTAGTTTACAACATTGGGATAGTGGCAGGACTATATTTGGCGTAAGATTTCTGCCTGGAAATATGCCGGCCGGATTAAGTGCGGTACATAAAGATTTAATCAATAAAAGACTTCTTTTGGACGATCTCTTACCCAATAGGACTCTGATAGAGAAAATGGCTGCCGAAAAGGATTTTTATCAGCGTATTAGGGTCTTCTTGGAGGAATATACACGGTTTGAAAATAGAATGGAAAAGCCTTATGGCAAATTGGAGTTATGTTTAGCTGTCAAAGATATGATATATGAATCAAATGGTAATATAAAAGTGAGTGCTCTCAGCGAGAGAACAGGTTACAGTGAGCGTTATATCAATAAAGTTTTTATGGATATGATGGGATTTTCTCCGAAGCTATTTTGCAAAATAATACAATTTCAGCGGGCTGTTGATACATTGAATTACGGTAATGTAAGCAATATGACTGAGACCGCTGTTAATCTTGGATATTATGATCAGTCACAGTTTATTAAGGATTTTAAGCATTTTGCAGGAATTACTCCTAAGAAGTATCTGAAGTTGATTGATGAACTAGAGTATCATGGAAAGATTAATAACTGTTAGCAAAAAATAATTATTAAGTTGTTCTGATTTTTACAATTTATTTGAGCGCCATAAAGCTATGATACAGACAACAAGAGATTGATGACAAAGGCGTCGAGCTGTCCACAGGATAGTTCGGCGCTTTTTTATACGAGGAGGTAAAGAATATGGAAGTTTCAAAAATCGAAGTTATTACATCTATGAATAAGCTTTCAGGACTTAAGAGAGCGCTTAGCAAGCTTGGAGTAACAGGAATGACTGTCATTCAGGCAATTGGCTGTGGTGTACAGAAGGGTACCTACGAATATGTTACAGAACAAAATGAGGAAATGGAACTTCTTCCCAAGCAGTATATTATGGTCGTTGTTGAAAATGAGATAGTAGATAAGGTAGTTGATGTAATCAAGAAAGAACTCTATACCGGACATATTGGTGATGGAAAAATCTTTATTTCACCTATATCAGGAATTGTACGTGTAAGAACCGGTGAAGAGGGTATGGAAGCATTGAAATAAATGTGAAATTTGTATATTAAGAGGTGGCATTATGGATAAAAAATTAGGATTACCAAGTGCTATAGCAACAGGAGTTGGACTGATTGTTGCAACAAGCTGTCTGATGTCGTTGGGACAAGGCGCAAGCATACTAGGAACAGGCTTTATTATTACTATGATTCTTGCTTGCCTTATTAATATTTTAACAGCTCTTTCACTTGCAGAACTTAACGCACTGATGCCCAATCTAACTGGCGGCCTTGCACAGTATACACTCGCAGGAATGGGGCCATTTGTAACCATTCTTACCATGGTAGGTGGATATCTTGTATGTCAGGCTATTGCGGGCACTGTAGAGTGTGCGATGTTTGGAAATGCAATTAATAGTGTTTTTGATACAGGTGTACCGTCGTGGGTATTCAGTGTGGCGATGGTTGCAATTTTAATTTTTGCAAACCTTATGGGAGTTGATATTTTTGCAAAAATTCAGAATGTGGTTGCATATGTTTTAATTGGTTCACTTATTGTAATGGGTGTTATCGGTACAATAGGTTTGGGAAGCGGAGATATAGTTGAACAGCCAATGAATCTGGCTGGGTCAGTAACAGATACATTTGGGCTTCTCGGACTAGCATTCTTCCTATTTATTGGATGTGAATTCGTAATACCAATTGCAAAAAATATTAAGAATGAGCGAAGAAATGTGCCACTTGGAATGGTACTCAGTCTTGTGATTATTCTGATCATGCAGATTTTACTTGTTGTCGGAATGAGCAGATATACTCCTTATGAAGAACTTGGGGCAGATCCATCGCCACATATTTTCTATGGAACTGCTCTTTTAGGTAAGTTTGGTTCGTATTGGATGATTCTTGTATCAGCCTTAGCAGTTGTAAGTACTGTTAATTCGGCAATGAGCTCATTTTCGTTCATGTGCGCAGGTATGGCCAAGATTAATTTGCTACCTTCATTTTTCTTAAAAAAGAATAAGAGAGGAGCATTTTATGTGGGTATTCTTGTAATCGGATTGATAGAGATTGTAGTAAATGCAATAGGTCTTTCTACCAGTGATTCATTGATTTTTATGATTAATGTGGCAATTGTTTTCTGGATGGTTTCATACGTTATTTCAAATATTAATGTTGTTATTTTCAGAAAAAAACTGCCTAAGGCACCGCGTACTTTTAAGGTTCCTTTTGGTCCGGTTCTTCCTATAATAGCTGCAATCGGAACAGCATTTATGATATGGAACATTTCAGATAATCCGGCTGACAGAATTAAGATATTTATTATCGATGGGGTGATTTTTGTAGTGCTTGGCATATATTCGGTCATCTGGTGCAAGGTAAGAGTGAAGAGACCTTTGTTCAAAGCTATTCCTATTCATGAAGTGATGGCAATGGAGAATGATGCATATTTGGCAGCACATAAAAAAGCCGATAAATAAGTGATTATTTTGAATAACTATTAATTAACTAGAAAGTTTACTGAATGGTCAAAAAAGGAGAACTAATTATGAGTAATTATCCTGCAATTGATTTTTTGTATTTGAATGAAGAAGACATGATCGCAGCTGGTGTTAAGGATATGAAAGGCTGTGTAGAGGCTATGGAGGAAATGTTTAAACTCATGAAGGTAGGTAATTATCGAATGGGTGGTTCAAACGGTAACTCACACGGAACAATGGTCACATTCCCTGAAAGTTCTCCTTTCCCGGAAATGCCTGTTGATGGACCCGATAGAAGATTCATGGCAATGCCAGCATATCTTGGTGGCAAATTTGATATGGCAGGCATGAAATGGTACGGATCAAATGTAGAGAATAAGGCAAAAGGTCTGCCCAGATCAATTCTTATGCTTACGCTCAATGATAAGGATACTGGAGCACCTCTTGCATATATGTCTGCAAACATCTTATCTGCATATAGAACCGGTGCAGTTCCGGGAGTAGGTTTTAAATACTTTGCTCCCGAAATTACTGAAACTGTTGGTATTGTCGGACCCGGTGTTATGAGTAAAACTGCACTTGAGGCAGCATTTGCAGTAAGACCAATGATTAAGACAGTAAAGGTTAAGGGACGCGGCAAGGCTTCTCTCGATAAGTTTATCAATGATATAAAAAAGGATCATCCGGGAGTAGATGTATATGCTGTTGATAGTATAGAGGAAGCTGTAAAGGACGCAGATATTATTTCAGTTTCAACTTCATCTCCTACTGGAGACCCTGAATTTTATCCTTATATTGCTGAGAGTTGGATTAAGCCCGGTGCAGTAATTGAGACTACAGCAGCACTCAGACTTGACGATGATTTTATTATCAATCGTGCAAGATCGGTTGCAGATAGTATTCTTCTTTACGAGGCATGGGAAGAGGAGTACGCTCCAAAAGCATACAATACCGTTCCGATTCCTGCTGTTCATGTTGAAGATTTAATTGCAGAGGGGAAGATGAAAAAGGAACAGCTTGAGGACTTGGGCGATGTGTTGATGGGTAAGGCACCTATTCATAGAAAAGAAGGCGAAATTGTAGTGTACTCTGTAGGTGGTATGCCTGTTGAAGATGTTGCATGGGGTACTATTTGTTACAGAAATGCACTTGAGAAAGGCATTGGAACCAAGCTTAACCTTTGGACTGAGCCGGATTTGATGAAATAGGAAGTTAATTAATATTGGGTAAGTAATAAGCCTGATGATTTGCAAATGTAGGTCATTATTGATATAACGAATATGTTCATCGGAGGGTGAGCTATTCTTTTATGAAATAGCAAGCTGGATAAGATGGTGGGTTGAGATGCCTACTAATGCTTATCCGGCTTTTTGTTTGGAGGAAACAAGATATGAATAAGTATCTTTGTTTCAGGTGGGATTAGCTACACCTTCTGCGACAGTATTTGCTATAATAATCACTACAATTTACATTTTTATATACGAGAAAATAAAGAAGGATAAAGAAGATGTTGGTAGAAGAATTGATATTAAAAATGGTTGAATTTGATAAAGGTGATTCCAAGCGTATCCAGCATTTTATGAAGGTGTATGAATTTGCACATATAATTGGAGTAAAGGAAAATATAGACGATAATACACTTTTCATACTTGATATTGCCTCTATTATGCATGACATTGGAATTCATCCTGCGGAAGTGAAATATGGTAGTGCAAATGGAAAGTTACAAGAGCAGGAGGGACCTGCATATGCCAGAGAAATGCTTGCTGAATTTCAGGAAATCAGTCCGGAACAAATAGAAAGAGTATGCTATTTGATCGGACATCATCATACATATGAAAATGTCGAAGGAATAGATTATAGAATTTTGTTGGAAGCTGATTTCTTGGTTAATGCACTTGAAGACAATCTCAACAGGGATGCAATCATACAGTTTAGAGATAAAATATTTGAGACCCAAACAGGTGTGTACTTACTAAATACAATGTTTGGGCTGTAGAGGCCTATTTTATTAGTTAAGGAGGGGAGCTCAAAATACCTGATGTCAAATTTGTTAGATGCTCCGGGGTAAATGAATTACTTCAATGGGCGAGAGAACTCGGATACAATAAGGTTATACAGGAATAATTCTGTTTGAGCTTTCGTTATTAAATAATATCAGAGCCGGAGCCCCGGAGTACTTGACCGAGGAAAATGATATAGAATACTTTTTCAGTCATGTTAATGAGATGATGAACGCGGTAGATAATTGGAATCCGCCGCCGCTTATTATTGAGTACAAGGAGGATGGTGACTTCTATGTCTGTGATGGTAGACATCGATTGGAAATGTTCAGACAAAAGAAAGCGAAGGCTGTTCCTGCTATTGTGTGGGCAACGGGAAAAGAAAATTTTGATAGATTACAGGAGATTATAAAATGTTAGGAATATGTTCTGCGTGTGGAAACACAGAATGGGATAAAGAAGTTACGGGAAATATCATAAGGTGCCCTAAATGCGGCAATGAGTGGAAGTTTGAAAAACTGCCTATATTTTTCCTGACCGGTTGTAGCGGAGTTGGTAAAACAACCACAGCAATTGAACTTCAGAAAATGACTGATGAGTATGTGATTATTGATGTTGACTGGCTCCGTAATATTGCCTGGCCGCAAAATGACGAAGAGGAAAATGATTTGATTGAGCAGGTATATTCTGTTTCAAAGAATATTTCTCAAAGCAAAAAGCCTGTAGTATGGACAATGGCCGGTGGAATTGACAGATTGCATCATACTTACGGGAAAAGATTTTTCTCTGAAATTAAGGTATTAGCGCTTACAACAGAGCCTGAAGTCCTTAAGAAACGTATGGCTGAAGGTAGGGGCATAGATGATGAAACCTGGATTCAGAGCTCGGTAGACTACAATAACTATTTTAGAACTCATAATTATCTAGGAGACACGGAGTTTGATACATTAGATT
>DCIR01000050.1 GCA_002317155.1 Lachnospiraceae bacterium UBA1721
ACCAAAGCCTACACCAAATCACCGGCCAAAGAAATCTCAGTTTTCGATTATACACAGATTATCTTTGCAGCTCTCCTGGGATTCTTTTTCTTTTCGGAGATTCCCGATTATCTAAGCATAATCGGATATGCAATCATTATCGGTATTGCAATATTTAAATGGCAATATAATTTGCGGAAAAAATAAATCTACATTGGATTGCTATACCTTTGTGTATAACAATTTTTTTTGCATCCATTTGGAAATAACTCGCTAAATATGCGTTTCACATATTCATCCTCAGACTTACTGTCTTCGAGTATATCCAGCGCTATTCGCATACACTTGATATCATTTATCGTTGCCTCGGAATTATTACCTCTGCTTACTATTTTTAAGTGAGTTACACCTGCGGAGCGCATTTTCCAAAGAAGGCATACCGCACATCCGGTCTCTCCCAGTACATACTCATTTTCGCAATCAACTAATTCATCGCTTATAACTTCATCGGTATTTATATCTTTACCAGCACATACCTTTCCACCAGTACATTCATCCACTTCAAACCGTTCACTATCGTCAGCGCAATCATCCCCCTCAAGCGCAATATTTACATCTGTCTTACCCGTTAACCTGTAGGGCAACTTACAAATATGACACAATTCATCACAATGAAGAGAACAGCAATAAGCCCCCGTAAAATGGCACTTTTCATTTAACGCAAACGCTTCATGTTCTAAGTTCAGTCCCCGTCTTTTTTCTGCATCATTCAGAGAACTCATCTCTTCTATACAGGTCTGTCTCGGGAAAATAAGTCGTCTGACATTTTTACCGGCAACATGTCTAATCACTCCTTCATTCATTTCACCAAGTTCTCCGCTGACAGTTAGCCTTATGCCATCCAGCGCATCGAGCTTAGCCAAAAGTTTCGGCTCTGCAACGATAAAATCCTTATATCCGAGAGCCATACATTGCTTAACTGTTTCTGCAATAAACTCTCGTTGCTCTTCTTCATAAAACAATCCGTTGAAAGCAATACTAACAGGTACCTTAGCTTTCTCGATCATTCTACGTAAAATCAATAGCTCGCTTTCTGAACCGATCTGAACGTTGTAATATAATACCTCGCGCCTGTTGGCAGGATATTGTCTGCCGAACTTCTGCATATATTCAGCCGGAACATATCCGCAAAACAATTCATCTGCGCCTGCTTCAACATAATCAAAATAATCATCAACACATCCGATTCCGGCTACTATTTTCATACTCATAGATTGATCACCACCCTTCTATGATTATGACTGTCTATACCATTCACACTGACTCCGAACAGGCTGTTATATTTTCCAATCATATTCAGGCGATTTGGATATAAAAATACTTTTTTCTCACATTCGTGTCCACAGACAAATACTCTCTCCTGATTGCCTCTTTCATCATTTTTAACTGCAGCATACAACGGGCAAAATGTTCCAGTGTTTGTCTGATAATATGGATAATACACCACACCTGTCTCCATAGGTTTAACATCTGCAACATATTTCATTCTCGGGTCACGTCTGTATTTATTGAGAAGTATACCCTCAATCACCTTAACATTGCCGTGCTTATTAATAGCATAATCCATCATGCCTAAATCATTTACGCACAGCTCAAAACAGTCTGTCATCTCACCATATTTTGCAACAATAAAATCTAATAATTTATCTATATATTCACATACATATGCGTATTTTGTCGCAGATACAGGCGGAATAGCAAGTGTGACATTTGTTCCCTCTTCGTAAGCTTTATCAATAATCTTAAACACCGTATCCACGTCAATCATTAGATTAGTGCAATACTGATTTCCAATATATATTCTCCTGATTTTAACATTAGAAAGCGGATGTTTTTCCAGGTAATTATCCTTAAAAACAGACATAATAAACTCGTCAATATGCATATTCAAATACATATCGACGAGTTTCCTGTTTTCCAGACTGTAACACATCTCACATTCATTATCTGCTGCCATTTCAGACATCACTCCGAGGGCCGCACTGTCCGCCATAATATTTACAGCAAACTCTTTAATCTGCTCTTCATACCCGCTCGCAAATACAGCATCGGCATCGGCAGGATAATCAGTCATCTGCGCCGACATCTCTGCATCGTCAAGATTTAATTTACAGTCTATATAATTTATATATTGTTTGGTCAGCATCGATGATAAAGAAATAAATTCTTTGTCATCAACACCAACCTCATACACATCATAAAAATCCGTATTTTCTTTTATGGATACACTATTATTGGTACCGATAAAATCAATTTTAAGCCCACGATACTGCTTGGTAGACCAGTCAAAGAAATACATACCTATTTTCAAAATATCACCATGTATTTCTTCATAGCCGGAAGGCAATCTAAAAGTAAACCCGTTGCTCATAAGTTCAAGCACATTAACATCAACTGTCATTCCGTCCTTGCTATGTACTTTTCCATACAGAATCGCATAAGGAATCATCTTAATTACCTAAACAAATAATAGGTACCATCTAAGCATATATGCATTCTGGCCTTGTCATCTTCAGTACCGTATATTTTGCCTTCCACATATCCTTCTTCAATCTCGTAGCCGCTGCTGATATATATATACACCTTACTCAAATCAGAATAGTAACTATCATCATACCAGGTGAAGAAAACATCTTCATCTATAAGCCCATATATATATCCCGTATAGTCATCAAAAAAGTCTATCTCAACAGCTTTATTAGCAGGTACCTCACATACTTCCCCATCACAGACATAAAGATATGCATACCAACAATCACATAATACGTCTTCGTCCATGGTTGCTTCTATCAGATTTTCATACTCGATCAACATATATTGATCTGTGATTTCACCACATTCACAGTTAATTAATTCGATAGAGTCATCATCGCAAACCATCATCCATTCATTGTATCCAAAAAAGCAGTTGCTAAATGAAACTTCCTTCATATACCAGTCTATGTCATTTATGAATACGCCTTTATCCGATCCGTCAAAGCAGCATCCATCAAAATACCAGGTTCCCTCAGTATAATCCAGATTCATTCCGAAACCTTCTCCGCCACTGAATTCGGAATCATATACATACCAGGTTCCTTCACAACAAAACGGAGCAAACGCAGTTCCGGTCGCAACATACATTTTTACGCAATTAATATCTCCACCATTGCAATAATAAAATGAAACGAAGCTGTTACTATCATCATATGTCGGATATGATGCGAACTCCAAATTATAGAGGCTCAAGTTATTACATTCAAAAAACTCAATGTTATCACTAACTCCACTGCTTGATGCGGTTTTGATTATTACATGATCCTCTGTAAGTGGACTTTCCCCTCTGATGGTCAGATTTTCACAATCTAAAAACTCAACACTATAATTTCCGTACCCATAACCGGCCCAGACGTCCACATTATCATGCGTCTCACTCCATCTGTCAGTATTACGTACAGAATCAAAATACTCAGTAATATTATATTCTCCGGGAGCCATTATAATAGTTCTATTGCTTCCGATACTATCAAAAAATCCATCCAAATCTGTTACATAGTACTCTTCATAATTCGAACCGCTTCCACCTGCACCTGCGCCTGATCCTCCCGGATTTTGGACAGCTACACCTGTTTGAGCCTCTGCGAAGTCGCAATCTGTAAAGCTATAGCCTTCATCACCTTCCAGTGTTCCGTAATTCAAGTCAGCCGACTCAGTTTCACCAAATATACATGAATCGAACACTATGTTGTTATTTGCTGATTCGTTAATAAATCCTTTATCAATGCCATTATCAATAAATTGACTGTCAGCAATATTTACTTCACTCGAAGTCACCTTAAAAAGATTACCTTCACATCCACTTATCTTACACTGATTAATGGTAAGTGTACTGCACTTTGTCGCAGATACTGCCCCGGTCTTACAACCATAAATTTCCGAATCAATCAGACTAAATTCAGTGACATTGTTAATAGCAATTCCATAACCATCAGCATCATAAACATATACATCAGAAACAGCTACTTTATCACAATCCTTGAATGAAAGAACATCTCCATTTGCTTTATCCTTAGGACGAGAATGATAAATATTAATATTTTTAATAACAATATTTTCACAATTCTCGAACTTAAGAACACTGGCAAACGCAGAGCTGTTGCTCAGATATACATCGTCGTTCTTCTTACCTTCTATCGTAAGATTTTTAGCATTAACTATTATAAGCTGATATCCGTCCTCAACCACTTCGATCTTTACATTCTTATGGCTCTTATTAAACTCGTTACCATCAGTACCGTACAGGTCCTTCAGTTCTTTCGCGAATTCATAATCGCCTTCTTTTAATGTAATTTCAGCATTTGATTCTATAGCTTCTATCAGTTTATTAACGCTTTTAACGGTCACTTCTTCAGTTCTGTTACCACCTGAAGTCACCACATCTACCAAATCTCCCACAGATGCTGTGCAGCCTGTATTTGTAAAAAGCATACCTACTGCCATAACAACCGCTGATAGAATTTTCGCTTTCTTTGCAATGCTCTTTCTCATTTTCCCCTCATGCTTACATCTAAATTCATTCTTTTAAAAAGTGGTCTATGCAAGCACCTACTTGCATAAACCACTATTCACTTACGCTTCAGTTATAACACCTGCTATTGCAGTTGCTGCTGCAGTCGCAGGAGACGCAAGATAAATCTTAACCTTACTGGTACCCATACGACCTAAGAAATTTCTGTTATTGGTAGCTACAACCACCTCATCATCGGAAAGGATTCCACCTCCGCGTCCGCAGCATAATCCGCAACCGGGAGTAGTAATAATTGCACCTGCATCTGACAAAATCTCAAGAGTACCGTCAGCCAGAGCTTCTCTGTAAATCTTGCGGCTGGCCGGAGTAACAATCATCTTAAGATATGGAGCTATATGCTTTCCCTTAAGAATAGCTGCTGCGGTCTGAAGGTCTTCAAGTCTTCCGTTGGTGCAAGATCCGAGGAATACCTGATCTACCTTTGTTCCTGCCACTTCACTCACAGGCTTAATATTATCTACAAGGCTGGGGCAAGCCATTACAGGAACAAGCTCCTCAGCATTGTAATGAAGTTCTCTCGAATATACTGCATCCGCATCAGCTCTAAGCGCCTTGATAGAATCATCATAAGGAATATTGCAGTATTCACAAGTCTTCTCGTCAGGTGCAAATACGCCGCACTTTGCTCCGGCTTCAACAGCCATGTTGGACATTGTCATACGGCTCGCAACACTCATTGCATCGATAGTACTTCCGCTGAATTCAAGTGACTGATATGTAGCACCTGATGCTGTCAAATCACCGATAATTCTAAGAATTACATCCTTGGATGTAACATTTGATGGAAGCACACCATCTACCACTACCTTGATAGACTCGGGAACCTTCATCCAAAGCTGACCGGTACCAAGAATACCTGCCATCTCTGTATATCCGATACCTGTAGAAAAAGCTCCTACACAACCATAAGTTACGGTATGGCTGTCAGTACCGAACGCAATATCTCCGGGCTTAACATATCCTGCCTCTGTCATAAGCTGATGACAAATTCCGTCTGTTCTGTGAACATTCTTAAGTCCGTACTTTTCAGCAAAAGCATCTCCCTCACGGAAATGTCTAGAATCGTCAGTCTGTGTTGCGGGAAGGAAATGGTCATAAATAAGTACAACCTTATCGGGATCCCACACCTTAGTAAATCCCATCTCCTCAAACTTCTGTACTGCGAAAGGAACCATGATATCATCAATCATGCACCAGTCTACATCTGCAGTTACAATATCTCCGGGCTTAACCTCATGGCCAACCTTATTTCCTATTATCTTCTCAATTAATGTATGTGCCATCTTCGATTAAACCTCCAATCCGTTGCGCTTACGCATAGCTTTAACAAGTCCACCGGCATTAAGAATCTCCAAAAGATTGTCAGGAAGAGATGCTATCTCATACTCTTTTCCGTTATACTCAATCTTCTTGCCGGGAGTAACAGTCGCACTGTCACCTTCTGTTACAACATCATAAAGGTCTGCATTCTCAATGAGAAGAAGTCCGTTATTAATAGCATTTCTGAAGAAAATACGTGCATAAGACTTGGCTACCACACAAGATATTCCCAGTGCCTTAACTACTTCAGGTGCCTGCTCTCTTGAAGATCCGCATCCAAAGTTTTTACCTGCCACAATCATATCTCCGGGTTTGATAAGTCCGGCAAGCTCAGGACGAAGAGGCGAAAAAGCATAAGGCTTCATATCCTCTACAGTCTTGAGTGCAAGATACTCAGTAGGAAGAATAATATCTGTATCGATGTCATCGCCAAGAACCCAAATCTTGGCAGTAAATGATTGACTCATTTGTCCTCTCCTTTATATTGACAAGAATCAGCCGGAGATATTTACCGGCTGATTCATATTTTTCACATTTTTTCAAAATTCTATAGAATTGCAGGGTACAATGCTCTGACGCAGTATAAATTATCCACGATTACAGTATGAACTATACTCTGTCTGCAGTAGTAATCTCTCCCGCTATTGCAGATGCGGTTACTGTAGCTGCTGAAGCAAGATATACGAATGAATCCTTGTGGCCTGCACGTCCCTTGAAGTTTCTGGTACCGGTAGAGATAAGTGTCTCTCCTTCACCGATAACACCCTGACATGCACCCCAGCATACAGAACAGTTGGGATTCATTACAATAGCACCGGCCTCCATGAATATATCAAGAAGTCCTTCCTGCATCGCCTGCTTATATACGGCGCGACTTGCAGGTACTACAAGGAATCTAACCTTGGGTGCAACCTTTTTACCCTTAATAACTGCTGCACCGGCTCTTAAATCCTCAATACGGCCATTGTTACATGATCCAAGGAATGCCTCATCAATGTGCACACCGTAGCATTCGCTAGCAGGTACAACATTATCTACAAAATGAGGCTTGGCAACGATAGGCTGAATGGTAGAAAGGTCAATATCAATAACCTGACTAAATACAGCATCATCATCTGACTTAAAACAAGCCTTAGGCTCGCGACCATGCTCCTTTAAGTAATCAAGTGCAATGTCATCCACTTCCATAAGTGCAGTCTTGGCACCTGCCTCTACGCAGAGGTTACATACAGAAATTCTGTCAGCCATTGAAAGTGTATGAAGACCTTCACCTGCAAACTCCATAGCCTTGTAATTAGCACCGTTTGCACTAATCTTACCGATGATGGTAAGGATAAGGTCTCTCGCATATACTCCCTCAGGAAGCTTACCGGTAAGGTTAAAACGAATTGTCTCAGGCACAAGAAGCCAAGAAGTACCTGTAACCATTGCATACAAATAGTCAGTGCATCCTACACCGGTACCGAAAGCACCAAGTGCACCATATGCACAGGTATGTGAGTCAGCGCCAAAAATAAGCTCACCTGGGCAAACATGATTTTCCATCATAATCTGATGGCATACACCCTCTCCCTCATAGAAAGTAATGCCATGTTCTTTTGCAAAATCACGCATCTTTTTCTGTGAAGCTGCAGTCTTAGGGCTGTCTGCAGGGATATTGTGGTCAACAATCCATACAAGCTTGCTCACATCAGCAATCTTGGGATTCTTGAGTTTATTATTATACATATCAATAGTAAGATGAGTAGTTCCGTCATTACTCATCAGCTTATCCAAAGTAACAGTCTCGATATCGCCGGCCTTGGTTGATTCAACACCTGCAGCGCGGGCAATAATCTTTTCAGCCATAGTCATTCCCATAGAATTAATCCTCCTTATTCAGGGATGCAATCAATCCACCCTGATCCAAAATAGCCTGCATCTGTGCAGGAAGCTTGGTGCATGAGAATTCACGACCATTAGCAGTAATAACACCTCTCTCGAGGTCAAGTTCCATCGAATCGCCGTCAGCTACAGCATCATAAAGCTCCTTGCTAACGATTACAGGCATTCCTATATTGATTGAATTGCGATAGAAAATTCTCGCAAAAGACTTAGCTATAACAGCCTTAACTCCAAGAGCCTTAAGAACACTGGGAGCCTGCTCTCTTGAAGATCCACATCCAAAGTTCTCATCGGCAACAACAAAATCACCGGGCTGAACCTGTGCAGCAAATTCAGAATTCAAAGACTCAAAGGTGTGAGTCTTCATCTCATCAATAGTAGGAAACAAAAGATACTGTGAAGCAATAATCTGGTCAGTATCTACGTCCTTGTCAAAACGAAATATTTTTCCCATAATTCCTCCAACGCGGTAATATACCGCAGCAGAACCAACTTAATATCCTGCATTAAAATTAGTAAAACCAGTAAGTATTATAATAATTATCAATTACTCAATTCAAGTGTCTATTTTATTTACATCTGCTCAAGAATATATTTCTTAACCTTCTCAAGCTTACTCTTTTCCCAGGCCTTTTCTTTTTCACGCTCGGCCAGCGGACATATTATAAAAAAGTCCAAAGCCTCGCCTTCAACTCTTCCGCTTCTTTTCGGATTGGCAAAATGTTCTGCCCACTTAGCCTCATCAGCATTTTCATACTCTGCTTTATTCAGATATATCTGCTGTCTCTTGGTTGCCGCAACAAACATTTTAGCCGCCAAAGGTGCCAGTAGCTCATACTCCTCAGGCTGAACATCCTCAAAAATATCCGGTAAGTCTGCATGCACAACATGCTCGCTTCCTCGTTCTATTTTTAGTCCGAAACCTTCGTATTCATATCCGTTTTCCGACAAATCAAGCTTAACCAGCACTCCCTTTTCAGTATTATACTGTGCTCTCTGGTAATCGGTATCAAATATAAAATTGCCCAGTGAATAAAAAATCACTTTATCCCCGACAGTCTCATAATTCATCGGAACATGAGGATGATGTGCCACTATTATGTCAGCCCCCATATCGAGAAACATATGATATCTGTCGCGTGTATACGGGGAAGGCAGCGAAGTGAACTCCTCTCCACCATGTGCCACAATAATGCACCATCTGCACTTATTTTTTATCTCATCAATGTTTTTCTGAATCAGCTCTGTCTCATTCCACAGCAGACATCCGGCCTTATCCTCACCGGCAGGCTTACATCCTCTTCTGTAGCCCACACTGAATATACCTATTCCGCCTGCTTCATCCAGATATATCGGTCTGCAAGCTTCATCAAGATTCATGCCGGCACCGACTGTCATTGCTCCGAACTCTTTAGCCTCACGCAGTGTACACTCTACTCCATAGTCACCCGCATCCATCATATGGTTATTACACAAATTCCATATATCGGCATGCATATTGCGAAGCACTTTGGTTGCTTCCGGGTTCATGGTATGAAGCAGCTGCTGCACACCCTCGGTTACTTTGTTCGTATCCTGTCTTACAAGCGGGCCCTCTACATTGGCAATAACGTGGTCTGCACTGTGTAGATATCCGAGAACCTCTTCTGATAAAAGTTCTGCGTCCTCCCACTTTTTATCCATATATCTGTCAAATCCAATATCACCGGTAAAAATAAGTGATGTTTTGTCTTTCATCTAAGTTCCTTTGCCTTCTTATTCTGAAGTCTGGCTGTCCATTCATTACTTTACTTTGACGTCCAGCTGTTCATCTCATTACTCTGAATCAGTAACTTAGAGCTCATAGTCCACACAGCTTCTTGATGCCATATAAGGTCTTACAAGGTTGTTAGCCACATCGACGTGCGCAGGATGAACAGAATATCCGTTTAAGGCTTCTGCTGATTCAAATGTAGAATCAAGCATTAGGTCACCGTTTGAAGAAGGAAGTACCTTGGTCTGTACCTTAATCTCTACCAATCCGGGAATCTGGCCTGCTAATCCTTCAAGACCATTTTTTACACCGAGCTTGATTTCATTTTTCTTATCCTCATCAAACTCGTCCTTAATCTTCCATACAATAATATGCTTAACCATATTTTCTCCTATTCCTTAAGCAGCCTTCTCAAGCTTCATTGCTACGATTTCTCCGATTTC
>DCIR01000010.1:0-7677 GCA_002317155.1 Lachnospiraceae bacterium UBA1721
TGGCTGCAGGTCCTGCTTCTTACGGCATGACCGATACTATGGGTCGTATGCACTCAGATGCTCAGTTTGCTGGTTCTTCATCTGTTCCTGCACACGTTGAGATGATGGGTCTTATCGGCGCTGGTAACAACCCCATGGTTGGTATGACTGTTTCAACAGCTGTATCTATCGAAGAAGCTGCTAAGGCTGGTAAGTTCTAATTAATTTAATTGATTAAATTAATTAGTTAATTAATATTGTTTTTTACCATACCTTGTGGTGAAAATATAAAAGATAACAAAATCTACCATTCTGTAAGTTATTATGGAATGGTAGATATGTTATATAATCAATTCATTTATTCTAAGAAGGAGAAAGAGATGGAAAACAGAGGTAAGAGTATTGCATCTATGGCACTCGGTATTGCTGGTATCGTATTCTGCGAGTCAGGTATCGTAGGTCTTGTATGTTCAATCATCGGTATGGTTCTTTCAAAGCAGGCAATCGCTGAGGGCGGTGAGAACGGATTCAATAAGGCAGGTAAGATTACCAGTCTTATCGGACTTATCCTTTCATGCGCTGGCTTCGTATTTGTTATCGGTTGTGCAATTTGTGCATGCATCGCTGGTGGCACAGAAGCTCTTTTGAACTACTAATTATTGGTTGGTTACCTCTGGCCAAGTGCCAGAGGTAATTTTTTTGGAGATTTTTATGTATCCATACATACATATTAAGTTTTTGTTTTTGGACAGGGATATTACAACCTACGGAATATTCGCACTTATAGGTTTTTTTGCATTTTTAATTCCCGCGTTTGTGTATACCAAGAAAGCAAAGCAGGATATTTACAGCAGATTAGTATATTTGGCATTCTTATTGATTATTGGTGCTGCTTGTGCTGCGGTACTATATACACTTACAAATATCAACTATTGGATAAAAGCAATTCCTATTATTATTTCTGATTTATCAAACTGGAAATATTATATGAATTTTGGAATTGTCTATTATGGTGGATTTATTGGAATATTTATTGCGGCAATGGTATATTCCAAATTATTTAACGAAGATATTCGTGAGTGGATATGGCAGACAGTTGTATCGATTCCTCTATTCCATGCAATAGGGCGTGTTGGTTGTGTATTCTCAGGCTGTTGCTATGGCAAGATTGTCGATCATGGTGGTATATACAATGCGATGATTGATAAATATTGCTTACCTATTCAGTTGTATGAAGCAATCGGTGAGTTGATAATTTTCATTATAATTCTTGTCAGAAACGAGATAAAAAAAGACTATACCAATTATTATCGTCCACTCGGTATTTATTGCACTCTGTACCCAATTTTAAGATTTGTTGATGAATTCTGGCGCGGAGATAAAATAAGAGGCATTTGGGGACCTTTCTCAACCTCACAGTATATTAGTTTGTTTTTATTCCCTATTGGGATATATTGCTTGCTTTGTCCAGCCGAAAAAAACTTCTTTAATAAGTGGTTTTATGGACAATCTAAGAAATATAAAATAGAAAATAATAATGCATCAGCTGAATAAAATAGATTTATAAAATATTTAAGGCTATATTATTTGACGGAGTATGCTTATTAATATATAATTAAGTGATATTTGTATTCATTTATGAATAACGAAAGAGAGGAAGAATAAAATGTTTTGTGCTAATTGTGGAACAAAGAACGAAGATGGTGCTGTGTTCTGCGCTGGCTGCGGACAGAAATTAGAAGCTGCTCCTGCAGCTGCTCCCGCACCTGCACCTGTTGAATTTAACGGTTTGGAAGATGAAGCTACAGTAGCTGCATATTTCAATCCTGCAACCGGAACTACTACTCCTGTTGCTCCTGCTCCCGTAGCTCCTGAAGTTGTTGCACAGCCCGTAGCTGCTGCACCTGTAGCACCTGCTCCTGAAGTAGTTGCTCAGCCCGTAGCTGCTGCACCTGTAGCACCTGCTCCTGAAGTAGTTGCTCAGCCCGTAGCTCCTACACCTGTAGCACCTGCTCCTGAAGCATACGCACAGCCCGTAGCTCCTACACCTGTAGCACCTGCTCCTGAAGCATACGCACAGCCTGTGGCTCCTACACCCGTAGCTCCCGCTGCTCCTGCAGCACCCGCAGAGAAGAAGCCTGTTAATAAGGCTGTATTCATCATTATTGGTGCTGTTGCTGCTGTTCTTGTACTTATTATCATTATTGTAGCAGCTGTAAATCTTGGCGGTAAGTCAGGCGGTGCTAAGTACACAGCAAGCTGGAATCAGTGGTTCAGCGTTGAAGATGAAGTTACCTATTTAGCATATGGTGATACCGTATTCAAGGAGACTATTGATGGTTATGTAAGCTTCGTTATATACAGCATGGATCAGTCAATCGTTGTATTACATAACGAGGATGAGTACTATATGGTTACCAATAAGGGTAAGATTACTTCTCTTGGTGAAGATATTTCTCGTGTAACTATATCAGCTGACGGAAGCACTATTGCTTATATTGATGAAGATGATGCACTTGTTTCATACAAGACCAGCAATGGTACTACCAAGAAGATCGCTGAAGACGTTACCACAGTAGTTCTTTCTCCTTCAGGAAAGTCACTTGCTTATATTGTAGATGACGATGATGATTATAAGATGTATGTATACGATGGAAAGAAGGAGACTCAGCTTTCTAAGAATGCTAATCCTATTGGACTTACTGATGATTGCAAGTACATCTATTATTATGATTATAATAAAGATGCTCTTTATGTTACCAATCTTAAGGATGACAGCAACAAGATCGACTCTGATGTAGATGGTTCTTATGTATTCAATAAGGATCACACAGAGATTATGTTTACTACCGATAGTGGTCTTTTCGTATCAGTTAAGGGTGGTGACAAGCAGAAGATTAGCAGCAAGGATTACATGGCTTATTATGTAGGTCTTTATGCTAACTATACCTATTATTCAAGTGCTAACTCAGGCGCATTAACTTATAACCTTAGCTCTCTTAAGGGACAGTATTATTATCAGGGCGACGCTATTATCAAGATTGATAATAAGTGGAGTGCAGATAAGGTTATCAATAATGTATATGACTTCAGCATTTCAGATGATCTTAAGACTGTATATTACACCAATGACAGTGATACTCTTTACTTTGCTAAGCTTGATGGCAAGTATGAGGCAACTAAGGTTAAGGCTGATGTTACCAGCTTCAGCTGCACCAGAGATGGTAAGGCTGTATACTTTGTAGTTGATTATGATGCTCTCTATTATCAGAAGGGCAAGTCAGATAACGTTAAGATTGCTACCGATGTAAATCGCATGAGAGTATCTAACGACGGTATCGTATACTTTATCATGGATTATGATAGCTCTGACAGCACCGGAACTCTTTACTATTCAAAGGCAGGCAAGGATAAGCAGAAGGTTGCAAGTGATGTATATTCAATCTACTGCGATATCAACACTGTTATTTACTATGACAATTATGAGAGCGAAGAAGGCTATGATGATGTTACTTACATCTACAGCTATTCATACTCTTATGATGTAAACATCGCAAAGGGCGGTACCAAGTTCAAGAAGATTCTTGAAGAGGTTGGTTACAGCTACTCATATTAATTCAATTAATAATTAATTTGATTATATGTAATGTTCAAAGAGCTTGAGGATTATTCCTCAAGCTCTTTTTTTGCCATCTATCCCCCAACTTTTATTTGCATGAAAAAAGAAGCCTATTTGTTATCAAATAAGCTTCCTGAAAAAATTAAATCAATTATATATTCAGTATTAATTCTCTGTAGTTACAACTTCGTCTGATATTTCACCGTTCAAAAAAGTGATAATAATTTGAATTCTCTTATATGCTCGATTATAATTCTCCATTGCATAATCAGATTTTAATTCCAAATCACTCTGAGTATATTCATTTTCGAATATATCATGATAGTTAGAAACAGCGGTATCCATATAGGTAGCTGCTTCATCAGCAAGTGGCTCTAAGTAGTCATAATCAGCTGGAAAATCTAACGCTGCAAACGTTGAAAAATTAGTGTCCAAATTATCCAGTTCGGCTAAAAGCAGCTGTTCATAACCATCTTCATTTGTATTAATTGAATTAATGCTTGCATCTGACGCTGTTATTGAATTACAGAAAGTATCAACATTTGTCCTGAATTCTTTGAGTATACCTGTATCGGTCACAGAAGAAGGCTTATTACCGCAGCCTGTAGCCGTAAATACAAGGCATAAACCAACTGATGCAACCAATTTTAATCGATTAAAATCCCTCATAAATGCCTCACAAATATATCTTTTTGTACTTGAATAATCTACCACATATACTAATATTAAACAAGGTCAAGCTATTACTGTTTTTATAATAAAATCAATACTTTTACGAGTATACATAATTATGTTATAATCATAATTCAGGCAATGAGTCATAGATTTTGGAGGTTTTCAAAATGATTGGAGCAGAAGCAATTGTAAAATGTCTCGAAGAAGAAGGGGTAAAGTATGTATTCGGATACCCCGGTGTCGCAATATGCCCCTTTTATAATAGTATATTAGATTCTGATATCAGAACAATTTTGGTTAGAACAGAGCAGAATGCAGCTCATTCAGCAAGCGGTGTAGCACGATTGACAGACAAGCCCGGTGTATGCGCCGTCACATCAGGCCCCGGTGCTACAAACATTATTACCGGAATTGCAACAGCATATGCTGATTCGATTCCTCTTGTTGTAATCACCGGACAGGTAAATAGTGAGCTTCTCGGAAGCGATGTTTTCCAGGAGGCTGATATTACCGGTGCTGTAGAATCTTTTGTTAAGTACAGCTATCTTGTCAGAAATGTAGAAGATATCCCCAGAATCTTCAAGGAAGCATTCTATATATCAAATTCAGGACGTAAAGGACCTGTTCTTATCGATATTCCTTTCGATATTCAGAATTCTACCATTAAGAAGTTTGATTATCCTGAAACCGTTAATCTTCGTACATATAAGCCTACTATAAAAGGTAATTCAGCGCAGATTAAAAAGGTTATAAAAGAATTAAGCAAGGCCAAGAAGCCTATTATTTGTATCGGTGGCGGTGTTCAGCTCGGTAATGCAGAGGAAGTAGTTCTTGATTTTGCAGAGAAGCATGGCATTCCCATGGTTACTACAATGATGGGTATTGGTACCATTCCTACAAATCATCCGCTTCATTTCGGTATGGTTGGTAATAATGGTAAGCCCTATGCAAATAAAGCTATGAATGAATCAGATGTTCTTTTGATGGTTGGTGCACGTGTAGCCGACAGAGCGGTTAGTCAGCCTGATCTTATTACCAAGAACAAGATTCTTATTCATATTGATGTAGACCCTGCAGAGATTGGCAAAAATGCTGTTTCATCAATTCCGCTCGTAGGTGATTGTAAAAATATCTTTGAAGATCTTGCAAAAGAAACGCTCAATATGGATTGTTCAGAATGGTTAGGAACACTTATTCAGTATAAGAAAGATCTTAAAGTTGTTCGTCATCCTAACACTGATTTTGTTGATCCTGAAAAATTCATCACAGATCTTACCAATAAGATGGAAAATGACAGCGTTTACGTTGCAGACGTAGGACAGAACCAGATTTTCTCCTGTGCATATGCTCAGATTAAAGATGGTCGTTTCCTTACTTCCGGTGGTATGGGTACTATGGGATATTCTATTCCTGCAGCACTTGGTGCTAAGCTTGCAAAGCCTGAGAGACAGGTTGTCGCAGTATGTGGTGATGGTTCATTCCAGATGTCCATGATGGAGCTCGCAACCTTCAGACAGCATAACATCCAGGCTAAGATTATTGTTTTCAATAACAGTTATCTGGGAATGGTAAGAGAGTATCAGCACTATGCTTACAAGGATAATTATTCGGTAGTAAATCTTGATGGAAGCCCTAACCTTGAAAAGCTTGTAAGTGCATATGATTTCGATTATCTCAGACTTGAAAATAATAAGAATTCAGCAAAAATAATCGATAAATTCCTTAAGGATAAAAACAATGTACTTCTTGAAGTAATGATTGATCCTATGGATTTGGTTAAATAAAGGATATTTTTATGAAAGCTAAAAGAATATATTCTGTAACAGTTGAAAATAGATCCGGCGTACTCAGTGGTGTCAGTGGACTTTTTGCCCGCAGATGCTTCAACATCGATTCACTTACAGTTGGAGAGACCGACACTCCTGATATTTCATCAATGACTATCGTTTCAAGCGGTGATGAACGTACTTTGGAGCAGATTGAAAAGCAGTTAAATAAAAAGCTTGATATTATAAAAGTAAAAACATTTAACGAACAGCAGTGTGTTTCAAGAGAGCTTATGCTCATGAAGGTTAAGTACAACAAAACCAACAGAAATGAGATAATGGAAATCTGTGAAGTAATGAAAGCTGATATCGTAGATATGTCACTTCATTATATGATGATTCAGGTTTGTGATACACCGGAAAGAGTACAGTTGCTTATAAATATGTTCAAATCAATCAGCATTGTTGAGATTGCAAGAACAGGTACCTTATCACTCTCAAAATGTATTGAGAATGACGGTTGACAGTAACTGATAATCTTGCTAAATTAAATATTTGAAGAAATTTGTAATTTTGTGAGGATTTTTCCATGCAGACAAAAGTATTTCAGGTACTTGCAGATAACACTTCAGGAGTTTTGAGTCGTATTGCAGGCCTTTTTTCAAGAAGAGGATATAATATTGACAGTATAACCGCAGGTGTAACTGCAGATCCCAGATATTCAAGAGTAACAATTGTAACAAGCGGAAGTGCTGATGTTCTTGAGCAGATTGAGAAGCAGTTATCTAAGCTTGTTGATGTTAAAACAGTTATGGAGCTTGCTCCCGATGACAGTGTATATCGTGAACTTGCTCTTGTAAAAGTTAAAGTAACACCTGAAGAAAGACAGAGCATTATCGCAATCACCGATATTTTCAGAGGTAAGATTGTTGATGTAGCTCCTGAATGTCTTATTATCGAGATTACCGGTGGTATTGAGAAGATTGATAAGTTCCTTGAGCTTCTTAATGGTCATGAGATTTTAGAGCTTGCAAGAACAGGTATGGCAGCGCTCAGCAGAGGTATTGAGAACGTTACCTATTTGCCATAATATATTTAAGGTATCTTAATTTGATGCATTGCATATATTTATAATGCTTCTCATTTATTGGGATGTATTATAAATATATGCTTTGATATATATGTTATTAATTTAAGCCAAATGGAGGAAAAAACAATGGCAAAGATTTTTTATCAGGAAGATTGTAATCTGTCCCTGCTTGAGGACAAGACCATTGCTATCATCGGTTATGGTAGCCAGGGTCATGCACATGCACTGAACCTTAAGGATTCAGGATGCAAGGTAATCATCGGTCTTTATGAAGGCTCTAAGAGCTGGGATAAGGCTGTAAAGCAGGGCTTTGAAGTATATACTGCAGCTGAAGCTGCAAAGAAGGCTGATATCATCATGATCCTTATCAATGATGAGAAGCAGGCTGCTCTTTACAAGAATGACATCGAGCCCAATCTTGAGGCTGGAAACATGCTTATGTTTGCACACGGTTTCAACATTCACTTCGGATGCATTAAGCCCCCTGCAAACGTTGACGTTACCATGATCGCTCCTAAGGGACCCGGACACACTGTACGTTCTGAGTA
>DCIR01000010.1:7719-7864 GCA_002317155.1 Lachnospiraceae bacterium UBA1721
ATCGCTGTTGAGCAGGATGCTACCGGCAAGGCTCAGGATCTTGCACTTGCATATGCTCTTGGTATCGGCGGAGCAAGAGCCGGTGTTCTTGAGACTAACTTCAGAACTGAGACTGAGACTGACCTCTTTGGTGAGCAGGCAGTTC
>DCIR01000010.1:7921-48459 GCA_002317155.1 Lachnospiraceae bacterium UBA1721
CTTATGCAGGCTGGTTTTGAGACTCTTGTTGAGGCTGGATATGATCCTCGTAACGCATACTTTGAGTGCATCCACGAGATGAAGCTCATCGTTGACCTTATCTATCAGTCAGGTTTCGCAGGAATGAGATATTCTATCTCTAACACCGCTGAGTACGGCGATTACATCACTGGACCTAAGATCATCACCGAGGAAACCAAGAAGGCTATGAAGAAGGTTCTTGCTGACATCCAGGATGGTAGCTTCGCTAAGGAGTTCCTCCTTGACATGTCTGACGCTGGTAAGCAGGTACACTTCCAGGCTATGAGAAAGCTTGCTGCTGAGCATCCCGCTGAGAAGGTTGGTGAGGAAGTTCGTAAGCTTTACAGCTGGAACAACGAAGATGATAAGCTTATCAACAACTAATTGATAATTAATAAGCTTTAATTCCAAAAGGGCCCGAGACCATTTAATGGTTTTGGGTCCTTCTTTATATTATTATTCTCAGATAGAGGCAGAAAATGTCAAATTCAAAATCAGGATATGAAATTGATATGTGTAACGGAAAGTTACTAAGCAAAATGCTTCGTTTTTATTTTCCGTTATTGGCATCTAACTTATTGCAGTTAGTATTTAATGCTGCTGATATAGTTATGGTTGGAAGATGGGCCGGCAATGATGCTCTTGCTGCGGTAGGCTCTACATCTGCGCTTATCAATCTTCTTACTAATCTGTTTATAGGTTTATCAGTAGGTGCAAATGTAATGGTTGCACGTTTTTATGGTGCAAAGCAGGATAAAGAACTGTCTGAGATGGTACATACCGCTATGTTTTCAGCGGTAATCAGTGGTGTTTTGCTTACAATAGTCGGATTGACTGCTTCAGGTCCCATACTTACATTAATGGGTACTACAGAGGAAGCTTTACCTCTCGCAAAAATCTATATCAAAATCTATTTTTGCGGTATGACATTTACAATGATATATAATTTTGGTGCCGCAATTCTAAGAGCAATCGGCGATACCAAAAGGCCAATGCTTTTTTTATCAATTGCCGGAGTAATAAATGTAATTCTTAACTTTATATTTGTTAAATTCCTCAACATGAGCGTAGCCGGTGTAGCGCTTGCTACAATTATTGCTCAGTCTATATCAGCTGTTTTGATAGTAAGATGCTTAATGATGTCGAACGGAGCATATAAGCTTGAGCTAAAGAAATTAAGATTTAGCTTGAATAAATTCTTAAAAATGATTTCAATCGGTTTACCCGCAGGTGTACAGGGTATGCTGTTTTCTATATCAAACGTAGTTATTCAATCAGCGGTTAATTCCTTTGATACAATTACTGTTGCCGGAAATACGGCAGCACAAAATGTCGAAGGCTTTGTATATATGGCTATGAATGCATTTTATCAAACAGCCATGAGCTTTACCGGTCAGAATATGGGTGCAAAAAAACTCGACCGTGTTAACAAAATACTTATATATTCACTTATTTGTGTTACTGTTGTGGGTCTCACAATGGGTAACGGAGCTTATTTTGCTTCAAAATATTTACTCAGATTTTATTCTAAAGATCCCGAGGTAATAGCAGCCGGAGTCTTAAGAATGAAATATATTTGTACAATATATTTTTTATGCGGAACCATGGATGTCAGCGTAGGAGTAATAAGAGGAATGGGATATTCGATAATGCCTATGATTGTCAGCCTGACCGGAGCGTGTGTTTTCAGAATTATTTATATATTTACAATCTTCCAGCAGTATCACAGACTTGATGTTTTATTCCTTTCATATCTTTACAGCTGGATATTAACCACATTAATGCACCTGATTTGTTACTCTATAGTCTTCAAACAACAGAAAAAGAAATTAAAATACGTATAAACTTGAAACATATGTTCGATTATGTTATAGTGATAGAGTAATCTATAACTATATTGATAATATACGAGGACAAAAATGTTTGCTTTTATAGAAGGTCTGCTTGACTATATAGATGATGATTCATGTGTCGTTGATGCAGGAGGATTTGGCATTAATATATGCATATCCGGACGTACAGCGATGACTTTACCGGGTATAGGAGAACATGTTAAGTTATATACTTATACAGCGGTACGAGAAGATGCTATAACGTTATATGGATTTGACAGCAGAGATGATCTTAATTTGTATAAGAGATTAATAACCGTTAATGGTGTCGGTCCCAAGGTTGGATTGGCTCTTTTATCGGCATTGGATGCTGATTCTATAAAATTGGCAATTATAACAGAAGATGCTAAAAAACTTGCATGTGCTCCCGGAGTCGGAAGTAAAACTGCTCAACGAATTGTTCTTGAATTAAAGGACAAGATAAAAATGAGTGACGAAGCAGTTGTTAACGGTATAATGACCGGTTCAAATGTCGAGACTATAACTGCTAATGATAAATCATCTACTTCAGAAATGAAGGACGCAATTTCTGCTCTTGTAGCATTAGGTTACGGACAGACAGACAGTAAAAAAGCTGTATTGTCTATAGATAATGTTGAGACAATGGATTCAAGTGATATTCTTAGCGCGGCTTTAAAGAAATTGTTTTAAGTAATTATTTTCGTTTATTAAGGAGAAGTAAATGGCCAGAACAATCGAGACCAAACTTACCGATGAAGATAAAAAAATCGAAGGTGGACTCAGACCTCAGAAATTAAATGACTATATTGGTCAGTCTAAGATCAAAGAAGGACTGTCTATTTCAATTGAAGCTGCTAAAGTAAGAGGAGATGCATTGGATCATGTATTGTTATATGGACCTCCCGGATTAGGAAAGACCACTTTGGCAGGTATTTTGTCAAATGAAATGGGTACACACCTTAAGGTCACTAGTGGTCCGGCTATAGAAAAGCCGGCAGAGATGGCAGCTATATTAAACAGTCTTCAAGAGGGAGATTTATTATTTGTTGATGAAATACACAGATTAAACAGACAGGTAGAAGAAGTATTATATCCTGCGATGGAAGATTTCTGTATCGATGTAATAATAGGCAAAGATTCATCTTCATCCACCAGATCTGTCAGATTACCTCTTCCTCATTTCACATTAGTTGGAGCAACAACCCGTGCAGGACTATTAACTGCTCCATTGCGTGACAGATTTGGAATGATTTATAAGCTTGAGTTTTATACCGTTCCTGAGCTTACTCAAATCATACTTGCCAGTGCTAAGAAATTAGGTTGTGAAGTCGATTCGGAAGGTGCGAAAGAGATGGCTAGAAGAAGCCGTGGCACCCCCAGATTAGCTAACAGAATACTTAAAAGAGTAAGAGATTATGCTCTTGTAAGATACGATGGTGTCATCACCGAAAGTATCGCTATAGAAGCACTTGACTTAATGGCTGTCGATAGAAAAGGGCTTGATCATACTGACAGAAACATTATAGAGACTATTATTAATAAATTTGACGGTGGTCCGGTAGGACTTGATACTTTAGCCGCAGCTACCGGAGAAGACTCCGGAACGATTGAGGATGTTTATGAGCCATATCTTATTATGAATGGTCTTATAAACAGAACACCTAAGGGAAGAGTTGCTACTCAGAGCGCTTACAATCATTTGGGACTTAAATATCCATTTGATTAATCATTTTACTTGCTATATACTTATCTATGTTGGTTTACATATATAAATTATATTAGTTTTCATTATTCAGAGGCGTATATGGCAGAAAAGAATGAAATCAGAGTTCTGATAAAGGGAAAAGTATTAACACTTTCAGGTTATGAGCCTGTTGATTATCAACAGAAAATAGCTAATTATGTTAATGATAAATTCAATGAATGTGAAAGACTGAACGGCTTTAGATTTTTGAATTCAGACACAAAATCCATTCTTCTTGAGCTTAATATAGCTGATGACTACTTTAAGGCAAAATCACATCTTGAAGTATTGGAGATAGAATTCGAAGAGAAGAATAAAGAAATCGATAAGCTTAAAGCTGAAATGGAAACATTAAATAAAAAGCTTAGAGAAGCTAAAAATCAGGTTGCTGAATTACAGGAAAATGTTGCAGCAAGTGCCGCACAGATTATGCGCCTTGAGACCGAAATGAAAAAGAAATCATAATGTATAGGGAGCGCATTAACGCTCCCTTTTTTATTCATACTTCTTTGCGATTGGAGTTATATGACAAAAATGAGCAAAAAGCCGGAGCTCTTAGCACCGGCAGGTAATAAAGAATCATTTATGGCTGTTTTAAGAGCCGGTGCAGATGCTGTATATCTTGCCGGTAATAAATATGGTGCCAGAGCATATGCAGATAATTTTTCAGAAGAAGAACTCTGCACATGTATTCGTTATGCCCATATTCATAACAAAAGAGTATATCTGACGGTTAACACTCTTGTTACCGATGCCGAATTGGATGAACTATATGATTTTCTTAGTCCAATGTATGAAGTTGGTTTGGATGGTGTTATTGTTCAGGATCTTGGCGTAATAAGTTATATTCGAAAGCAATTTCCTGATATGGAAGTACACGCCAGTACGCAGATTAACACAACCGGTCTTGAAGGAATTGACTTCTTAAAAAATATGGGTGTCTGCAGAGTAGTGCCCGCTAGAGAGCTTTCTCTTAAAGAAATATCTTCGATTAAGTCTTCAACAGATATTGAATTAGAATGCTTTATTCACGGTGCAATATGTTACTGTTATTCAGGTCAGTGCCTATTTAGTTCTGTTATAGGTTCAAGAAGCGGTAACAGAGGTCGTTGTGCTCAGCCCTGCAGATTGCCATATACATGCAATGGTAAGAATGATATATATCCATTAAGCTTAAAAGATATGTGTACCATAGATTATCTTCCTAAGCTCATTGAAGCCGGAATCGATTCTTTCAAAATTGAAGGAAGAATGAAAAAGCCTGAATATGCCGCAGGTGTAACCGCGCTCTACAGAAAATATATTGATATGTATTTTTCTAAAGGCGAAGTTAATGTAAGTGAAAAGGACAGAAAAACATTATCTTCACTCTATATAAGAAGCCAGTTATCTAATGGTTATTATGAAAAGTATAATGGCGCAGATATGATTACCATTGATTCACCATCATACAGTGGTTCAGATGATAATCTTATAAATACTATTCATGATTTGTATGTAGGAGATTATGCTAAAAATCAGCTGGATAAGATAAAAATAGATATTAGTGGTTATTTTGTAGCAGGCGAAACTGCTTATGTATCTGTAAGCTATAACGATATCTATATAACTAAATACGGTGACATAGTTGACGTTGCTCAAAAAAAGCCTATTACGGCTGATGATATATTAAAGCAAATAAATAAATTGGGATCAACAGTGTTTACTATTGATTCCGAAGCAACTAAAGAAAGCATATATGTAAGCGATGATGCTTATTATAACTTAAAAGGTATAAACGAATTAAGAAGAGCTGCAATAGCTGAACTTGAAGAACTACTTATCAATTCATATGGTCTGATTTATTCAAGAAGCAAGTCAGATAAAATAGAGAGTTCAAATATTACATCAGAAATCAATACTTGTAAAAACAATACTTGCAATAAAAGAATAATTAATATACTTATTAACGATTATAAGCAGTTCAATTCAGTTTTAGAGTACTTAAATTCAACCAATTGTAACGAGCAAGAACATAATTCGATTAATCGCATATATATCACTGAAGAATTAATAATTGATGATACTGATACAATTATTAATTTAATAAGTAATTCAGTCGACAATATAAATAATATTTCTAATACTGATGATAAGAAAACGGATATTGAATATTTTATTGCCACGCCTTATGTAAGAAGAATGCGTGACAATAAACTGATAGATACCATAAAACAATTATTATTATCAAACAGTCAGTTTAAGGGTGTGCTTGTCAGAAATATTGAAGACTTAAACTTTTTTATGCGTTTGAAAGCTGATCATAATAATCTCAAAATCGCAATCGATTATGGTGTATATACATGGAACAGTGAGACAGCACAGTTTTTGTCTCAAAATGCAGCATCAATAGGTGTGCCAATAGAACTTTGCGGTGCAGCGCAAAGGAAGATTGCTCCTAAAATCAGTTGTGAATACGTAGAAAAAATGATTTATGGTCGTATTCCTTTAATGCATTCAGCAAACTGTGTTAATAAAACACTTGGAAAATGTAGGAAGACCGGTCAGGGTAAAAATTTGACGGAATGGACTAATCTGACAGACAGAACCAGAAGAGATTTACCCGTGCACACAGATTGTACACATTGTCAGAATACAATATATAATGCATTACCATTAACAATAACAAAAGAATTGAAAAGCTATTCTTTGGATTTTGCATTTAGAATTGATTTTACCAATGAAAATTCTAAACAGATTAATGACGTCCTGGATTTCTATCTTGGGGTTTCAGATAATGTTACCTGGGAATATACCAAGGCATTTGAGAAACATAGTACAGAGTAAGCTATTTTATGCAATATTTATTTATTGAGAGTTCAAAATATATATTATCTGTTATTTTGATCATATATGCTGTAGCAGGCATGTCTATTTTTGCTGTAAAAAACACAGCATTTAAGACTGCAATGGCTGTTATTCAGAACTCTGTAAATATCTTATTCGTGATCATTTGCAGCATGCATATGTTTCTTTTATCAGATAATGCGATGTATTTAGCTGTTATGATATTCGTATTAACGTCGATTTTTATCTATTTATTTGTCACACAGACGATTTTCCCAGAATGTAACATATATTTGCTGAATAATTTCAGTATGCTTACAAGCTGCGGATTTATGATTATATCCAGAATATCAATTAATAAATCATTTAAGCAGTTTGTAATCACCACCATAAGCTTTGGCATAAGCATTGGACTTATATTTCTGTTCTCTAAAATATCATTTCTAAAAAAACTTACCTGGAGTTATGCTGCTATAGGATTAATGCTTTTATCTGCGGTATTGGTACTTGGTAAGTTTACTCATGGTTCAAAGCTTTCGATATCTTTAGGACCAATCTCAATACAGCCATCAGAATTTGTGAAAATAATATTCATTTTCTTCCTGGCTTCAATACTATGGAATGAGATTAATGCTAAAAAAATAATCCTTTCCGCATTAATTGCGGCGTTATATGTTGGCGTGTTGGTATTGTCAAAAGACCTTGGAAGCGCGCTGATTTATTTCATCATATATCTGTTTGTTTTAGTGCTTGCCACAGGCAATTATTTATATATGCTTTTGGGATTGCTGTTAGGTTCAGGAGCATCAGTCGTAGCGTTTAAGATTTTTTCGCATGTACGTGTGAGAGTGGAAATATGGCAGGATCCATGGCCATTTATTGATAACAAAGGCTATCAGATTATACAATCATTATTCTCAATTACCAGCGGAGGCTTCTGGGGCACCGGATTGCTTAAAGGAACACCTACAACAATTCCGTTTGCAGAAACTGATTTTATATTCTCTGTTATCTGCGAAGAAATGGGTATTATATTCGCGATAGCCATTTTATTAATAAGCATCAGTACATTTATTGAGATGCTTAGAGTTTCTTCAAAGATTAATGATAGTTTTTACAAGCAGATTGTATTTGGAGTAGCGATATCATTATTATTCCAGGCATTCGTTACTGTAGGAGGTGGTATTAAGTTTATTCCTTTGACAGGTGTAACACTTCCTCTAATAAGCTATGGTGGTTCATCGATAATGTCGTCAACATTTATGTATTTTGTAGTGCAGGCAATATATATTCGCTTAAGAAAAGAAGATAAGAAAGCTAAGAGCAACAGCAAATAATATATGAGTAAAATTGAAATATCTTCAGATAAAAAATTAATGAATTCAATTAAATCGAAAAAAACAAAGACAAATAATAATCTGAGTATTTATATAACGCTCGGATTATTTGCTGTGCTGTTTTTGTCAATGATCGTTTATCTGATTGTATTTAATTGCACCAATAGTCGAAGTTTCCTATCAAACAGCTATAACAAAAGAGAAACAGTATTAATGAAGCAGAATCTTCGTGGAACTATCTATTCAAACGATGGAGATATTCTTGCTTATTCTGTACAAAATGACGACGGAACTCAGACTAGAATATATCCTTATGGCAGTCTGTTTGCTCATTGCATAGGATATTCAACCAAAGGAAAAACAGGTGTAGAACAGCTGCAAAACTATTATCTTATTAATACCTGCGACAGCCTGACAACACGTGCAGATAATGCATCAAACAAAGTCTTAAATAACAGCTATAACGTAACCACAACATTAGACGTTGAATTACAAAAAATAGCAGATGAATATTTAGGTAATTATAATGGTGCGGTCATTTTTACAGAAGTTAAGACCGGCAGAATACTTGCGATGGTATCTCATCCTACTTATGATCCCAATAACATTGATGCAATGTGGGATTTGCTCACAGTAGACAGTGAGAGCTCTGTATTGTTAAACAGAGTAACGCAGGGTCAGTATCCGCCCGGATCAACCTTTAAGATTGTTTCTGCACTTGAGTATTATCGCGAAAACGGTAATGGTTATAAAAAATATGATTATGTTTGCAATGGATACTACACATATGGTGACTACAGAATCAATTGTTTTCACCAAACACAACACGGCGATGTAGACTTTGATTTATCCTTCGCCAAATCATGTAACTCTTCATTTGCAAATATTGGTATGTCATTAGAGCGTAAACTGTTTTCAGAGACATTAACCTCGCTGCTGTTTAATTCACCACTTCCATGCGAATATGAATATAATCAGAGCAGATTGATTATAGATGAAGAAACAACTGACTATGATATGATGCAGCTATCTATCGGCCAAGGTAAAACCTCACTAAGTCCATATCATCTAAATCTTATTACAATGGCGATAGCCAATGATGGATTACTATGTACTCCTTACATTGTAGATAACATCAAAGATGCAAGTGGTGTAATAGTAGAGGATTACTCAGCCAATACATATGGTATGCTCATCACAGAAGATGAAGCTAAATTTTTGCAGGGATTAATGGAAGAGGTAGTACTTAACGGAACGGCAACCAGATTACAAAACGATATTTATACAGCCGCCGGCAAGACTGGATCTGCAGAATACAATGACCTCGGAGATTCTCATGCATGGTTTACAGGTTATGCACCGGCTGAAAATCCCGAGGTCGCAGTAACAATTATTATTGAAGCCGGAGGAACCGGTGGTGAAAAAGCTGTTCCATTGGCTAAATTGATGTTTGATTCATATTTCGAAAGATACTAATGTATCACACCATTCTTACAATCTTTAGGTCGGGGCGGGAGATGAGATCCAGTATCATATCATTCTCGCCTCTAAGCATAGGTCGCGAAAACTTTTGCTTTTGAATCATTATAACTTCCCATACAGATCTATCACTTAATTCTATCTTACATCCAATCTGTGTATCAGCTATTTTTTCAAGTATAGGAATAAGAATCTGAGGATCATATTTTTCTTTTTCTTCTTCAAGTATTCCGATTATCTGAAGTGGAGTAAATGCGCTTCTGAATGATCTTGGCGAAGCCATGGCAATATAAGTATCGATAATTGCCAAATATCTGGCGTATTTATCTATCTTTTCTTCCTTCATACGAAAAGGATATCCACTGCCATCATATCGTTCGTGATGCATAATGACGCAATTTTTAATATGCTCATTCAAATTGGTATCATTTCTGACTATGGCATAACCGGATACCGGATGACGTTTTACCAGCGCAAATTCTTCTTCAGTAAGCTTACCGGGTTTCCACAAAATATCATTTGGTATATTCCATTTACCCAAATCATAATAAAAACCACATAAAATCAATAATTTCTTTTCATCAGGTTCAAGATTAAGCCAGTTAGCAAAAGTTCCACATAGAAGAGCAGCATTAAACGATGAGGTATATGTCAATTCATCTTCATTAGGAGTCATATTATAGATATAATCCAAAAGCTGGCCTTCTGTTGTGATAACAGAACTTATACTTTCGTATATTGACATAAAAACTGATGAATCTATCGATTGTTTGGTACCCATATAACTGATCATAGTACCTTTATAGATATTCAATTGATTCCTGTAAATATCGCAGAAGTTTTGAAAATCTTTATCATACTGAATTTTTTCATAATGAGTAGTAGCATAGTCTGATTTATCCTTAACAGTAACGCATATTACTCCATGACGCTTTATACGATCGATTACCTTAGAATCAATTTTTGTTCCGGCATCAAAAACAACCGAACCCTGAGCTTCAACCGGTTCAGCAATCTCCATACCATCCTGTAATTCCATAACAGTTATTGTCTTCAATATTTTTCTCCCCACTATGTCCCAAACAATACTATTTATAATTTTATCACAATATTATTTATATTGCATTTATTTACAATCAAACGAATAATGTGAAAATATTTGTATTTTTGCGCGTAATTTTTATTGATATTTAAATATATTATCAGATATAATTGGCTTGTTACGAAAAATTCGCGAATTAAATATGATTTTTCATGATCTTTTTCGCTCTAAATCATTTGTTATACGGAGATATATGATGGAATACAAACCTGTCAAAGAAGTAGCTGATTTATGGGGACTTACAGTTCGCAGAGTTCAGATGATGTGTATGGACGGTACTATTAAAGGTGCTATCAAAGAAGGCAAATTATGGATGGTTCCCGAGGATACTGAAAAACCTTTGGACAAGAGAGTAGTAACCGGTGCATACAAGAAAACAAATATAAAGAAAAAATCTCAATCTAAACTAAACGGATCTTCTGAGAAGGGTATTGATAGACATTATTATTTAGCAATGTCTCATGATATAAGAACCTGTCTTAATTCCATTATGGGTTACTCTGATATGATTATCAATGATTCTTCTGATCCCGAAAAATCAAAAGAGTACGCAACTAAGATTAATCAGTCAGGCAAAACAATGGTAAAGTTTTTGGATAACTTTATGCTTTTGTCGAGACTTGAAAACGAAGATGTCAATGTCAAGGAAGCAATATGCAGTCCAACAGCTATTATCAATAAAATAATAGATGCAGCTAAAAATGATGCGGTTAACAAGGATCTTACCCTTGTTACCAAATATCTGTCTGCTCATGAATTCGTATATTCTGATGAAGAACTTTTGAATATTTTATTTGAAACACTTCTCTATAATTCAATAAATTATTCAAGACACTCAGGAATTATCAGAATAAGAACTGAAGAACTTCCCACATCCAGAAAAGGATATGTCAAAGTTCTCTATACCATAGATGATAACGGAAGAGGTATATCAGAAAACTACATAAACGGCGTCAACAGATTCCTCCATAATAAGGAAATCATCTATGATATCGCCTGGGAAATTACCGTCATAAGAATGTATATTGTTAAAAAGCTTATAGAGCTTATGAACGGTACAATAGATATCGAAAGTCATCTTGAATTCGGTACAAGAATCATGATTTCTTTAGAGCATAAGATTGCTGATTATTCAGCGATTAATTCAGAAGAAAACTATATTGTTGATTATGAGAGTCTCAAGGGCAAAACAGTTCTTCTTGCTGATGATAATGAAATCAACAGAAAAGTCGCAGCAAAAGTTCTCACCGACAAAGGTATTAATGTTGAATTTGCAGAGGATGGTATTATTTGTGTTGCAATGCTTGAAAAAGCACCTGCTAATACATACGACTGCATTCTTATGGATTTACAGATGCCTCTCCTAAACGGATATAAGGCTACCGAAATAATCAGATCACTTGAAGATACTTCAAAATCAAAAATTCCGATCATTGCTGTCAGCGCAAGTGTATTTAATGATGATAAAGAACGCGCACTTAAGTCAGGAATGGATGGATTTGTAGAGAAACCCTTTGATAAGAATATTCTTTTTGCTACGATTCAAAAAGCAATAGAAAAGAATTATAACTAATCATTAGGATTCATGCTCCTATTAATTATTTTTATTATTACCTCAATATGGTATACTTATTGCATGAAAGCAAAGATTAAATCATTCCCGCAATTGTATATCGGAGATAGTCTTGATAGAAACAGGCTAATGCTTATCAAGCATCAGTTAAGGCATGGTAAAGGCAACTACTTTATCATTACGCCTTCTGAAAAGGATGACGAACTGCTTGAAATTATCGAGTCAAAATTTCTTATTTCACCTCTCTATAAGCAAAGAACCTTTATTCTTGGCGGAGTAGCCGGAAGCAAGGGTGAAGCAGGAGAACTGGTAAGAAGAATTGCAGAAGATTGCAACAAAAAGCGTGGCGACCTTAATCTTAAGGAATTCATTTCATGTGGCCAATTTTTCTAAAAGTATTATCAATCATCGGAATAGTTCTGGCATGCATATTAGGAGTAATAATTCTATTATTACTTCTTATTTTGCTGTGTCCTATTACATATAGAGCTAATGCTGACGCACATGATAATAAATATACGGCAAAAGTTAAAATAAAGTATCTGTTTGGGCTCGTAAGAGCGGGATTTGATTATCCCGAGCCCGGTATTTTATATGTCAAAGCATTATGGTTTACTGTTTTTGATACCTCTGATTCGGACGAATCAACTGATGAACCGGTAGGCAAAAACAGAAAACTTAAATTTGCAAAAAATACAAAAAGCAGTAACAGCACGAAAGAAACTGACGAGACTATAAACAACTCCGAAAATCATAACAAAAACATCGATAACAGTGTTAATAACAAAAGCGTAAAAAATAAAACGGCTAATAATAAGACAGTTAATAATAAAACCGATGATAACAAAAGAAAAATCTACAATCCTATTTATTATATAAAAAAGGGATGGGAGAATTTTAGATATAAGGTTGTCACAAAAGTTCAATACATAATAAAAGATATCAAATATTACCTTGCTTTATGGGAACATGATGATACACAGGCACTGGTACGTAAAATTAAAAAGCGTGGACTTAAAATACTAAAAATAATTGCTCCCAATAAAGGGCATGTAGATATGGTATTTGGTACCGGTTCACCCGATACAACAGGACAGATTTACGGAGTATGCAGTGCTGTATTTTTCAGATGGCCCAAGACCTTTAAGATTATTCCTGATTTTGAAAACAAAATAATTGAAGGATCATTAAGCGTCAGTGGATGGTTTAATCTGTTTTCTATAGTAATACAGGCTTTACCGATAGTTTTCAGCAAAAAGCTAAAGCTTACCAGAGCACGCTTTGAAGCTCATGGAGATAAAAAAGATATTTCCAAATCAAAGGCGGAGAAGAAACACGAAAGAATTCTCAAGGAACTTGAGGAAGAGTATACAGCATAAAATCAAATATACAATTTATCTTATATACTTGAATGACTTTACATAAACAAAAAATTTAGGTAAATTATATATGTATATGTAGTTTCTTATAAACACTATATTTAAAGTAATGTGGGTACTAATATGGCAAACAAAGATAACAATTATACTGAAGTTATTTCATCATTAATGGGTGGAATGGAAAAAATACTTTCAACAAAAACCGTTGTTGGGCAGCCTACTGTAGTAGGGGATACAACAATTATTCCTCTTGTGGACGTTTCATTCGGTGTTGCCGCAGGTTCGACTGCCAACGACAATAAAACAACATCTAATGGTGCCGGCGGAATGGGTGGAAAAATGTCACCCACCGCAATCCTTGTTATTCGTGATGGATCAGCGCGTATCATAAGCGTGAAGGATCAGGATGTACTTACTAAGGTAATTGACATGTTACCTGATGTAATCCATAAAATCACAAAGCCTAAGGCAGGTTCAGAAGATGTAACCGATGAAGAAGCAAAAGATATTGCTTTCCCCGAATAGATTTAACGGTTCATATCAATAGGTATTATTAATGATTGAATTGGAAGATATTATCAATGCCGATACTGAAGAAGAATTAAAGCAAATGAAAGCATTTCTTTTTCAGGAAATTCTGCGTCTGGCTCAGGAAAAGAGAAATCTCGAAGATGAAAAGAAACGTATTGCAAAAATGCAGGACGATTTCATGAAAGATCGAGTGAGATTAAGAGACGAACTGGATGAGCTGAACAGACGTACATTAAATGAAAGAAAACGTCTCAGAGAAGAGAATATGTTTTTTGATAAAAAAATGGATATTCTCACGGAAGGTTTTAGGACCTTGGAATCCGACAGACGTAAATTTGAGGCTGAGAAGAAAGCTTATATAGAAAGCAAACAGGCAGCAATAAAAGAAACTACTTCCAAAGAAGAACTGATTAAAACTGCAGAGATGTTGTTCAGAACAATCGGTAACAATACTTTGGGATTAAGGAAGAGATACAAAGACCTGATCAAGATATATCATCCGGATAATTTATTCGGAGACCATGAATTATGTCAGGCATTAAATAAGGAATATCAGAAAATGAGAGAGAAGCAGTGATACAGGAATGTGTTGCTGCTTTTATATTGATAAAATACTAATAAAATACAGATACTAAGTATACACGACAATAATCACTGATATATCGCAAGCGATACATCAGTGATTATACGGTCGCAGCAATCCATAAACAAATATTATTAGTGCAAGCACATAATATTTGTTTATAGATCGTTGCTTGTCGTGTATAACAAATAAAAAACCGGACATCTCTGTCCGGTAGATTATCATATAAAATTGAAGCAATTAAGCACGCTCAACAGCACCGCTTCTAAGACATCTGGTGCAAACATGAAGACGCTTTGTTCCGCCGTTTACCTTGCACTTAACACTCTGAACATTGGAATTCCAAATTGCATTGCTTCTTCTATGAGAATGGCTGACATTATTACCAAAATGAATGCCCTTGCCACATACATCACACTTTGCCATCGTAAAACACCTCCTTGAACGAGATTTTAGCGCATTTTTTACGCAACATTGACATATTATCAGAATTGTTAAATATATGCAAGTATTATTTTAAGAAAATTTCAGTTTATTTTATTTATAAATAATGGTATATTGAGTAGTGTATGTGCCAAATAGAAAGAGAGGTATCAGATATGAAGAATTCATCATTGAATACTCATTTAGGCAGTATTACTGTTGATAACGACGTAATAGCACAGTATGCCGGAAGCGTTGCTGTAGAATGCTTTGGTATTGTAGGTATGGCCGGTATTAATATGCGTGACGGCATTGTTCGTCTTCTCAAGAAAGAAAATCTTCGCAGAGGAATAAATGTTAGTCTTAAAAATCACAAGCTTATTCTTGATTTCCATATTATAGTAGCATATGACGTAAGCATCATTACTGTATGCGATAACCTCATTGACAGTGTTAAGTATAAGGTAGAAGAGTTTACAGGATTAGAAATCGACAAGATTAACGTCTATGTTGAAGGCGTTAGAGTGATTGACTAAGGAGGAACTTTGTTCGTGGGCGTTCAGCAGATTGATTCAAAATTATTATCAAAGTGTTTTCTCGCAGGTGCTATTAATCTCGAGAAGAACAAAGAATGGATAAATGAACTTAACGTATTCCCTGTACCCGATGGTGATACAGGAACAAATATGTGCATGACAATAATGTCTGCAGCCAAGGAAGTAGCTGCACTTGGAGAAGATCCTGATATGGCTTCTCTTTGCAAGGCTATTTCAGGTGGCTCACTCAGAGGCGCAAGAGGTAACTCCGGTGTTATTCTTTCTCAGCTTCTTCGTGGTTTCACTAAGGTTGTTAAAGAGGAAGGTGATATCACCATCCCTGTAGTTGCAAATGCATTTACCAAGGCTGTAGAAACTGCATATAAGGCTGTTATGAAGCCTAAGGAAGGTACTATTCTTACCGTTGCACGTGGAATGGCTGAAAAAGCAAGTGATCTTGTAGAAGATGGTTGCACCGATCTTGAAGCATATTTTGCTGCAATTCTTGAGTATGGACGTGAAGTACTTGATCAGACACCTGAAATGCTTCCCGTTCTTAAAGAAGCAGGCGTTGTAGATTCAGGCGGACAGGGACTTATCGAATTCCTTCAGGGCGCAATGGATGCATATCTTGGTAAAGTTACCAATTTCAGTCTTGATGTTACTTCTGAAGAGAAGAAGGAAGAAGAGCCCGAAGAAAAGAAGACTCATAAGCTTGTTTACTGTGTAAAGCTTATTATTGTTCCTGATAAGAACTTTATTCCTAAAAACGAAGCAGATATAACAAATTATCTTGAGTCTATCGGACATCTTGTTTCTATTGTTAATAACAATAACTTACTTGGTGTTCATATCCATACCAACGATCCCGGTCTTGTAATTCAGAAGGCTATCAAGTTTGGTCAGATTAAAGATATTACTATTTATAATAGAAATCTTGAATCAAACCCTAAGAAGGCTAAGAAGAATGCAGCTGAAGCTGAGACAGAAGCTGTTAAGGTTGAAGAGCCTGTTAAGCCTGCAGAGCCTGCTAAGCCTTACGGATTTATTACCGTAGCTGCCGGTGATGGACTTGTAGAAATTTTTAAAAGTCTTAATGTTGATTATATCATCGAGGGTGGACAGACAATGAATCCCAGCACTGCAGATTTCCTTGATGCTGCATCAAAGGTAAATGCTGAGACAATTTTTGTTCTCCCCAACAATAAAAATATTATTCTTGCCGCTAATCAGGCTGCAGAGCTTGTGACTGACAAGAAGCTTATCGTAATCCCTACCAAGACTATTCCTCAGGGTATTACTGCTGTAGTTAACTTTATTCCCGACATCACACCTGAAGAGAATGAAGAGACTATGAACACCGAGATCGGTAATGTTAAGACCGGTCAGGTAACTTATGCAGTAAGAGATACCTCTATCGATGGTAAAGAGATTCATACTAACGATTATATGGGAATTGCTGATGCCGGACTTGCTTCAGTAGGAACTGATAAGGTTAAGGTAATCGAAGAGCTTGTTGATTCAATGGTTGATGATTCATCTGAGCTTGTAAGTATCTATTATGGATCTGATGTAACAGAAGAAGAGGCTAATGAAATCTGCGAATTAATCACAGCTAAGTATTCATCAGTTGATGTTGAACTTCAGCGTGGTGGACAGCCTATTTATTACTACATGATTTCTGTAGAATAATTCAGCGCAACATGGTTTAACATACTATGTTATGTTGGTTTGAAATACTACATTGCAAATGATTTAATACAAGGAGGAAACGAAGAGTTTCTTCCTTGTATTTTTTACGAAAAGGAATAAAAATGAATCTTAACACTCCGGTTACCAACTTAAAAGGTATTGGCGAAAAAAATGCAAAGCTACTAAACAAGCTTCATATATTCACATATGAGGATTTAATAAACTATTATCCCAGAGAATATGTAAATTATGAGCTGCCTGTCAGTGTTAAGGATGTACAAATAGGCAAATTGCAGACCGTATCCGGTTGTGTAAGTGCAGTTAACGGTCCTGTAAGTGCAGGACGTTTTAAAATAATAACAGTAATTTTACGTGATGGTCTGAGCAACCTTGAAGTAATATTTTTCAATCAACCGTATATCAAAAAAATGCTTAAGGTTGGTGGAATATATTTATTCCGAGGTAAGGTTATTCAAAAAGGCACACGTATCATTATGCAGTCAGCAAAGATATATAGCCGTAATGATTATGATGAATTGGTTGGACATCCTATCCCCGTATATTCGCTAACATCAGGTTTATCAGGCAAGACTGTTACAAAGGCTGTAAATGCAGCAATACACGATATTCAGTGGGATGATGAAATATTTCCTGTTGATACAATGACTGATTTGGATATTGTAACTCATAGCAAAGCAATATCTATGATTCATAATCCTGCAAATGAAGAATCGATTAAAATTGCGAGAAGACGTCTTGCTTTTGAAGATTTCTTTTACTTTATAATGCTTCTTAGGAAAAATCGTGATTTATCAGTCACTCTTAAGAATGCATATCCAATGATAGAAACTGCAGACACTCGCAGATTTATAGAAAAGCTTCCTTTTAAGCTTACTTCAGGTCAGAAAAAAACCTGGCAACAGATATGTGAAGATATGTCCGGAAACGGTTGCATGAACAGGCTTGTTCAGGGTGACGTTGGTAGCGGAAAAACTATAGTTGCCATACTTGCTTTGCTGATGACTGCTTGCAACGGTTATCAGGGGGCTTTGATGGCTCCTACAGAAGTTCTTGCCACTCAGCATATGGAAACCGTATCCGATCTGGTTAAGAAATATAATTTACCATTAAAGCCTGTGTTGCTGGTCGGTTCAATGAAGACTTCTGAAAAGAAAGCCGCATACAGTCTTATAAAAGAAGGCGAAGTTAACCTTATTATAGGAACACATGCATTGATTCAGGACAAGGTCGAATATAAAAACCTTGCTCTCGTTGTGACAGACGAACAGCACCGTTTTGGTGTAAGGCAAAGAGAAGCATTGGCTAATAAAGGAAATCAGCCTCATATACTTGTCATGAGCGCTACACCAATACCTCGAACATTAGCGATTATCCTATACGGTGATTTACATTTATCTGCGATTCATGAGCTACCTGCCGACAGATTACCTATTAAAAACTGTGTGGTAAAAACCGATTACAGACCTTCAGCATATAAGTTCATATCAGATCAGGTTGCACAGGGAAGACAGGCTTATGTTATATGCTCACAGGTAGAAGCAGGGGAAGATGATGATCTTGAGAATGTTATAGATTATTGTGATAAGCTTAAAGATGCTCTTCCTAAGCTACGCATAACCTATCTGCATGGCAAGATGAAAGCTGCAGATAAAAATTCTATCATGCAAAATTTTGCTGACGGAAATATAGATGTACTGGTATCAACAACAGTAATTGAGGTTGGTATAAATGTTCCCAATTCAACTGTAATGATGGTTGAAAATTCAGAACGTTTTGGCCTGGCTCAGCTTCATCAGTTAAGAGGCCGAGTAGGAAGAGGCAAACATCAAAGCTATTGTATATTCATCAGTTCAAACGATGATAAAAAGACAATGGAACGCCTCAATATATTAGCCGGAACAAATGATGGATTTAAGATTGCTTCCGAAGATTTGAGATTAAGAGGTCCCGGTGAATTCTTCGGCGTTAGACAGAGCGGTGAATTTTCATTTAAGGTCGGAGACATCTATGCAGATTCTGCATTACTTGAAGAGACCAACGAATATGTCGATAAGCTGCTAAAAGAAGATCCTAAGCTTAATGATGTAAAAAATCAAAAATTAAAAGAATCTGTAATCAGATATTATGAGAAGTCAGAAATGCTTCAATCAATATAAATAAACAACTATAAACATACGATAATTTTTCAATTGTTTAATGGGGGTATAAATGTCAAAAGTAGCTATTATCACTGATAGTAACAGTGGAATCACACAGGCACAGGCTAAGGAGTACGGTGTATTTGTACTTCCTATGCCCTTTATGATCGGAGAAAATGAATATTTTGAGGATATTGATTTGACTCAGGAGCAATTTTATGAAAAGCTTCAGGGCGGAGACAATATCAGCACCAGTCAGCCTGCACTTACACAGGTTTCAGAGCTTTGGGATAATGTGCTCAAAGAATACGATGAAATAATACATATCCCTATGAGCAGCGGATTGTCAGGTTCATGCCAGAGCGCTTACATGCTTTCTCAAGAAGATCAGTACTGTGGCAAGGTATTCGTAATTGACAATCAGAGAATCAGTGTAACTCAGCGCCGTTCAGTTCTTGATGCAAAAGAGCTTGCCGATATGGGAAAGAGCGCTTCTGAAATTGCTGAAATTCTTATGAGAGACAAGCTTGAAGCCAGCATCTATATCATGCTTGATACACTTTATTATCTTAAAAAGGGTGGTAGAATCACACCTGCAGCAGCTGCAATAGGTACATTACTTAAGCTTAAACCTGTACTTCAGATTCAGGGTGAGAAGCTTGATGCATACTCAAAGGCAAGAACCGCCAATGTCGGTAAAGAGACAATGAAAAATGCTATCAAGAATGATATCGAGAACAGATTTGGTGGCTTGGATAAAGCTATTGATAATGTGTATATTCAGATAGCTTACACAAAAGACATCGAACCCGCACTTCAGTTCAAAGAAGAAGTTCTCAAAGAATTCCCCGGTTTTGATATTGTGGTTAATCCACTTTCTCTGTCAGTATCATGTCATATCGGACCCGGCGCACTCGCATTAGCTTGCAGCAAGAAGGTTCCCGAACTAAATGACTAATCACAATAAATATTGTGTATCAAAATAAACGATACTAAGCGATAGTAAATAATAATCATCAAAAATATACATTAACAATCAAAATATACTCAAGCAGGGTTACTAATCATAGTAATCCTGCTTTTTTGTGCCATATTTTGCGGTATTTCCTTGTATCTATACAAAATATATGATATATTACATTGTGAACGAATGTTCTAAATTAAGATTTTTTGGAGGAAACATGGCACAGGATAAATATGATGCCTCGAGTATAACCGTCCTTGAAGGACTTGAAGCGGTTCGTGTCAGACCCGGAATGTATATTGGTTCAGTAACCACAAAAGGACTCAACCACCTTATCTATGAGATTGTAGATAACTCAGTTGATGAGCACCTTGCGGGCTATTGTGATGTCATAAATGTAACACTTGAAAAAGATGGTTCATGTACAGTATCCGATAACGGACGTGGAATTCCTGTCGGTATGCACGAAAAAGGAATAAGTGCTGAAAGACTTGTTTTTACCACGCTTCACGCAGGTGGTAAGTTCGATAACAATGCATACAAAACCAGCGGAGGACTTCATGGCGTAGGTTCTTCTGTTGTTAATGCACTTTCTGAGCACCTTACCGTAACCGTTAAATCAGGAGGACATATTTATCAGGATACCTATTCAAGAGGTATACCTACAATGGATCTGGTTGATGGTCTATTACCTTCCATCGGTAAATCCAAAGAAACCGGAACAACGATTAATTTCCTCCCTGATAATACAATATTTGACAGAACAAGATTTGCGGAAGCAGATGTTAAAAACAGACTTCACGACACCGCATATCTTAATCCTAAGCTGACTATCAACTATAAAGATCTTCGTGGCGCAGAACCCGAAGAGATTATTTTCCATGAACCCGACGGAATCGCAGGCTTCATAAAAGCAATGAATGCCAACAGTGAAGCAGTATCTGAAATAGTCTATTTCTCAGGTGAATACGAGAATATTTTCATCGAATGTGCATTTCAGTATGTAAATGAATTCCATGAAAATGTATTGGGATATTGTAATAACATCTACAATTCAGAAGGTGGTACACACCTTACCGGTTTTAAGTCTCAATTTACAAGTATTATCAATTCATATGCACATGAGCTAGGTATCCTTAAAGAAAAGGACGCTAACTTCACCGGTTCCGATGTTAGAAACGGTATGACTGCTGTTATAAGCATTAAGCATCCCGATCCCAGATTTGAAGGTCAGACTAAAACAAAGCTCGATAACCAGGATGCAGCCAAGGCTGTATCAAAGGTTACAAATGATGAAGTAACTCGTTATTTCGATCGCAACCTTGAAATGCTTAAAAGCATCATCGGATGCGCTGAAAAAGCAGCACGAATCAGAAAATCAGAAGAGAAAGCCAAGACTAACCTTCTTACCAAGCAGAAATATTCATTTGACTCAAACGGCAAGCTTGCCAACTGTATCTCAAAGGATGCATCTAAGTGCGAAATCTTCATCGTAGAGGGAGACTCTGCGGGTGGTTCTGCCAAGATGGCAAGAGATCGTAATTATCAGGCTATTTTACCTATCAGAGGTAAGATCCTTAATGTTGAAAAAGCCTCAATGGATAAGATTTTGGCAAATGCGGAAATCAAAACAATGATTAATTCATTCGGATGCGGTTTCTCAGAAGGTTACGGTAATGATTTTGATATTTCAAAGTTAAGATATGACAAAATTGTTATCATGGCCGATGCCGATGTCGATGGCGCTCACATTTCAACACTGCTTTTGACATTGTTCTACAGATTTATGCCTCAGCTTATTTTTGAAGGACATGTATATATCGCCATGCCTCCTCTTTATAAGGTTATTCCTTCTAAGGGAAAAGAAGAGTATCTCTATGACGATAAATCGCTTGAAAAATACAGAAAGAACCACAAAGGCTCATTCACTCTTCAGCGTTACAAAGGTCTCGGAGAAATGGATGCCGAGCAGTTATGGGAGACAACTCTTGACCCCGAAAGGAGACTAATGAAACAGGTCGAAATCGAGGATGCAAGAAATGCTTCCGAAATGACAGAGCTTTTGATGGGAACTGATGTACCGCCCAGACGTGCTTTCCTTTATCAGCATGCTCAGGACGCTAACTTGGATGTATAGGAGTTCTAAATGGAAGAACGTATTATCAAAACAGAATACTCCGATGAAATGCAAAAATCCTTTGTGGATTATGCAATGAGTGTTATTATCGCTCGTGCTTTGCCCGATGTACGTGACGGTCTGAAGCCTGTACAGCGTAGAATTCTTTATGATATGGGCGAACTCGGAATAAGACATGATCGTCCTCACAGAAAGAGTGCGAAGATTGTCGGAGATACCATGGGTAATTATCACCCCCATGGTGATTCGTCTATATATGATGCTCTCGTAGTAATGGCGCAGGAATTTAAGAAAGGAATGACCCTTGTTAACGGCCACGGTAACTTCGGTAATATCGAAGGTGACGGAGCCGCTGCTAGCCGTTATACAGAAGCAAGACTTGAAAAAGTTACACAGGATGCATTCCTTGCTGACCTTGATAAGGATGTTGTTGATTTTATCCCCAATTATGATGAGACTTCAAAGGAGCCCTCAGTTTTACCCGCAAAGTTCCCTAACATTCTTGTGAACGGTTCAGAGGGTATAGCCGTAGGTATGGCTACGAGCATTCCTCCTCATAATCTGGGAGAAGTAATCGATGCCACCAAAGCATATATGATGAATGAAGGTATCTCAACAGAAGAACTTATGTCATATATAAAGGGACCCGATTTCCCTACAGGTGGTATTGTCATCAACAAAGACGAGCTTCTCGATATCTATGAAACCGGAAGCGGTAAGATTAAGATAAGAGGTAAGGTAGAAGTAGAAAAAATCAAGGGTGGTCACCAGAATGTCGTAATCACTGAGATTCCTTATCCGATGATTGGTGCAAACATTGCCAAGTTTTTGCAGGATGTGGCTGCGCTCGCAGAGTCAAAAAAGACTCAGGACATTGTCGATATTTCAAACCAGTCTTCAAAAGAAGGTATCAGAATCGTTATCGAACTTCGTAAGGATGCCGATGCTGAGAACTTCATTAACCTTTTATATAAAAAGACCCACCTTGAAGATACCTTCGGTGTTAACATGCTTGCAATCAGTGACGGACGTCCAGAGACAATGGGACTCAAAGCCATTATTAAAGCATGCGTTGACTTCCAGTATGAAGTTAATACACGTAAGTATACCAACATGCTTGCGAAAGAACTTGAACGCAAGGAAGTACAGGAAGGTCTCATCAAGGCAGTTAACGTAATCGATCTTATTATTGAGATCCTCCGTGGATCCAAGGATCGACAGATGGCTAAGGATTGCCTTATTTACGGTAAAACTGACGGTATACAGTTCAAATCAAGAGAATCTGTAATTATGGCTCAGCAGCTCTGCTTTACAGAGAGACAGGCCAACGCAATTCTTGAGATGAGATTATACAAATTGATTGGTCTCGAACTTGACGCACTTATCAAAGAGCATGATGAAACTATGTCAAACATCTACAGATACGAAGATATTCTTGATCGTAAGGATTCTATGGCAACAGTTATCATGCAGGAACTTGATGAGATTAAGAAAGAGTTTTCAAGACCCAGAAGAACTCAGATAGAGAATGCAGAGGAAGCTGTATTTAAGGAAAAAGAATTTGAGGTAATGGATGTTTATTATCTCATGGATCGCTTTAATTACGCTAAGCTTATCGATAAGAACACCTATGAAAGAAATACTGAGGCCTGCGAGACAGAGTTCAGATATTGCTTCAAGGTAAAGAATAACGGTCGAATTGCCATTTTCACCGAAGATGGTACTATGCATGTTATTAAAGCATTGGACCTTCCGATGTCTAAGCTTCGTGATAAGGGTACCCCTATTCATAATGTAACAAACTATGAAGAGAGCCACGGACCTGTATTGCTTGCTGCAAATATGGAAGAAATGCTCACACTTCGCCTTGCGTTTGTCACAAAGAAGGGACTTGTAAAGATTGTTCCCGGCGAAGAATTTGAGACTACCAGAAAGACTATGGCATCTACCAAGCTTGCTGATGGTGATTTGGTTGCAGGTGTAGAAGTCGTTAACGAAGAAAAGAACATTGTTCTTAAGTCACGTAACGGATATTTCCTCCGCTTCCAGCTTGAAGAAATATCAGTACTCAAGAAGGCTTCTCAGGGTGTCAGAGGTATGAAGCTCGAGGGTAAGGATGAAGTAGAAGAAGTATACCTTACCAGAGGTAATGACACCAAGGCAATCACTCATAATGGTCATGAAATAGTCCTTAACACAATCAAGCTACTCAAGCGTGATTCAAAGGGAACAAAAATCAGATAATTTAGATATACATTGAACGGAGATAAGAAATGAGAGTTATTGCAGGAACTGCACGAAGCCTTCCTCTTAAGGCTCCCGAAGGTTTGGATACAAGACCTACCCAGGACAGAATAAAGGAAACCTTATTTAACATATTACAGATGGATATTCCTGAATGTGTATTTGTAGATATGTTTGCAGGCAGTGGCGGAATCGGCATAGAGGCATTAAGCCGCGGTGCCAGAAAAGCATATTTTATTGATAACAGCCCCGCTGCAAATATGTGCATTAATGAAAACCTTGCATTTACCAAATTTACTGACCGTGCTATAGTATTTAAGCAGGACATAAGTGCTGCATTATACAATATTTATGAGAAACACGTCGATATTATTTTCATGGATCCTCCTTATAAGCAGGATTATGAAAAAAATGTACTTATGCATCTGCAGAATGTAAAGTATTGTGACGAGGATACTCTCATTATTATTGAAGCTGATCTCAGTACTGATTTTTCATATGCAGAGGAGCTCGGCTACACAATCACCAGAGAAAAGAAATACAAAACCAATAAGCATGTATTCTTAAGAAAAGAGTAATCTATGAAGAGAGCAGTATATCCCGGAAGCTTTGATCCGATGACATTAGGACATCTTGATATCATTAAGAGAGCATCAAAAATGTTTGATGAATTAATTGTTGCTGTACTCAATAATAATGCAAAGAGTCCGTTGTTTTCTGTTGATGAGCGTGTTAAAATATTAAAGATGGCGACTGCGGACCTGCCTAATGTTAAGGTGGATTCGTTCAGTGGCTTATTATGTGATTATGCACGTGATAATAATCTTCATGTTGCAGTAAGAGGTCTTCGAGCTGTTACCGATTTTGAGTATGAACTTCAGCTTGCTCAGACCAACAGAATGATTTCTAACAATAGTCTTGATACTATATTCCTGACTACATCACTTGAGTACTCATATTTGAGTTCTTCCGGTGTAAAAGAGATTGCTTATTTTGGTGGCGACATCAGTAAGACAGTTCCTGAATTTGTAGCAGAAATGATAAGAGAGAAAATTAATTCTAAAAAGTGAGGATGTTATGGAGAGAAAATTAGACAGCCAGATTTTCCAGATTATAGATGAGATGGAAGATTACATCAGCAACTGTAAAGGTGTATTCATGTCTTCCGAGAAAATCCAGGTTAATCGTGAAGTTATGGAGGAGTATCTCAGAGATCTTAAGAGAAAAGCTCCCGATGAAATAGAAAAGTATCGTAAGATTATCCGTAAGCAGGAAGAGATTCTCAACGATGCCAAGAGCCGCGCAGAACAGCTCATCGCACAGACCGAAGCTCAGACAGATGAGATGGTTAGTGAGAACGAAGTTATGAGACGTGCATACGCTCAGGCTGACGAGGTAGTAAGAATGGCTCAGGAGCAGGCACAGATGCTTGTTGACAGTGCTGCAATGGAAGCTAATGAACTCAGAGCCGCAGCTTCACAGTATATGGAAGAAGTAATGATTTATCTTGAGAATGTAATTGCTGCTTCAACCAAGGCTGCTAATGATCAGTACGGAAGTCTCATCAATACTCTTAACAGCTATGCTGATAAGATTAAGGGAGACCACAGACAGCTTCATCCTGAAGAGGTTGAGATGGTTACCGAGGAAATCGTTCAGGAAACACAGGAATAATTATTCTTACCGGTTTTCCGAAAAGGGGAACCGGTATTATTATGGGTAATTCTAAAGAATGAGATTAGATAAATTTTTATGTGACTGTAATGTAGGCACCAGGTCTCAGGTTAAAGATTATGTTAAAAAAGGACTTGTACAGATCAACGGACAGCAGGTTAAAAAATCAGATGTAGCTATTAACGAAACTACTGATTGCATCACATTTAAGGGTGAACAAATTCAATACAGAAAGTATGTATATATTGTCCTTAATAAACCTGCCGGAATCATAACCGCCACAGAAGACAAGCGTGCCAATACGGTAATGGACCTTATTAAGCCACTCCCTGTCAAAGATATGTTTCCTGTAGGAAGACTTGATAAAGATACCACAGGTCTACTGTTGATAACTAATGACGGAGATCTGGCTCACAAGTTATTAAGTCCCAAATATCACGTTGATAAAACTTATATAGTAACTACTGCCAAGCCTGTTACCCAGGCAGATATCGATTCTTTAACACAAGGAGTTGATATCGGAGATGATAAACCTACACTTCCGGCAAAAGCTTCTTTATTAAGCGATGGACGCCTTGAATTAACTATTCATGAAGGCCGATACCATCAGGTCAAAAGAATGCTTGAAGCTGTAAACAATGAGGTGACTGCATTGCACCGCAGTAGTTTTGGACCGCTTGAGTTGGATGACAATATGGAAAGCGGCAGTTGGAGAGAATTAACAGAAGATGAAATTAGCAAGATTAATGTCAGGTGACAAATATAAAGGTGAAAAACATTATCTCAGAAACCAGAGGAATTATGAACTGGCAAAAACCATTATATTATTTGTTATTGCTATAGGCCTTTTTGTAGCAGGACTAATTATAAACAAAGGCAACAAAGCCAACATTTTTACCATTGTGGCTGTTTTAGGATGTCTTCCTGCCAGTAAATGCCTTGTCGAACTTATTATGTTCATCAGATATAAGACATGTAATGATGAACTGTCTGACAAAATAGAAGCTGCTTCAACCGGTCTGATTCAGGCATATGATCGCGTATTCACATCAAAAGAAAAGACGCATCCCATAGACCATTTAGTAATCAACAACAATTCGCTTTGTTGCTATACTTCTGCTAAAAAATTCTCAGAAGCTGATTTTCAAAAGCATATAAATGTATATCTTAAGGCTGAAAATATTAAAGATACTACCATCAAGGTTTTTACTGACGATAAAAAATACCTTGAAAGAATATCCAACATGTCAGCAGACAATAACACATCAAAAGATAATGACATCTTAAATCTACTTTTAAGTATTTCTTTATAATCACAGAGGTTATCAATGCAAAAATTCGTAATAGGTAAAAACGAAGCAGGACAGCGATTCGATAAATTTCTTGCTAAATATTTACCTCAAGCGCCCAAAAGTCTTATATACAAAATGCTCCGCAAAAAGAATATTACTCTCAACGGCAAAAAAGCTACCGGAAACGAAATGCTTAACATAGAAGACACTGTTGAGAGTTTCTTTTCTGATGAAACCTTTGATAATTTTTCCGCAAAACAGCAAACATCAAAACAACAAAAACGCATAACAAAGCATATTAATGTATCAGCCAAAGACATTATATATGAGGATGAGCATATCCTGCTTGTTGATAAAAAGCCCGGTGTACTGACTCAAAAAGCAGAAGCAAAAGACTATTCACTTAATGAATGGCTTATTGATTATATGCTTGAAAGCAAAGCAATCACACCCGAGGAATTAAAAACCTTTAAGCCTTCAGTATGTAATCGTTTGGACAGGAATACAGGTGGAATAGTTATATGCGGAAAAAGCTTGGCCGGCATTCAGGCAATGACTGAATTGATTCGAACCAAAGATATAGGAAAGCATTATCTTACCCTTTGCCACGGATCATTTAAGCATGAAGGCCGTACTGAAGCTGTAATTACAAAAGATGAGAAGAGTAACAAATCCACAGTAAGTCTTGAATCTAAAAATGACAGTTCCTCAACAATCATTACCGAATTCAAAATACTGAAAAATTATAAAGAAGCTACTTTGCTTGATGTCAACCTTCTGACAGGTAAATCTCATCAGATAAGAGCTCAATTGTCTTCATTTGGTAATCCTATATACGGTGATAAAAAATACGGAAGCGCCAAAAACAATAATAAAACGGAGTCACAACTTAAATATCAGTTACTTTATGCATATAAGTTGATTTTTCCCGACAAAGATAAACTTCCCACAAATTTAGCACCATTGGCATCAAAAGTATTCGAGCTTCCCATGCCTGAATATTTCAAGGAAGTAATAGATAAGCTGTAATTAAATACAAAAATACATTATAGACAACACATTACAACATATATAGACACATAAAACACAAAATAAGCACAACAAAACTCATCAGGTAATATACATGACATCATGGAAATCACGTGGTCTTCGAGGTTCTGCTCTCGAGGATATGATTAACAGAACAAATGAAAAGTATTTGGAAAACGGTCTGGCGTTAATTCAAAAGATTCCTACGCCAATAACACCGATAAACATTGACAAAGAAACCAGACACATTACCCTGGCATATTTTGATCAGAAGAGTACTGTCGACTACATAGGTGCAGTACAGGGACTTCCGGTATGCTTTGATGCCAAAGAATGTGCTACAGATACATTCTCACTTCAAAATATCCATGATCACCAGGTTGAGTTCATGGAAAACTTCGAAAAACAGGGCGGTATAGCATTTTTCCTGATATATTATACCAACCGTGATGAGATGTATTATCTTCCTTTACAAATGCTGAAATTTTTCTGGAACAGAGCAAAAGAAGGCGGACGTAAGAGTTTTAGATATGATGAACTTAATCCTGATTACTTTTTTACCAAGAATTCAGGAATGCTTGTACCGTATCTTGATAAATTACAGCAGGACTTAAATGACAGACCCGACTGAATAAATATATAAACAGATACAAAATATTAATGCTTGACTTCACTAAACATATTGTATATACTAACAAACAGTTTAGTGATTTATCACATTAGCACTTTACCATAGTAAAGTTAAGGAGTTATGAAAATGAGCCAGTCGTTATTACACACACCTGAAGGCGTAAGAGATATTTACGGCCAGGAATATTGCAATAAAGCATACGTAGAAGCAAAAATGAGCAATGTTATTGCCAGCTTCGGATATGAAACTATAGAAACCCCTACCTTTGAATTCTTTGATGTATTTTCTAAGGAAGTAGGAACTATCCCCAGTAAGGAACTCTATAAGTTCTTCGATAAGGAAAATAATACACTTGTATTAAGACCCGACTTTACACCTTCAATTGCAAGATGTGCAGCTAAGTATTTCCTCGAAAAGAACGAGCCTATTCGTTTCTCATATCTTGGAAGTGCATTTGCCAGAACAAGTTCTCTTCAGGGTAAATTATGTGAGTCAACAGAGCTCGGTGCTGAGCTTATCGGAGATGATTCAGTATATGCCGATGGCGAAGTGATTGCACTTGCTATCAGAAGCTTACTTGCTACAGGACTTAAGGACTTCAGAGTAAGTATCGGACATATTGGATATTTCAAGGGATTATGTGAGCAGGCCGGACTTGATGAAGCTACAGAGCTTGAATTAAGAGGACTTATCTCTGGAAAGAATCATTTTGCTGCAATGGCGCTTATTGATCAGACCGACATTGAGCCTGTTATTAAGGAAAAGCTTCTCGGAATAGCAGATTCATTCCCTGATTTGGATACACTTTCATCAGCAAAAGATAACGTAACCAATCAGAAATCATTAGATGCAATCAATAGACTCGAGGCTCTTTACAATGTACTCAAAGCATACGGATATGAGAGTTATATTAATTTCGATTTAAGTATGCTCAGCAAATATAATTATTATACAGGAGTTATTTTCAGAGTATACACATACGGTGTAGGTAAGCCTATTGTTAAGGGAGGAAGATATGATAATCTTCTTGCTCATTTTGGTAAATCAGCTGCAGCTATCGGTTTCGTACTTCAGGTAGACGATATCCTCGAAGCTCTCAATAGCCAAAAGATTGATCTTCCTGCGAAGGATGAACCAATAGTAATCGAATATGATACTAACGATTCAGATGGTTTTGCTAAGGCAGTTGCCAAGGCTGATGAGCTTAGAAAGCAGGGCAAAAACGTAATCGTAAACCATAATTAATGATACTTATCCTTCATTAATCACGCGGCAACGATAAATTACAAATCATATTACATATAAATTTACTTAAACAGGTATAAAACAATGGCAAACGACAGATATTTAACATTTGCACTCGGCAAAGGCCGTCTTGCAAATAAAACAATGGAATTACTCGAATCAATAGGTATCACCTGTGAGGAGATTAAAGATAAAAATACAAGAAAGCTTATTTTTGTAAATGAAGAGCTCAAGCTTAAATTCTTCCTTTCAAAAGGTCCCGATGTACCTACCTATGTTGAATATGGTGCTGCAGACATCGGTGTAGTCGGAAGCGACACAATCATGGAAGAAAACCGCAACGTATATGAAGTATTGGATCTCGGATTCGGAAAATGCAGAATGTGTGTATGCGGACCTGCATCCGCAGCTGAGCTTCTCCAGCATCATGAGAGAATCAGAGTTGCCAGTAAGTATCCCAGAATTGCAAGGGATTATTTCTATAATCAGAAGCATCAGACCGTAGATATTATCAAATTAAACGGTTCTGTAGAGCTTGGCCCCATCGTTAATCTTACAGATGTAATTGTAGATATAGTAGAGACAGGTTCAACACTTCGCGAGAATGGACTTCAGGTCCTCGAAGAAGTATGTCCACTTTCTGCAAGAGTAATCGTTAATCCTGTAAGTATGCAGATGGAAAATGAGAGAATTAAGGACATAGTAACCAAGCTTAAGGAAGCTATTTCTAAACAGTAATTAACACATTAGTGTCATTTTATGATAAATTAGTATTGTCATTTTACTAATTGCAAAGGAGCAAATCATGAAAAAGGTTAAATTGACAGCCGAAACAAAAAATCAGATTTTAGAGAATCTTTTAAAGAGAAATCCCAGTCAGTATACTCAGTATGAGCAGACTGTAAACGACATTATAAGCAATATTCGTACCAATAAGGACAAAGCTCTTTTTGAATACACAGCTAAGTTCGATGGATTTGAGCTTACTCCCGATAATATTCTTGTTACTAAGGAAGAAATCGAAGCAGCTTATAAAGAGCTTGATCCCGAGCTTATCAATGTATTAAAGGAAGCCGCTGAAAACATACGTGTATTCCACACAAAGCAGCTTCGCAATAGCTGGTTTGACGCTAAGGAAGACGGAACTATCGTTGGAATGAAGATCACCGCAATCGAGAGAGCGGGTGTATATGTTCCCGGTGGTAAGGCTGCTTATCCCAGCAGTGTTCTTATGAATGTTATTCCCGCAAAGGTTGCAGGTGTAAAAGATATAATCATGGTTACACCTCCCGGCAAGACCGGTGTGATTAATCCCGGCACTCTTGTTGCAGCTGATATTGCCGGTGTAGACAGAATTTATAAGGTAGGCGGTGCTCAGGCTATTGCAGCTATGGCATTCGGTACAGAATCAGTTCCCAAGGTAGACAAAATCGCAGGCCCCGGAAACATCTATGTAGCCCTCGCTAAAAAGGCTGTTTACGGACACTGCAGCATCGATTCCATCGCAGGCCCCAGCGAAGTTATGGTTCTTGCTGATGAAACCGCAAATGCACACTATGTTGCCGCAGATCTTCTTAGCCAGGCTGAGCACGATGAGCTTGCAAGTGCAATACTTGTAACCACTTCAGAAAAGCTTGCTGATGAAGTTAATAAAGAGATTGATGGTTATCTTCTCAAGCTTGAGAGAGAGCCTATCATGAGAAAATCACTGGATAATTACGGATACATCCTTCTTGCTGACAATATTCAGGACGGAATAGATGCCGTTAACGAGATAGCATCAGAGCACCTTGAAATTCTCACAGCTAATCCCTGGGAGACTATGACCAAGGTAAGAAATGCAGGTGCAATTTTCCTCGGAGAATATTCATCTGAGCCTCTCGGAGATTACTTCGCAGGTCCCAACCACATTCTTCCTACCAATGGAACCGCTAAGTTCTTCTCACCTGTAAATATTGATGATTTCATCAAGAAGACCAGTATCATTTCATACTCTAAGGAAGCTCTTTCTAAGGTACACAAGCAGATTGAGCTTTTTGCCAAGAGTGAAGGACTTACCGCACACGCTAACAGTATTGCTGTACGTTTTGAAGAGGAGAATTAAGGATGCGCACATCCGAAATCAGTCGTAAGACAAAAGAAACAGATATTGCTATAAAGCTTAATATTGACGGTACAGGTAAAAACAGTATCGATACAGGAATCGGATTCTTCAACCACATGCTTGAAGGATTTTCCAAGCACGGATTTATGGATCTCGATGTGAAAATCAAGGGCGATCTTGAAGTAGACGGACATCACACAGTTGAAGATTGCGGCATAGCACTCGGAACTGCTATAAAAGAAGCAGTAGGTGACAAAGCCGGAATCAGAAGATATGGCTATTTTGTGCTTCCAATGGATGAAGTACTTGTAGTATGTGCTGTCGATCTCTGCGGAAGACCTTATCTTAATTTCGATTATGAATTCAAGGCACCTATGATTGGCGATCTTGATACAGAGCTTATACATGAATTTTTCTATGCAGTATCATACAGCGCTGCAATGAATCTTCATATCAAGGTATTAAACGGTGGAAACGGACATCACGTAGCTGAAGCTATGTTCAAAGCATTTGGTAAAGCTCTTGATATGGCAACAGGCTATGACACAAGAGTAGATGGCGTACTTTCTACCAAGGGGGCTTTATAATGCAGACCAAAAAATTTGTACCTTGCATTTATCTGTATAATAATCACGCTGTAAAAAGCCTTAGCGATTATTCTGTGGTAGAGACCGATCCCTTCAGACTCATGGATAGTCTGATTATGAGCAGCGCAGACGAAATCATAATATTTGATATGGCTGAGACCGACGAGACACAGGATGAGTCAATCGTTATGATTCGTGAGCTCATTAGCATCGCCAATGACAATAAACTTGATGTTATAGTCGGTTCCTCTAAGCCGTCGCTTCCTGTAATCCACAGATACATAGAAGCTAACGCATCAAAAGTATTTATCGATCTTGAAAAAGATGAGACTATTGCAGTTCTCGAAAATACAGCTGATGTATATGGTAAGGAATATGTTATCGCAGCATATAATGAAGCTAATATGATTGATTCTGAATTAGAAAGCATTTCAAATTCGTGTTCAGCATTGCTTCTCTTGAATCCTCATCAGATAAGAGAGACTATAGCTGTTACCAACTTACCTATATATGTGCAAATCAATCAGATAGCACTTAATAAACTTCTTGAGATTTTTGCATATCCTTCAATCTGTGGTGTTACAGGTAATACCATCAACGATAATCTTGAACAGATTGATACTCTTAAGAATTTTTGTGTTGAAAATGATATCCCTATAGTGACTGTAGGTGCAGCTTACAAGTGGGAAGATTTTAAGCTCAACAATGACGGAATGGTTCCTGTAATCGTTCAGGACTATAAGAATGGTGAAGTCCTTATGCTTGCTTACATGAATAAAGAAGCTTACGATACCACCATCAAAACCGGCAAAATGACTTATTACAGCCGCAGCAGAAACGAACTGTGGATAAAAGGACTTACAAGCGGACATTTCCAGTATGTCAAGAGTCTTGCTGCAGACTGCGATATGGATACAATTCTTGCCAAGGTCGAACAAGTAGGAGCAGCATGCCACACAGGTTCCAGAAGCTGTTTCTTTAATGAAATAACCAGAAAGGCTTAATCTGTATTTTATGCACAATTTTTGGAATACAAAATTAGCGCTCAGCGATGATATCTTAATGAAGATAGAGAAACCTGAGCGTTACATAGGGCATGAGGTCAATGCAGTTACAAAGGATCCGGACTATGTTCGGGTCCGTTTTGCAATGTGTTTTCCTGATGTATACGAGATAGGAATGTCTCATCTTGGCATTCAGATTCTCTATGATATGTTCAATTCGTTCGAGGATTGCTGGTGTGAACGTGTATATGCTCCCTGGACTGATTTGGATAAAATCATGCGAGAGCAAAACATTCCTCTGTTTGCACTTGAATCACAGGATCCAATCAAGAATTTTGATTTTTTAGGCATAACAATTCAGTATGAAATGTGTTATACGAATATTCTTCAGGTTCTTGATCTTGCTCAGATTCCTCTTTTAGCCAAGGATAGAGGCGAAGACTGTCCTATAGTTATAGGCGGTGGTCCCTGCACATATAATCCTGAACCTATCGCAGACTTTTTTGATATGTTCTACATCGGTGAAGGTGAGACACGTTACAGGGAATTACTGGATCTATATGAACAGTATAAGGACGAAGGCAAATCAAGGATGGATTTCCTCAAAGCCGCAGCCAAGGTTCCCGGAATGTATGTACCACAGCTTTATAAGACTACTTATAAGGAAGACGGCACGATTGAATCATTCAAAGCAATCGAAGAAGGTATTCCCGAATTCATTGTCAAAGAAGTCGTAAAAGATGTATCTGACACATATTATCCGCTTAAGCCCGTAGTACCTTATATCAAGTGTACACAGGACCGTGTTGTACTCGAGATTATGCGTGGCTGTATCAGAGGCTGTCGTTTCTGTCAGGCAGGAGAATTATATCGTCCTGTACGTGAAAGAGATGTCGAAGTATTAAAAAAATATGCAGTTGAAATGCTAAAGAATACAGGTCACGAAGAAATATCTCTCAGTTCACTTTCTTCCAGTGATTACAGTAAGTTGCCTGAACTTTTAGACTTCCTCATTGAAGAATGTTCCAAGAAGCATGTTAATATCACCTTACCCTCACTTCGAATTGATGCTTTCTCACTCGATGTTATGAGTAAGGTTCAGGATATTAAGAAAACAAGCCTTACATTTGCTCCCGAAGCGGGCACTCAGCGTCTCAGAAATGTCATCAACAAAGGTTTGACAGTTGAAAACATCATTGACGGCTCCACAGAGGCCTTTTTAGGCGGTTGGAACAAGGTTAAGCTATATTTTATGCTTGGACATCCTTTTGAGACAAATGAGGACATTAGAGGCATTGCAGAGCTTTCTAACCAGATAGCCGCAACATTCTTTGATGTCGTCCCCAAGGAAAAGAGAGTAAATGGTAAGATTCAGATTACAGTTAGTACATCATTCTTTGTTCCCAAGCCTTTTACAGCTTTTCAGTGGGCTCCTCAGAATACTAAGGAACAGTTTATAGAAAAAGCATATTACTGCCGCGGTGCCATCACAGAACAGCTCAACCAAAAGAGCATCAAGTACAACTGGCACGATGCTGATTTGAGCGTTCTCGAAGGAATACTTGCACGAGGTGACAGACGAATTGCTCCCGTAATACTTGACGTATATAAAAAGGGAAGCTTCTTTGAGTCATGGACTGAATATTATAACCATGACAGATGGCTTGATTCATTCAAGGATCATGGCATCGATACCGCTTTTTATACATCAAGACCCCGCGAAGATGACGAAATATTCCCTTGGGACTTTATCTCTTGCGGCGTAAACAAAAGCTTCCTCTTAAATGAGTGGCATAAGGCTCAAAGAGAAGAGATTACACCCAACTGTTCACAGAAATGTTCAGGATGCGGTGGTGCACAGTTTGGCATAGGTATATGCTTTGCCGGAAGATAACATCAAACATTAAGGATTTTCCAATGGTAGATATAAGAGTAAGATTTTCAAAACACGGAGCAATTCGTTATATCGGACATCTAGATGTAATGAGATACTTCCAAAAAGTAATGAGACGTGCTGAAGTAGATATTGCTTATACACAGGGATTTTCTCCCCATCAGGTAATGACATTTGCCCAGCCTCTTGGTGTAGGCATCGAGAGTGACGGTGAGTATATGGACATCAGAATGAATTCCATTACAACCTGTGAGGACCTTAAAGAAGCAATCAATACACATTCTGTTCCTGAGATTCAGGCATTATCCGTTAAGATTCTTCCTGAAGGTTCTGGTAATGCAATGGCGAGCGTTGCAGCTGCAGAATATGAGATTGGTTTCAAGCCTGACAGAATTCCTGAATGTTTCAAATGCAGTGCTGAAGAGATTCAGAAGAAGATTTCAGATTTCCTTGCACAGGAAGAAATCATACTTGTAAAAGAAGGCAAAGCTGGCCTTAGAAATGTTGATATCAAAGACAGAATTTTTACCCTTGAATGGGACGCTGCCGAGGAATGTTTCCATGCAATAGTTGATGCCTCAAGTGGATATAACATTAAGCCACTTTCACTGATGGAACTTATCACTGCCTTCCGAGGTGACACTCTATATGACAATTCACTCATGATATACAGAATTGACACTTACACAAGAGATGCTGAAGGCAATCTGTTATCAATGGATATGGTCGGACACAGTGACAAATAGCATCAAAACAAAACCCTATTACATATAGATTTAGAAGGGGATTATTCATCAAAATGAGCAGATTAATCCAGACAAGGTCAGAGACAACTGATTCTAATCAACTACATAATATGACTGAGTCAAGTTTTTCAAGACTTCTTGTTCTCGATTATCCTGAGCACTGGGGATTATTCTACATTGCGAACAACAGACTCAATATAGCCAAGGCGCTCAAAAAAGAGAGCCTGGTTGATACTGTAATTTTAGCTAGGGTTGATAATATAAAAAAAGAGATTGGTGCTGCATTTGTTAAGTTAGATCAGAACACAACTGCATTCCTTAAGTTAACAAATATCCCAGAGCGATATTTTCCTGTTCATCAGGGAAACCTTATACCTGTAAGGCTCCTTTCTGATGAGCAAAAGGGCAAGCGAATTGCTGTTACTGCAGTAATCTCTGAAAAAAAGTTACCTCAGGGCTGGCATTATAAATCAGCCTACACGGTACTCAAAGAATCTGACAACACACTCAGTTCATATATCAAGAAATGCTTTCATAGATACGATATCGAAAAAATAGTCACTGACAACGAAGATATCTATAACAGTATAAAAGATGATTTTAGCAACTGTGAATTATATTCGGATGATAAGTTGCCCTTAGCTAGATTATACTCGCTAAAAACAAAAATAAATGAAGCCGCAGATAGTAAAGTCAATCTTAAATGTGGAGGCTATCTTGTCATTAATCACACAGAAGCTCTGACAGTTATTGATGTCAACTCTGGTAAAAATGTAGCATCAAGACAAGCCGACAAAGAAGAGAATGTTTTAAGCATAAACATACAAGCTGCTGAGGAAGCGGCACTGGTTATGAAACTCAGAAACATTACAGGAATGATTCTGATTGACTTCATCAATATGAGCAAAGAAGAATCCAATGAGGCTCTTATCGAAGCGATGACCAAAGCAGTTGAAACTGATTATGTTCCTGTTAATGTCGTAGATATAACACCTCTCGGAATCATGGAAATCACTAGAAAAAAGATAGATAAACCATTAAGTGAATACATAAATGTATTTCTATAACTAACAAATTTATGTTATTNNCATTTCTAATAAATGCATATATCAATAAAAAATATTTATTACTTGGGGGCATAATGGAAAAAAATAGAAGCAGTTTTTCAAGTCAGTTTGGATTTATCATAGCTGCCGCAGCCAGCGCAGTCGGTCTTGGTAACATTTGGCGTTTCCCTTACCTTGCAGCGCAGGATGAAGGCGGTCTGTTCATTTTTGTATACATCATATTAACACTTACATTCGGTTTTACTCTGCTTACTGCCGAAATAGCAATCGGACGTAAGACCAAGCAGAGTCCTCTGACTGCTTATAGTAAAATACATAAAAAATTTGGATTTGTAGGTATTCTGGCTTGCCTGGTACCTACAATAATTCTTCCGTATTATTGTTCAATTGGTGGCTGGGTATTCAAATACCTCTCCCTTTATGTGACTAACCAGAGCACAAAAGCAGTTGCGGACGATTATTTCGGTAACTACATTTCAGGTACATGGCAACCAATTATCTGGATGATAATCTACTTCGGCATCACAGCCTTTATCGTAATAAGTGGTGTAGAAAAAGGTATTGAGAAATTCAGTAAGATTCTTATGCCAATTCTGGTTGTAATGATAATCGGAATTTCTATTTTTTCAATTACACTTAAGCATGAAGAGATTGTCGACGGTCAGACAATCGTTCGCACTGGTCTGGATGGACTGAAGGTTTATTTGATTCCTAATTTTGGCGCCGTTAAGGAAAATCCCACATTGTTACTTACAATAATTATGGATGCAATGGGACAGTTATTCTTCTCAATCAGCGTTGCAATGGGAATAATGGTTGCATATGGTTCTTATGCTAAAGATGATACTAACCTGATTAAGTCCATCAACCAGATTGAGATATTTGATACTGCAATAGCACTTCTGGCTGGACTCATGATTGTCCCTGCTGTATTTACTTTCCAGGGAATGGAAGGTATGAAGGGCGGCCCTGGACTGATATTCATTTCCCTTCCTAAAGTATTCGATGCGATGGGCATTGCAGGCAAATTCATCGGTACTATTTTCTTCATCATAGTATCATTTGCAGCTGTAACCTCATCCGTTTCCGTAATGGAAGCAATTGTATCAAGCATGATGGATGCATTCCATCTTTCAAGAATCAAGAGTTCGATAATCGTTACAATATATACCTTTATCGCAGGTATCCTTGTATGTCTTGGATACAACAAACTGTTCTTTGATATAACACTTCCTAACGGCTCAAGCGCACAGCTTCTCGACATAATGGACTATATAAGCAATTACGTAATGATGCCACTTATCGCCTTCTCTGAAAGTATTCTCATCGGATGGGTTGTTAAGCCAGAATATGTAATTCAGGAAATAACAAAAGGTAAATTAAAGTTCGCAAGAAAAGGACTATTTGTTGTAATGATTAAATTTATAGTTCCAATTCTGCTCCTTATTTTGCTTCTCAATTCGTTTGGATTGATAAACAAACTTATCAATCTGCTAAGCGGTGCTAATTAGTATTTATTTAGCAATTAAAACATTCGCGATATAATAATAAAAATCACGATATAAATTATCTAGGCAATTAATAAAGGTATAGCTATGAATACAGAAAACAATAAGAATTCTCATTCAACAAAAGAGACCAGCCACAAACTAATAACACTTCTTATTGCTCTGATTATCATTGCTATACTTTCTATTTTTCTTCACTATGAAAATTCACATCTAGTGATAACAGAATATACCTATGCGAATAGCAAAATACCAATTGAGTTAGACGGCTTCTGCATAGTTCAAATATCAGACCTCCACAATGCACAATTCGGTAAGGATAATAATAAACTGATATCCAAAATCAAAAACTGTAATCCTGATATCATCATTCTTACAGGAGACCTTGTAGACGGAACCACACATACTAATATCAGCAAAGCCCTGAATTTTGTTGAGTTAGCAGTAAAAATCTGTCCAGTGTACTACATAACAGGCAATCATGAATATTATCTTAGCGAAAACATGCGCCAGAAGGTCCTAGAAGGCCTCGAAAATGCTGGAGCCATTATTTTATTTAATGAAGCGGAAGAACTCGCTCCTGGGGCTAATCTGATAGGTATTGACGACAATAGCCTGATATCAAACACACTTAAATATTTAGTAGATGATTCCCAGTTCAATATTGCACTAGCTCATGAACCTCAATATATTAACCGCTATGCAGATTCAAAAGTTGATTTGATTTTCTGTGGTCATGCGCACGGCGGCCAGTTCAGACTACCAATTATAGGCGCTGTCTACGCACCAGACCAGGGTATAAATCCTGAATATACTGAAGGCACATATATTCAAGATTCAACAACAATGATAGTAAGCCGTGGTATAGGAAACAGCGCATTTCCATTTAGATTATTCAATGATCCAGAGATTGTATGCGTTAGGTTATCAAAAGAATAGTTTTATATTTTGATTTTTATTTTTTATTTTTATTCAACAGTTTAGTGTGATAAAATATTAATGTGTTAAAATTCAAGAATAATTATTATATTCATCATATAAAGGAGAAAACCGTGAAAAGAGTAGCAGAAATTATATACATAGTAGAAGATCAGCGTGAAGAGTTCCTCAATGGTGTTCTCAATCCAGATGAAGAGACTCTTAGAGTTCAGTGGCTCTGTGGTGTTAGAAAACA
>DCIR01000010.1:48482-50022 GCA_002317155.1 Lachnospiraceae bacterium UBA1721
CAGTATTTTGCATTGAATGATTTGATTTTTATGACCTTCGAATATAGTGGAAACGATTTCAAAAATGATATGAGCAAAATGGCTGAATATCTTGATTCAAAGGGCTTCCTTGTAAAGAATCGTCGTAAAGATGTTCCNNAAGGTAAATAAAATATTTATTCCCCAAAACTGGATTAAATCAAAAACATCTATGAAAGATCTCAGAAATGCAATCCGTAATTATCTAACAACATTGAAGATAATGCCAGATGGTAAGTCTATAATAGATAAACTTAATACAGATCTATCTGTAGATAAAGAGCATTTTGAATCACGATGGACAGCTGATTAATAGTTTGTGAAATACAATGAAGTAAAGAAATTTTACTAACTATATTANNATGATCAGAAGCGATAAATATAACACTTCATACGATGACGAAGACTGGGCAGACTGGAAATACATGTAATAAAAAAATAATTTTACAAACTATATTAACACCACCCTATGATCTATCCAATCATTTGGGTGGTGTTTTTGTGACTTGTTCTCATATATCTTTGCGCCAGTTTCTTGTCCTGTGTGAGGCCGATTCAAACGCTTTAGCATATATATTTGTAGTATTAAGGCTAGTGTGTCCCATACGCTGCTGTAGCGCCAGGATGTCCTTCTCTACACGATAGAATTCCATCGCGAATGAAGAACGCAGCTTATGTGGACTGATAGTTCCAGCCTTCTCTGGGAGTGCAGCATCAACATATTTAGGCACAATTTCCTGAATCTGTCTTATTGCCAATCTTGAGCCCTTGAGTGTAACAAACAATGGATCCCTAGGGCCACACGCAGTGGGGATTACTGACTGTTTTTCATCTAAATAATCTTGTATATATTCAGCCGATTCATCAGAAAAATAAACTTTACTCTGTTTACCACCTTTTCTTGTAATAACTACTGAACACTCATTCAAATCAACATCACCATTATCTATACCGTTAATTTCAGATACACGCATTCCAGTATCAAGAAATAGAAAAATCATAGCCAGATCTCTTTTTTCAAAATGCTTATGCCATGCATTCTGCCTATCAGTTAAGCCAGTGCCATAGCGAACAGTGTTAAGCAATTTGTCTTGTTCCTCGCTAGTTAGAAATGTAACATAATCCTTTTCAGGAATCTTAATTTTCTGAGCACCAGAAACAGGATTATAATCAACTGCACGGAGAACATCCGTTAAATATTTATAAAAAGAAGAGATGGCAGACCTAGTACGAGCAGTAGCGCGTATTTCATGCTCATCAGAATAAATCACAATAAATCTATCCATATCAGATGCACTAACCTGTGAAAAATCTTCAGGCTTAATCTTTCTTTTTTCAAGAACACAGAAATGTGGATGATTTACTATAAGCCAGTCAATAAAATGATTCAAATCACGCGCATAACCAATTCTAGTAGAAAGAGCACGTTCATTTTTACGTCCTATAAAATAATCCTGACAAAATTCAGGAAGTTCATCTACCAAACCTATTAATACAGAAGAGTCTCTTTTTTTCTCAAGCA
>DCIR01000010.1:50052-50338 GCA_002317155.1 Lachnospiraceae bacterium UBA1721
ACGCTCAACCTCGGCCATAACAGCATTTACCAAGTCTTTAGTAAGCATTTCAGCTGGCGTACCTTCATATTTTCGCGCAATATTCTTAGAATCTGTGGTAATTTTCTTCCAAAAATCCATAGTCATTTGTGATCTATCATCAGGAATTCCTTTGAGGAGAGTATATACTTCACCGAATGCTGCAAAATATCCTTCGGCTTTCATTCTGTCACTATCCATTAAGAACCTCCTTGAAACAATAACTTCTCCAACATAAAATAAGCAAATTCTTGTACCCAAAACTAAA
>DCIR01000081.1 GCA_002317155.1 Lachnospiraceae bacterium UBA1721
AACAAACAGATACATGCAATAATTATCAACTGCAAAATCTTACGTTTCGAAATAGATATCCTACATTTACGAAACAGCATAATAAATGCTGCAATCAGCATTCCACATGAATATACACAATATACGTACAATAAGATGCCTGCATTTGATGCACTCACACTGTCTGTCCCTTCATTTTCCAGGTGCAAAAACAACTGATGATAGTCATTGGTCATAACTAATCCGGCAAGCGTAATTGTCGGGACTGCAAATAGTAAATATTGAGGTCGTCTCTTCTCTTTCTCCGTACAATTTATAAATAATGTAAGATAAAAGAACAAAAGCGGAATAAACAACATTGGAATATAATATGCATACCACAGATGTCTGTTATTTCCATCTATCAGTCTATATCTGCAGATTTGCAACAAATAATATGTCTCCAAGACACCCACTATACCCCAGTAGATTATTCGGATTCTTTTTTCAATGATTTGATTCTTAATCAGTCTTCCCCAAATAAGAACCATAACACCATAAAACAGCTGGCTGAAACAATCTGTAAAAGCTACCTGCCTAAGAAGAACATGAAGTATGCCGCCCACAACAAAAACTGTGGAAAAGCTTAACATTCTAATGTATCGCTTCATCGGCATACCTCCTCTTAATATTCTTTATGTCAATCTCAATATATGAAATCCATACGAATTCTATTATCGTATGATAATCCAGTCACAGCCCACTTCCTGCATTGCAGTAAGATACTCCAGCATGTCATCATCAAAGTTACAGTCTTCATAATAAAGCGAATTATAATAACCACCTTCAACAAGGAAATTGCCAATCATATTAGTGAAAGTACAATTTTCATAGCTCGCATATGAGTTATTCATGCTGAAAAGATTCCAACCATCAATATCCTCAAACGTACAATCATATGCCATAAGATCTGAATAAACCATACATACTGCACCATAAGTACAGTCATGGATCACAGTATATCTCAACTGAATACCATAAGATGAGAACAATACGAGTCCTGTAGCTCCGCATCCATACAAATCACATCCATTAATAATAAAATTATTACAATCGGTCAGACTAATTACATCGCCTGCGCAAGAGCTTTCCAGCTGCTCAACATGGCCAATAATCAGATTGTCAAGCTCTACATTATATGCATCAACAAAATCCAGTACATCATAATATATAGGTTCAGATACGATGGTCGCAGGATTTGTGGCATACTCTGACTTAATTGTAAGTCCTGAAACATTGCGAATTACTACCGCAGGTTCATCCTCCATGCCAACAAAGAAAATATGCTCTCCTTCATTCGCAGTGGTATAGTATTCACTATCGTAATCATAAAGGGGTCTTACTTCACCACGCTTAACCTTGTCAATTAACCATTCTGTGATGTTATAGGTACCTGGTGCAAGTGTAATGGTTGCTTTGCTTTTTATAGCCTCCATCAGTTCATCAACATTGGTTACATATACATCAGTAATTCCGTTAACAACATCGTAATCAAATGACAGCGGTTGCAAATCAAACTCATCATTGCCTGTTTCTATTGTTGCGATTTCATCAGACAGACCAATTTCATTTTGCTTCTGTGCCATCAGTTCATTGATTTCATCTCTCGAATAAAGCTTTACACCGGCCATATCAAAAAGGGCCTGGGCTTCCTCAACATTTTCAGTTCTGCTTAATCCGTTTGTCGGAGCATCATCGGGAATCTCAGCACAGTAGCAATAATTTTCATAATACATATCATAAATATCAGTTTCTTCGAACTGATAGATTTCTATATATAAATCGTAACTGTCACGATCATATGCCCATTCTTCAAAACGTGAATCTAAAAAGATATAACCCTCATAATTGCTCTGTTTACTGTACCAGAAGCTATATTCACCGTTGGCATCAATGTATCCTGTAGTAATGTAAGAGTTATAATCGTCGTAATTACGCGTACCGGTAACTAAACCATACTCATTTGCAAGAACTTCGGTTCTGTATCCTTCACCGTCCAGTTCCTTGCAAAGCATAAGTTTTCCATCTATACACTTAATTACATAATCTCTGTTTATACGGTCATATTCCGTATAAAAAACTGTAGAAATCAGTAATTCAGGTTCACCGTCTTTACCAAGATCGATGTAAGTGTAAGAAACTGAATCCATATTGCAAAAATAATCTTCGTTTACATTTGCAACAACCTGCTGCAAAAACTCTTCAAACGAGTAACCATTCGAGTTATTAAACTTATAAACGATTGTATCCCTATCAATGTCGTAATATGAGAACTTATCTCTATCAGCAAATAATCTTTCATCACCATTGATGAAAGCCTCATACAAATCCTTTGAATCAACGTTCTGCGACCCATTGGAGTTTACATTACCGGTGTTCTGATCATCACCATTTTTATCGTCGTCATCTTCGTCGTCATCGTCATCTTTGTCGTCATCGTCTTCGTCATCATCATTCTGATTTCCACTGTTGATTATGTCATTTACATCAAATGAACAACCGACTGTACTAACTGCCATTGCAGCGCATACCAGAATCATAAAAAGTCTCTTTTTCATAAATCTCTCCTTCACTTTTTGATTAAATAAATTATTGAAAAAGCGAAGCCTCTGATTATCTGTCAAAGGCTTCACTTTATATAATTTCTATTTTACGAATGTTCAGGATTTCTCGTACCGCAATTCTGACAAAACTTATCATCAGTCAGCTGCCCACATCCTGTGCATCTGTGCTTGATTTTTGTGCCTACGACGTTACCCGAAGCAGTTGCGGTATAACCGGTGGAGACTGCTGCATTGGTGGTGGCAGCTGTCACATTCGCTGCAACAAAACCTGACGAGCCGGGATTGGCCGCTGCTGTTTTCATAGCATCCGTCTGAGCCCCTAGAATTCCTGCTGCCGCAAGTTTCGTATTAGTGTAGGCCGCATCCCTTTGCATACGTGCAATCATTCGCATATCTTCGTTATATATTCTAAAGCCGTCCAGCGCAATATTCTCAATTTCCACGCCGCTATGCTCAACCAATTCGGCATTCATACCGAATTTGATAGCTTCCCGTATCTCGGGAATATGCTCTAAAACATATGAAGGTCTTGTGCCCTCTCCAATGATTTTGGCCATTGATGAATACAGATAAGTGGTAAGCATTGACTTGATATATGAAGTCATTTCACTCTCATAATACCTGTATGCGCAATTGCCGGCATGATTTTTATAAAAGGTAATGGGATCAACTATCCTATAACTAAAGGCTCCTGAGACATCTACCCTCGCATCCATCCCAATACCGGCCTTCTCATCTACCATTCGCGCAGGGCAACTTTCAACCCAGAAATCCTTCTTAAAAATAATCTTAGTGTTGATGTAGTAGACTCTCTGGTCGTACCCCGGCATGTCTCCACCAAAAGTAAACCTGTCCCAGGCATCCTTGGCAGCACCCGACACCCCACCTGATTCGCTGAATACTCCCTTGGATAAATCACTGTGATAGATATTCTCTCCGGGCTCTTTGTAAATGCCGATTATCTTACCATTTTCAACAACAAGAGCATTTTCTCCGTCGGCTACGCATATAATCGATCCATCGGTAATAACATTATTGCTACTTTTATTTTGACTGTTTTTACCTCGTCTGATTGACCCCTTAAGCATCAACGTATTATTATCCAAGCTATCGGCATAATACATTTCTTTCCACTGGTCCGATAACGTTCCTTTTGCCGCATTGCTCGCTGCCCTAAAAAGTCCCATACGATCCCCTCATAAAAACTTCACAGAACTACTGTGGAATATATATTCCATCAATTGCAGTACCTACATACTTATCATATAATGTCTCATACTCTAAATCAACTGCAAGCCCTTCACCTATCACTTCCTCCGGTTTCTGTCTCTGCAGAATCATTTCTCACCCAAAATTCTCCCACTTACTGATTAGTTAATCAGTTATAATGAATTAACGCTTTGGATTATAGACTATCAAATTGTCTTTTTGTATCAGCAATACTGTCTATCTTTACTGTTTTGGCATTCCGCATTCTTGACAGAATTTGGTTGTAATCTGTTTATTTCCGCAGCTACAATCCCATGGTTCCACCTGCGTGACTGAACCAGGTGCCACGACCGGACATGACGCTCCGGGCATCATACCGGGCATACCTAACATCATGCTGCCCATCATGCTACCCATCATCGCCATAGGGATATCATCCTTTAGATTCATTTGCGTCATTGGTACGGACGGACGATCATTCCAGTGTTGATATGCCAAAGACTTAAAATCATCGTTCAACAGCTCATAATCTTCTTCGCGAACATAAGAATGAAATACAATACGGCCTCTGCCGTCATATTCCATAATCATATAAGAAAGAATTACAACTGTCTTTCCCTCAATATTTTCTTCATGAACCATGTAATCCGTATTTTTGAATTGTTCCTCATCAATTATTATATTGTGGCAATTGTTCTCACGCAGACTGCGCCCTTCTTCCAAATGGAAATGAACTGTTGTCTGCTTTGAGTTAGGACCAGCAACTCCTATCCCAAAAGTAATCTCCTGTCCCTGAATCATAATTATTTGATCTTTATTTACATATTTTCCATAAGGCTTCCAAATACCTGTTAAGTTCATAAATTATCTCCCCAATTAGTTCTTCACTCCCTTATAAGGGATATTCCTTTTTGATTATCTTTTTTGATTACCTTTTTGATTATCTCTTTGTATATACGTCTTCCAAAGTCTTATATTCATCCTCACCCATTTCAATTATGAGAGAAACCAGTTCATATTCGCCTTCTGCATTTTTCCGAACAATAAATCCCTCACTAAAGTCCGTGGTATTTACAATGGTCATTTCATCCTTATATGTCTTTTTTCCCAGGAAAAAGTCCTCTCTTGAGTTCTCTCCCTGACTGTTTTTGATAATCATAATATATCCGCAGTCATGACGGGTAATACCTGTTTTTTCATGCTCTGTTTTCTGATTCTCAATAGTTACTTCTTCACCCGAGTCACTTACATATGTTCCGGTTATTTCCTCAAGAAGTGAATCAAGCCTCTCGTAACTATATGGATAATCTACTCTTTTTAAGATGTGTTCATCAGTTCTTTCCTGATCTTCCAGATAAACCTTAATCAAAATAGTGTCATCCTCCTGATACATGAAATCAGAAATATAACCATATGATCGATTATTAGGTGAAGAAATCAATTCTTCATAGGTAAACCAAAGCTTTCCGTTCAGATTTACAATCTCTGTTTCCATTTGAACTATTCCGCTTCTGACTATTACCTGATTATCAAATATCTCAAACACATATCCGATACAATCCTCTGACCAGTACCCTTCAATCTTAGATATATCGGTTACATTTACTAATTCTGCCCCCATTCGTTCCATTCCGGGACCATCCAGCTTATGATAACTGCAACCAGTCAGCACGCTCAATATACTCAACAGACCCATAATTATCAGCACGCTCCTCTTCTTATTCAAAAATAAAGATCTCATTAGTATGCATCTCCCATTTATTATACTTATCCTAATTTTACTCATAAATTATATCAACCGGCTTTTCCATTTCGCATCAGCAATTTTACCTATTTTAGGACAAAAAAACTGCCGAATTCATTTCCGGCAGTTTAATATAGTTATTGATTTCATCCATTTATTGTTCTAAAAAGAAAAATAGCTCGGGTTTCAAATCATACATCTTAAGAATGATAATACCTATAATTGCGATAACCATTGCTGCTATTGCAAAGCCTTTTAATCTCCCCTTAAGACATATACATACAACAGCAAAAACAACAGCGAGCACACCCATTGTTATTCCAACCGCACGCGAAACAAACAATTCTATAATGGAACATATAAAAGCTGCTATACCAAATACTGTTCCGCGTACAATTTTTGCATTCTCTTCCTGCTCCTTAAGATACTTGATACCATCAAATTCTTCTGCAGATTCCGCATTCCCGTTACCATTATCGGTATCAATCTCACGTCCACAATTGGGACATTCTCTGCCTTGATTCGAAATAGACTTTCTACATCCCGGACATATAATCATTGCCATAACATTTCCCCCACTCACAAAAAGATTTGATAATTTCATTTTATATATATTGCGAGTGATAATACATCTCATTAGGAGCAAATTACATATGTCTATTTCTGCTAATATTCTTAGATAAATATAGTAACAATACTTAATTGTTTCCGTAATAATTCTCTTCAGTGCATACGTTATAAATAACCTTACTTTTAGTCTTCAATACACATACCTTATATTACTTCTCTGACATCCTCCTTGCAATCAAATCCTATCACATAACCATTCCGACAAGGCTGGCGATCAGAAGCATTGCTCCGGGTACGATGTACTTTCTCGGATGATTCCAAAGCTCATTTTCAATCTTCCATCCTCTGATAGGGAAAAAGCACTCAAGCAATACTGACATAACAGCGCTCACAAGAGCAAAAAGCACTGCCATAATGATTAACATTACATTTACTCCGCCCAACTGAAGCTGAATGCTTGCAAGATAGATAACATAGGCAATCATGTTGCATGCAAAGATAAACAGGCCATAAGGAACAAAGAATGCACTCTTCTGTCCGGGCAAAAATCTTACAGCCTTTTCAAGCTCAGGATCGCATGAAAGAAGGATGCAAATAGGGGTATTCAGACTCAAAATAGCAAAGCCGATCGGAAGAGCAAAACTGATCATATTAGGGCCTTCCTCCACAAGCTGCTTGAATGAAAAAGGAAGTATCACAGCTACAATCCACATGATAAAGCTGTTCATAACATAGTTTTTGTGCGAAACAAAATATCTGAAAAAATAAAGCCATACTGAATGATGCTTTCTTCCCTTGATGACAGTCTTTTTATCACTTTCCTCACGATAAAAAGCATACGCATCTGTCTTCATCAAAAATACAATTTCCAAAACGATGCTTACACCAAGCACAGCCCAGATCCATACTGTAGCATTCAAAAACCAAAAACCTACGACAATTCCTGCAAGCCACAAAACAGCCAGAACACGAAGCTTCTTCCATACAAATATTCCGGTAGCCAATAATGTAGCATTTACAATGCACAGAGCAGCAACGGCAATCATTCGTACATCAACGCCTGTTAATGCAAAAATAGCAGCCAGCAATGGAAGGGTTCTGTTAATCAGCACATATCCTCCCAGGCACGCGGTGTATGAGAATACAAACTTCTTATCCTCAAGAGGCAGCATAAATACCTGCTTCAAATTGGTGGCATTGTCATCAGATGAGAGCGCATGCCACATCTCACCTACAGTAATCGCGGTAGTCATCAGGCTGATAACAAAAGGAGCAACAGTAATATGCAATCCGGATAAGTAAAGACCTCCGAAAAGCACAATGCTGATTACGAGCATTCTCATAATCTTTTCATTCTTTACTCCAAAAAGTTTTTTTGAAAAAACCTTAGTCATCATAACGTAATGTCTCCCTGATTAATGTGGCGTTGATATCCTCACCCACAAATGTCTTACTAATTCTTCCATCCTCAAGTACAAGCACTTTGTCTGAGGTTAATGTGATGCTCTCCAAAATATGTGAAGAGAATAATACGGTTCCGTACTCCTTGTAGCCTGCGATCATCTTGTACAGGTATTCGGTACTCTGAAAATCCAATCCGTTTACCGGCTCGTCCAAGAGTAACAGTTCAGCCTTAAGCGCAAATGCAGTAATCAGATAAGCCTTCTTTCTGTTACCCATTGATAAATCCTTGAGCAGCACATCGGTATATTCTTCAAAATGAAATCCGCTGATTAATTCATCAATATTGGGCATTTTCTTCTTGTATGCCTTAAATACATAAGAGATATACTCACGAAAAGTAAAATACTGAAATGAATTATCCTCTGAGAAAACTGCATACCTGTCATTCTTAAAGCCCTTATCTCTAAATGCAATATTTGCACCCTTGTAATTGATTTTCTCTGCTTTGTAGGTGGTAAGCAATCCTGTCATTGCCTTAATAAATGTAGTCTTACCTGCACCATTTAATCCAATCAGGCCTACTACCTCATGCTCCTTAAGGCTTAATGAATAATCCTTAAGAACCTTTTTATCTGCGGTATACCATACCTCCAGTTTTTCAATCTCCAACAGATTCTTATCTGTTACTTTATAATTCTTGTTCATCTTTAGATCTCTCCGTTATCCTTCATCTGAAGATACATCTTTCTTGCATTAAATCCGTATGCTACACCAACTACTCCGAATACAAGAGTCATAAGATAATTTGCATTTGCAATGCTTGCGATTGCAGCTACTACCCAAACGATTGCCATAACTGAACGAATAATGATGTGTCTCATAATATTTTCCTCCCCATAAGAAAACAATTTGCATTGATTTATTAAAAATTATTTACTGAAGCTTACTGTTTTTTGTTCTTGCTTCGTTGTGAATTCATCATACAAAAAAAGAGGACATTCTGCGTGAATGTCCTCGAACTGTCATTTTTTGTCCTCGAATTGATTTTTTTATTTAGTTTGGAGGTGTTTTTCTATATCTTGCTATTCGATAGTACAACCTTATTCGGTTCCCTGAAATGACAAGGTCGCTACAGCCTTGAATACCATATTCTCCTGAGTCATCTGCACAGTTCCGTCATATTTCTCAACAGCTGCGCGTACACTCTTGATACCCCAGCCGTGAATACCGCCTTCCTTTTTGGTGGTCTTGAGCTGTCCGTTCTCGCTGCGAAGCTCTGCCTCGAAGCTGTTCTCCACCTTGATAACCAGCATTTGGTTAATTCTGCGGATAGTCAGTCGGATAAAACGCTCATCCTTGTTACCGACCTGCTTGGCTGCTTCGAGCGCGTTATCTGTCAGATTGCCGATGATAGCACACATATCCACGCTCTTGATGTTAGCATGTCTGGGATACTCCACCTGCACCTGCATATCAATGTTATGCTCATTCGCATTGGCTATTTTTCCATTAATCAGGTAATCGATTGTATCATCACCGGTCCATCTTGAATCAGTCAATTCTCTCACCGGTGCCTGCAGCTCATCCAAATAGGCTACAGTCTCGTCATATTTTCCACCCGTTACAAGCTTACGGATCATTCCGATATGATTGTGAAAATCGTGAAAAAGCTTTGCATTGGTAGCATACGCATTGTTTAGCTCTGTATATTCCTTTTCCAGTAGCTCTGCCTGCTCGGCATTCACTTGTGCAAGCTTCTTTTCAACCTCATACTGTTTGCTCACACTAAATACCAAAAAGGCACCAAACAGACACGCGGTAAATATAGTCCACATATATACCGTATCCTGAGAAATCGCCAGTCTGTCCTGACTGCCGATGGTTACAATGGCAAAAAACAATACTATAGCTACAATTACAAAAGCTCTGTTGTTACGCTTTTGTTCACTATTTTTTTGATAAATCCATGCTACCAAAGCTATAGAAGCGATACATACCATCCATACCGCCATTTGGCCGGCATACACATTTGCATCCATGTATTTTTCATCCAGCAAAGCTATCGCCAGCCCCGCACCAATGACGAACTGACATAGTCCTGCTGCAATCTCATAAAAGAATGCCACGAACAAGCACTTTCTGTACTCTATATGCAATAAAACAGTGCTCAACACCATAATCACGATAATCTCTGCGGCAATCCTCGCCACTTCATTACCGTTAAATGCGATAATACCTGTCCCTATCGCAGCCCCGACAATAATACTGCTCACAATACCGGTGATTATTGTTTTTGCTGTAATCCCAGCCGAGTTCTTATTCGAGCTCTTATTAGTGTTCTTATTCTCGCTATTATACGAATTCTTATCCGAGCCCCTGCCTGCATCTTTATCCGGCACCATCAATATAGGCACCAACATAAAACCTGCAGCAATTCTCACGCATCCTGCCAAGACACTCAATATATTAATAAGCATCATATATGAGCCCCCCAGTACGCGTTAATCTGTTCCTTTACATCCTGAAGATGAGATCTGCTGATAGCGAGATTTTCACCGGTTTTTAGCACTGCGGTGCCGTCCTTTATCTGCATCACATGAATAATATTTACTATGCATCCGCGGTCGATAAATATAAACTCCTCGGCTCCCAGCTCATCATATACCTGCTGTAAGGTCTTTCTTACCTTAGATGAGCCACCTACTCCGGTAATCTCAGCATTCTTGCCATCCTTCATTATATATAGAATATCTTTATACGGAATCTTCTCCAATCTGCTGTTGGTCTGAATAGTATAAGTCTTGCCGTCCTCAAGCTCCAGGAGCTTGATAGCATCGCTGATTGCAAGCGGTAATCGTTTTTCCATATCCTGCTTGGGAACATATCTGAATACAAACAGTTCAAAAGCATCGATAGCAAACTCTATATGTGAGGTGATAAAAATCACCTTAGCGTTAGGAAGAAATGGCTTAATTTTCTCAGCCACTTCCATGCCGCTAAATCCCGGCATCTCTATGTCCAGCAATACCAGATCGTAAAATTTCTCATCCTCAGTAATGTCATAAAGTATATTGTCACTATTGGTGTAGGTGGTTATCTGTCCCATGCTACCAAGCTGTTTGAAGCATTCCTCCACCTTCTGCTTATGTCCCGCCACCATCTTGGGATCATCATCACATATTGCTACATGTATCATTAATTCATTACTCCCTCTTTATTTATCGCCCTCATAATCATTATTAATCTTCTTTTTGCACCTTAACTTTAGGTTCCCTCATAAATCGATGCACTAATTTTCTGATAAGTCCACCAATGAAAAGCAACAATGCTCCACCGGCTTCACTACATGCTATCATTGCAGCGCTCGCAACAATCCACCCACATTCCTCATAAATATCATCAAGTATTACTGTATATGGCTTTGACGGTCCAAGGAAAAACATATTTGCCGTTCCGGATGAAGCCTTAGCCAACAAAGCATTTATGTCTATTGCTATCCATGCAAGAAGTAAATACAAAAGCGCATTATACACATAGTCCTTCCATCCCAGCTTCTTATCCTTAGGGACCGCAGCAATACAGTAGATTCCCAATATGAATAATATCTCATGCCATACAATCGACTGAATAGACAGTGCCAAATACCTGGCAAACACATCATACGGCACCGCAAATGCCACTATCGCACCCATCAGGCCAAAAGAAGCAAGAAAATGTTCGATGGTATCCCTTAGCTTCTTAGCCAAAGGATATATCAGACACAGATACATCGGAACACTGCACAGCTGAAACGGGATATCTGACCATGAGTATCCATTTGTATATATATGCCTCATAAAAATCTGCTTCATTACCTCATTGGCAACCAAAATAATACCTATGGTACCTATCACAGTTGTTTTCTTTAATTTCTTAAGGAAGAAAACAATGATTACCGCCAAGGCTATCAGGCCGAGGCAGAGAAGCAAATGCTGTATACTATATGCCTTTATCGGCTCAATCGTAGTAGTTATCATTTATCAATCACCCAAATATACCTAATCAATTATCTATATTCACTCAATTACCCATAATTAATCAATCATTAACACATAACTAATCAATTGCTCATCGACTATTATACAGAAAGATACATCTTTTTACTACATTTCGCGGTTTACAACCGTAATTACAATCTGTAAAATGAAATATAGTTATATCAGCAATACTTTATGAGGTTAATTTTATGAGCGATATCGGAAATACAAATTCAAATTCTACCGGCAATCAGAAAGAAAAATTTAATTTCTATTTACCTGATTTTTATAGATACGGAACATTATATGCAATGCTTTCAGATTTCATAGAACATATCCCTGAGTGGTTCTATGACGACTTTAAGATTTCCGCAATTTACGGTAGTTTCCCTAACTGCATCTGGAATGGTGGTCGTGCTTATTACGGTGCTATTAACCGTCCCGCTATGGTAAGCGTCATAAATGAATTGAATAAGCGCGGAATTGCTATTCGTTATACCTTTACCAATCCGTTGCTTGAGGAAAAGCACTTATCAGATACATTCTCTAATATTTGCCTGGAGCTTGCAGACAATGGCAAAAACGAAGTTCTTGTAAACACTCAGGTTATTGAGGATTATGTCAGAAAGAACTTCCCCAGCTACAAGATTATTTCTTCCACCACTAAATGCCTCAAAACCTTTGACCTGGTGGAAAAAGAATTGGCAAAAGACTATTATCTCGTAGTATTGGATTCAGCTCTTAATAAAGACGAGCGCGTTTTCTCATTAGAAGGCAGAGATCGTCTTGAGCTTTTGGTTGACCACGGATGTCGTTTGGACTGTCCTAATCGTGAGAGACACTACATTGCCAGCGGTTTGGCTCAGCTCACATTTGATGAGACACATTTCCCTGCCTGTCCTCATGTAGTTCATGATTTCAATGGCCTGATGACCAAAGAAAACTTTATCACAAGAGAAATGATTACCGAGAAGTATGTTCCTAATGGAATTAAACATTTCAAGCTGGACGGAAGAAGCTTCCAGGTAGAGAAATTTATAGACAGCGTTCTCTATTACATGGTAAAACCCGAATACAGAGAAAAACTTAAGGGTATAATCAAAAAAGAAGTATTCCTTAACGCTGACGTTTGGTAAACACCGGTCTATCATCAATATATCAAAGCATAAACAATGGGTGGCAAAATCAATTTGCCACCCATCTTTTTTGCACTAATATTTCTGACTCAAAATTCTTGAACCCAAATTTATATTTCTATATGTAGTCCTTTAATATATTATTCTTCGATTCTTGACTCAATTCCAGGAATCATATCAAACAATGCTCTGGGAATAATGAATGCATCAGAATAAGGATTTACAACAATTCCTACTACACTGTTCTTAATCTTAGCCTTCTCAAGAGCCTCAAGGAAAGGCATCTCTTTCTTCTCAAGATCATCCTTAACAACCCATGTCTCAATCATATCTGAGAAAACAGGGAAGAAGGGCTTACCCTTGCTGGTAAGGATTTCAACGCCACCCTTGTTATAAGGCACAACTACCTTGCTGTCTCTTAACAGCTCAAGTACAGAGAACAGTCTGAACTGATTCTTATTCTTGTTAAATGCAACAATTGCACTCTTAAGTACCTTACCGTCAGCAAGATCCTCTGCCTTGTACTTTTTACGAGGAGCCATATTGGCAATGAGTGTCTTCTTTTTGTCCTCATCCTCATGTACTACAAATGCAAAAGGCATTCCTGCTTTGATTCCGAAGTCCTGATTAGGCTCATTCATGAGAGTACCCATGATAGCACCATTTCCAAGTGACTCAATTCTAGCCCATACACCTTCGAGTCCAAGACCTTCCTTGTAAAGAACAACCTTAACATCATCAAAGTTCTTATCATATCTGAACTCGTCAAGGAATGTCATTTTTCTGGTCTCTTCAAGTGATGCGTCTACATTATACTCTGCAAGAGGATCTACCTTATCCTTAAACTGCTCATATAAATGAGAATCACCGTAATCAGCAAAAATGAACTCCTCATCGATAACATCTTCGATTTTTACAGTATATCTTGCATCGTCAGTAAAACGTGCATATGTGTATTTACGTTCGTTCTCGTTATTTGCAAATCCAACCAACTCAAGTCTGTTACCATTATCATGGTCGATGTATCCATACACCATAACACCGGTTGCTTCGTCAATGCCTGTCTGATCCTTAAGCATCTCCTTTATAACACCGGTTAACGGATAAATGCAAAAATTCTTGTATAACGGTCTGAAACCGTGATCGGTATACTTCATAAAACTGCCCTTTCTGCGCGGTTATTTATTTATCTAGTATATTATATACAAACATTGCCTAAATATCAAAAAAATATACACAATTTTTTAATTGTGTATATTTTAAGATTATCTTTCAATTTTAACCTGGCATACTTCCATAGCCTTCAACGCATTTTCGTGGCTTTCCACACTGACACCTGCACAACATTTTGCATCAACTATCAGCGGTACTTCCGGAAGGAATGCTTTTGCTATCATTACATTTGAGATAACACATATATCTGTACACAATCCCACAAATGTGATACTTTCGATTTCATTCTCTTTATTCAGATCAAGCAATACTTTTCCCAGTTCAGATGAACCAAAAGTCACCTTGTCTATAGGAATAGTTTTTCTGAGCTTATCCAATTCTTCTCGAATCTCCCAGCCCTTTGTTCCGCGAATGCAGTGCGGCACGGGAAGATTTTTACCCTCCTGCGTTTCCATATAATTGCTTTCGTGGGTATCCCTTGTAAAAAGAACTGTTCCATCGAATTCTTCTATCTTTTTCTTAACATTGTCTACAATAGCGACCGCTTCCTTAGTACCAAGCGCTCCGTCTATAAAATCATTCTGCATATCGATTACTATCAAAACATTTTGCATAATATGCTCCTCTTTTTGTAATACGCCCCTCTGTTGATACTTCCTTAATACTGCGTTGTTCACAATAAGCGAAGCCATAACAGCTTCGCTTATCGGAATATACAACTATATAATTGTTCTTACTCGATTAAACCAACTTACGATTATCGATTACACGAACAGCCTTTCCTTCACTTCTAACTACTGACTTAGGAGCGAGTAAGTGAACCTTAGGTCCGATACCGAGCATAGTACGCATTGCACTCTCAAGAGCCTTCTCCATAGGTGCTACATCATTACCATGCTTTTCGAACTGCTCAGGAGTCAGCTCAACATTGATATCCATAGTATCGGTGTTGTTCACACGATCTACTATAATCTGATAGTTAGGAGTATAACCCTTATTCAGAAGAACAGTCTCTACCTGGCTGGGGAATACGTTTACTCCACGGATGATAAGCATATCATCGCTACGTCCCTTGGGCTTGCTCATCTTAACATGAGTTCTTCCACAAGAGCACTTCTCACGAGTAAGTACGCAAAGGTCTCTGGTTCTGTAACGAAGAAGAGGGAATGCTTCCTTATCAAGAGAGGTGAATACAAGCTCACCTAAAGATCCATCAGGAAGTACCTCACCTGTCTCAGGATCGATAATTTCTGCGTAGAAGTGGTCCTCATTAATATGCATACCGGTCTGCTCTTCACACTCGAAAGATACACCGGGGCCGCTGGTCTCTGTCAGACCATAAATATCATATGCCTTAATGCCGAGGCTCTTCTGAATGCTCTGACGCATCTCCTCAGTCCAAGGCTCTGCACCAAAGATACCTGCCTTAAGAGTATTCTCTTCAGGCTTGATACCCTTCTCTGCCATGGTCTCACCGATAAATGCAGCATATGAAGGAGTGCAGCAAAGAATTGTTGCTGATAAATCCTGAATGAACTGAATCTGTCTCTCAGTATTACCTGATGACATAGGAAGGGTCAGACATCCAACCTTGTGAGATCCACCGTTAAGTCCGGGACCTCCGGTAAAGAGTCCGTATCCGTAAGCTACCTGTACAACATCTTCATTTGTTCCGCCTGCTGCCACAATAGCTCTTGCACAGCACTCTTCCCATAGATCAACGTCTGCCTGGGTATAGAAAGCTACTACTCTTCTTCCGGTAGTACCTGAAGTTGACTGGATTCTGACACAGTTCTTAAGGTCAGTTCCGAGAAGTCCGTAAGGATATGCATCACGAAGGTCTGTCTTTGACAGGAAAGGAAGCTTCTTGATATCATCTACACTCTTAATGTCCTCAGGCTTAACCCCCTTCTGATCCATAAGGTTACGATAATACTCTACGTTGTCATAAACGTGCTTAACCTGCTTAACGATCTTTTCATTCTGGATGCGAAGAATTTCCTCGCGGGATGCCGTTTCAATTTCCGGCTGATAGTAATTACCCATGTTGTTTTTGTACCCCTTTCGTTTCTTGTACAATATATTATTACTTCTGTTTTAGAAGTTATAACCTAACTCGAATGCCTTAATATTTACATCAACAAACTGAGGCTTAACCTGCTTTTTGATTGCCTCAATCCACTTGTCATAAGGAATATCAAAATACTTAGCAAGTCTTCCCATAAGTACGATATTTGTAGACTTACCGTTTCCTGCCTCTACAGCAAGACCGTAAGCATCAATATCATCTACAAATAGACCTTTGCCCTTAAGCTCATCCAAGATATCCTCAGGATAAGTTGCATTTCCGATAATAACAGGCATCGGATCGATTGACTGAGCGTTTACAATTATTTTTCCATCCTTACGAAGACATCCTGCATATCTTGCAGCTTCAAGCTTCTCAAATGAAACGATAAAATCTGCTTCGCCCTCAGCAATAATGGGAGAATATACTTTCTCACCGTATCTGACGTAAGTTACAACGGAGCCACCACGCTGGCTCATTCCGTGTACCTCACTTACCTTAACATCATATCCCTCATCGGTGAGCAGAGCGCCTAAAAGCTTACTGGCAAGAAGGCTTCCCTGACCGCCTACGCCGACGATCATTACATTCTTAGTATTATTAGCCATTGTTACTCTTCTCCCTTCTCCATAGCACCTAATTTACACATCTGAGTGCAGACATTACATCCTACACAGAGAGAAGTATCAATAACAGCCTTACCGTTCTTGTAAGATACAGCAGGGCAACCGATCTTTAAGCACTGCTTGCAGCCTACGCACTTATCGGGATTAACCTTAACAGGTGCCTTAGCCTTAACATACTTAAGAAGCATGCAGGGTCTGCGTGAAATAATAACAGAAGGCTCGGAAACAGCAATCTCCTCGAGTACTGCTTCCTCACACTGCTTAAGATCATAAGGATCAACTACGCGCACATGCTTGATACCGAGTGCATGGCAGAGCTCCTCGAGATTAACTGCCGCAGCGGGATCTCCCTTAATATTGTATCCGGTTGTAGGATTCTGCTGATGTCCTGTCATACCGGTAATAGAGTTGTCTAAGATAATAACGGTTGAATTAGAAGCGTTGTAAGCAATGTTTACAAGACCTGTCATACCTGAATGCATGAAGGTAGAATCACCGATTACGCAGACACTTCTCTTCTCGCTGTCCTCTCCACCGACTTTATTAAATCCATGGAGGCCTGAGATTGAAGCGCCCATGCAAAGTGTTGAATCAAGTGCAAATAAAGGAGCTGCACTTCCGAGAGTATAGCATCCGATATCTCCGAGACAGGTAATCTTGTTCTTAGACAAAGTATAGAAAAGACCTCTGTGAGGGCATCCTGCACACATAATAGGAGGACGCATAGGAATCTCACTGTCAGCCTTAATCACTTCAGGAAGCTCCATACCAAAAGCCTTGCGAATGGTAGCCTGGCTGTACTCGCCTAAGGGGCTGAACATCTCCTTACCGATACAGTCTATTCCCATAGACTTAACATGAGTCTCCATGATTCCATCAAGCTCCTCGATTACGTAGAGCTTGTCTACCTTAGCAGCAAAGTCCTTGATAAGCTTCTCGGGAAGTGGATTAACAAGACCAATCTTTAATACAGATACGCTGTCACCAAATACTTCCTTCACGTACTGATAACATGTACCTGAGCAGATAATTCCCTTCTCGGTTCCACCCATCTCTACACGGTTAAGAGCTGTCTCTTCACCGAGAGCTACAAGCTTGCGGGTACGCTCTTCCACAACTGGATGCTTTTTGATTGCATTACCTGGAACCATTATATATTTCTGAGGATTTTTCTCGTATGCGGGAAGATCTCTGTGCTCTCTGTCGCAAAGCTCTACCAAGCTCTGAGAATGAGCAATTCTGGTGCACATACGAATGATAACAGGAGTATCATACTCCTCTGAAATACGATATGCTTCCTTAACAAATTCCTTAGCTTCTCCTGAATCCGCAGGCTCAAGCATAGGAACCTTAGATGCTATAGCATAATGTCTGGAATCCTGCTCATTCTGTGAAGAATGCATTGCAGGGTCATCAGCTACAAAAATAACAAGTCCACCGTTTACACCGGTATATGACAAAGTGAACAGCGGATCAGCCGCAACGTTTAATCCTACGTGCTTCATAGCACAAGCACTTCTTGCGCCTCTGAGAGATGCACCGAAAGCCACTTCACAAGCCACCTTCTCGTTGGGTGCCCATTCACAGTAAATGTCATCATAAGTTGCAGCAATCTCAGTAATCTCAGTGGAAGGAGTTCCGGGATAGCTGGATACAAGATCCACGCCGGCCTCGTATAAACCACGTGCAATTGCCTCATTGCCTAACATAAGCCTTTTCAATTTTAGTTCCTCCTGGATATAATCATATAAAGATGATTATAACATTTTTTGTAACAAAATGCTAATTTAACAGTATTGCGATTTGCATAAAATTTATGACCATAATATGGCATTATGACCCCTCACTGCGCAATCATCGCGGAGCATTTTGTGTAATAAGGAGGCAATATCCTATTACACAAAAAGGAGCCGCCGCGCGACTCCTTTCTAAATAATAAATACCTAAATATTAAATACCTGATTATTCATCCTCACCTGAAAATTCTTCAGGCTCAGCAATAATCTCCTCAACAACAATATCACTATACTTGATGCTGTCTGCTCCTGACCACCAGATATCTATCTTCATATCTCCGGTCACGTTAGGTACAACTGCAGACCAGGTATATGTACCCTCGCCAAGGTCGTACATTTCAGACTGCCACCAGCCGCTTGCTGTATTAGCTCCGATTACTCCTCCGAAAAACTGAGGTGCGATAAGATCAACACTGATTCTAAGAGTCTTCTCATAATAATCCTCTACATAATCTGCAGGATTAATTACCAATCCTCCTTTATAATTATCCTCAGCCTCATTGTATTCGAGGTGAATTACGTTGGATTTTTCCTCTGTAGCTTCACCTGAGCCTTCTTCGGTTCCCTCGCCTGTGCCTTCTCCGGGTCCTTCCTCAGTTCCCTCGCCTGCACCTTCTCCGGGTCCTTCCTCAGTTCCCTCGCCTGCGCCTTCTTCGGATCCTTCCTCAGTTCCTTCGCCTGCGCCTTCTTCGGATCCTTCCTCAGTTCCTTCGTTAGAGCCTTCTTCGATTACTTCTTCAACCTTGATATCCTTGTACTGGATGCTGTCTACTCCTGACCACCAGATGTCTACCTTGAGGCCTCCGGTTACATCTTCCAATACCTGTGTCCAAGTGTAGGTACCTGCGTAGTCCTCACCTACCTGGTCACCGTTTTTCCAGCCGCTGCCTGTTGTTCCGCTTATTGCTCCGCCAAAATATGAATCAGAAATAAGTGTTACAGTAACCTTGAGTTTCTTACCCTCATAATTCTCAACAAATTCAGCAGGATTAATATCAATTCCACCCTTATATGTACCATCTACTAATGAAAGAGGGCATGTCTTGATTCCTGACTCATCTGAGCCTTCATCTACAGAGCCTTCATCCTTAGAGCCTTCTGAGCCCTCATTATCTGAGTCTCCTGAGATTGCTTCAACAATGATATCTCTGTACTGAATACTGTCTGCGCCTGACCACCAGATGTCTACCTTGAGAGCTCCTGTTACATCCTCAATAACCTGAGTCCACTTATAGGTTCCTGCACTGTCAGCACGCTTCTGGTCACCGTTTTTCCATCCACTGCCTGTTGTTCCGCTTATTGCTCCGCCAAAATAGTCATTTGAGACAAGAGTAATTGTAACCTTAAGATCCTTACCTTCATAATTTTCTACATACTCGGCAGGATTGATTTCAATACCACCCTTGTATGTACCTTCGATATATTCAAGAGGAACAGTAATGTTATTGTATGACTCTTCCTCTTCAGTCTCTATAACCTCTTCAACTGATCCGCTTGCTGCGGGAGTCTCAACCTTTTTAACTGAGATATTTGAAATAACAAATCTTCCGGGAGCAGCTCCTTCCATTGCACCAAGTGAGATGGTTAATGCTGCGTTATTATCAGTTTCCTTGTCTGAAGTGAAAGTAAATGAATACTCCTCAGAAGCAGCACGACCCATACCAACAGTAATGGTAGAACCACCGATCCAGTCATAGTCACGATCAGGTGAGAGCATATCTACTGCAATATTTCTTGAAGTAGAAGCCTCTACAGTAAGCTTAACCTCATAGGTTGCTCCCTTTTCAATCTTAAGACCGTCCTGCTTAATCTGAACATGCCAGTTCTCAGTTCCGACGTTGGTGATGTCTGCAACAAACTTACCATTTACAATTTCAACAGATCCTGCTGCAGCTTCCACAACACCGCAGTACCAGTTTTCAGCGGTAATTGCACCACCATCTGCCAGAATTTCGTCACCAATGTTGTACTCTTTTTCCACCACTACAGGGGCATCAACCTCGACGATTTTGATATTTTTGATTGATACAAGATGAGTACCATCTACTGACTGTCCATTAACCTTACCAAGCGCAAAATTGAAAATAGCCTTAGAATCAGATGCTGCTGTCATCTGGAATGTTGATGAATATGAAGTCCAGTCAGTCCCTACAGCCTTAACTGAATCTCCGGTAGAATAAGATGCCCAATTGTCATCATTGGTTCCGTCTCTCATTACCACAACACCGATATTTCTTGCTACAGAAGATTTTACTTCGTATGAAATCTGATAATACTTGCCCTGTTCAAGGCTGATATTACTGTTCTTAAGCTGTACGTGCCAGTCTTCTGAACCGGTGTTGGTAATTGATACGTTTATCACACCATTAGCCTCATATACCGCATTGGTATGTACGCACTCATGATCATATACTACCCATCCGTTAGAAAGAATATGATTAGGATCTGCTGAAGCGGCTCCACCATTATTTCCTGATGATGCAGTAACACTGTCATTCTTAACAAGACTGAAATTGCTAAAGGTAATCTTACCGGCAGGAGTATCTACTCCATCGATAAGTCCCATTGAAAGCATGAATAAAGCATTGTCGTTATTACCGATTGAATTGTAAAAATCAACAGTTACTACCTGATCATCTGTTCCATTCAGAACAACATCTCCACCACCGTACCAATTAACATATTCGGTATCCATGAATCCGATTTTGATTGTTCTTGCCACTGCTGATGATGCGGTGAATGTAAGTCTGTATCCCTGATTCTGCTCAAGCTTGATACCGCCCTGCTTTAACTGTACATGCCAGTCAACAGTTCCTACGTTAGTGATATCAAAGCTTGCTTTATTTCCGACAAATGAAACCTGAGCGGCACCGGGAGCTACTACTGAAGCGTCCCACATTGTTGACTCATATTCAAAGTTGGCATTTGCGATAAGATTGTCTCCAACTCTAAGTGAATCGGTCCAATTGTCAGCAAGCTGAGTAAGCTTTACATTATCAAGGCAAATTGTATGTTCTGTAGTAATCTTTCTTCCGTTAATGGTTCCAAATGAGAACATCATTACTGCTGCATTATCGGTATTCTCATTCATCTGGAATGTATATGTGAATGTCTGCCAGTTTGAAGTAAGTGTGTACTCTTTTGCATTTGCGTAAGGAGTCCAATCATCGTTGTGAATCATTCCGTCACGCTGCATTGAGCAAAGGATTGTGCGGCCAAGAGTTGACTTGGCATCAAATGAGATTGTGTACCACTTTCCCTTCTCGAGACGAATACCATTCTGCTTAACCTGTACATGCCAGTCCTCTGAACCGGTCTCGTTCATTGTAAGAGCAAGATAACCATCCGCTGTGAAGTTGATGTTGTTTTCTACATAAGAGTAAATCTCCCATGCATCAGTACCGTTTGAGAAGTTTCCGTTCTCAAGAGTATTTGAGGTCTTCTGATATGCGGTATACTCTAACTCGACACCCTCCATATCCATTGCCTCAGTATCTATCGCCTCTGTTCCCTTATCAGCGTTTTCCTCATCAATAGCCTCATCATCTGAGTCACCGATATCATTGATTACAGGACTGGCCATAGGTGTAGCACTGTCAGCTATTGTTGTCACTTCTGAATCATTTGATGCAAGATTGGTTGCGATCAAATATACCCCTGCGCCTGCACCTGTAACTACTGCCGCAGCAAGTACTATCATTGCAGCTCTTACAGCCAGACTCTTTGATAAAAACCAATTTTTCATGACTACCTCCATACATTAAATGCGGGTTAATTGCTATACTATATTTTTATCTGTTTCAAGAACCCATTTATATAATATCCGTTTCAAAAGTGTCATTTTTGTATCTGTTTAGTTTGAATTTTGGAGGCATTTGTAAAAATATTTAATCAATTTTTTTAACATAAAAAGAACCCGTCTTTTTAGACGAGTTCTTTTTTGAGGGGGAGGTTATATACACACATGCATAAGTTTGCATATATAATTCTTTTTTTACTAACCTTTTATAATCTACTTTTTATTCTTCTTGGAACTGATTGCTATTACTGCCACAGCACCCACTGCAATCACTCCGCATACAATCAGAACAATAACAATAGGTGACACCTTTTTAGCATTCTCTTCGCCTGTCACAGTTGCTGCAGTTCCGTCAGTGGTTCCTGTTCCTGTATCACTACCTTCGCTAACTTCACCACCTGCACCTTCAACCGAAGCATCAGAGGTATCCATTGAGATCAGAATATCATCTACATAAAAGGTCTCGTTATTACCCTTAAAATAAATATATGATTTACCTTCTGCGGGTGTAACTACAAAGCTTACCTGAGTCCATTCATCAGAAGTGCTTACAACAGCCATCTCAGTTACAGCGCTGTCTTTAATACCTACGCTCACTTGGTCCTCTGCATCAGAGCGAATCCATGCTGATACTTTAACGGGAATACCGGCGTATCTTGTTATATCAAGCAGTGCAGTGAAATCATCTTCGCTTGACTCAACCTTAAGAGCAAAGCCCATTTTTACATCTTCTGTATGATTAACTCTGAACTTACAGTTGAGAGAGGTTGAAGTAAATCCTAATTCACTGGGAATACATACAGATGAGCTTCCGTCCTCTGTTTCAAAGTTGATTAATGTATCTCCAAGTTCAACATTTCCAACAAATGCATCAATAAGATCCTGGCACAGAGACTCACCGGTACTACGATTCATATACTTGTGGCACTCACCACCCGAAGTTCCTCCGGCACCGTTATCCCATACCACTGCAGGAATACCGTACTGAGCAGTAATATCTCCAAAATAGGTGAACCATTTTAGTCTTGCATCATTATTATTTCCGGAATTGGTACATCCACACTCACCGATTACGACAGCTATATCCTTATCAAGGAACAAGGTCTTCAGATTGCTCATAAGTGTGGTGATATCGGCAGTATCATTTGTATTCTTAGGATCAAATGTGGTCTGAGCATCTGAGAGACAGAAATTATAAGGGCTGTAGCAGTGAACCGAAACTGCAACGTTTGTAGCAGGCTCTCCATTGATTTCAGGAATCACAATACTTCTCAATACGCTGGGATTAGAAGAAGCAGCATAACCAGGGATCATAAGCACACGCTCATTGTTATATCCCTTGCCATTTGCTCTTACAGTCTCAACAAACAGCTTATCAAGATACTCTATAGCATCATAGCAGGCGCTGTTACCTGTCCACTCTATTGAAGTACCCTGCGCTCTGGGCTCATTCATTCCTTCAAATATTAAGTGCTGGTCATAATCTGCAAAAAGATCTGCGACCTGTTCCCAGATAGCTTTCAGTTCCTCGCCAATTTCAAGATAAGCGGTATCAAGATCACTTCTGTTGACCCAGCTCTCATGATGAACGTTGATGATTACAAAAAGATCTTCTTCGTAAGCAAGATCTACAACTTCCTTTACACGAGCCTTAAAATCATCTGTGATAGCATAATTGTTATTCTTATCAACATGCTTTTCCCAAGTGATAGGAATTCGAACTGTATTAAAGCCCGCTTCCTTCAATCCATGCATAAGCTCCTTGTTAATCTGAGGATTGCCCCATGATGTCTCGTGAGCACGAATATCATTCATGGAACCACCGGTAGCATCAAGTGTATTACCGATATTAAAGCCCTTGCCCATCATTGCAGTGATATCGAGAGCATTTTTTCCTGTAAGCTCATTTTCCTGTGCGCTTGCATATATCGGATTAGTCACAGTGACAACCGAAGCTGCAAGTGAGAATGCCATCACGCCTGCAATAAGTCCGGCAGCTATCTTTTTTAAGAACGATTTTTTCATCATTTATTCCTTTCAAAAATAGGCAAAACGATAATTGTTCATTTACTTGTGAGAACTATATCACTTCACAAGGCTAAAAAATATCAAATTCGTTGCAAATTTATCAAATATATTTCATATTGGATTAATATTTTATAAAATCTCGCTTAAAATTAATCAATCCGTAGGAATGTTGACACCATCACATCATTATTGTACGGTTACAGTATAACAATCTGTTTTATCTATATAGGAGGCATTCATTGGAAACACTTATTGAGCTCTATGGCGAACGTGCAATTGAGAATATAATCGGTCCTGAGATTTTCATGCCCAAACGAGTAGTTTACATGTGTCTGCCTGAGGTAGCTCAGGATAAGGCCAAGCAGAATATCCTGAGAAACTTTTTTGCCCACAGAGGACTAAGCTTTGAAATCGAATTCATCGAAAGCAGCTTCTACAGAACCGATAAAATCCTGACTCAGCTTCGCAAGATTAAGAACAAATATCCCGACTGTGCCCTCGATGTTACAGGCGGTACCGATGCTGCCTTAATTGCTGCCGGAATGTTTTGCAGTGAGGCTAATGTTCCTACCTTTACTTATTCAAGAAAAAAGAACTGTTTCTACGATATTAGTCAGGCGTCCTTTGCCGAGAATATCCCATGTAAGCTCAATTACATAGTTGAAGACTTTTTCCTGATGACCGGCGGAATACTACGCGAAGGAAGAGTCGACAACAACATTCTCACCGACTATGAAGACAGCTATGAGGCCTTCTTCAATGTATTTTTGCGTCACCGTAAATCATGGCCTGCTGCAGTATCTTTCTTCCAGAAGGCATCCCGTGGCAACGATCCCTATGCACCTCTCAAGACCACGGCCCCTTATTATAAAAATGAAAATCATCCGGACACCCCTGCAGTCAATCTCGACCTTTTACGGGGACTTGAAAAAATAGGGTATCTCACAAACCTGCACATCGAAGAGGGAAAAACCATTCAATTTTGCTTTGCCGACCATCAGCGCAGAGTATGGCTTCGCGATGTAGGAAGTGTACTTGAACTCTATATGTATCATATATGTAAACAGGCAGCGATTTTCAACGATGTCATCAGCTCCGCAATAGTAGACTGGGATAGCTCAATGGGTAACAAGAGTATCCGAAACGAAATCGATGTCGTAGCAACCCGCGGAGTAGTTCCTCTGTTCATCAGTTGTAAAGCCTGCGATATAAAAACCGTTGCTCTCAACGAACTTGCCATAATAAAAGACCGCTTCGGCGGTAAAGGTGCCAAAGCGGTCATCGTAACCACTGAGCATTGCAATTCTATGGCAAGACATCGCGCCGCTCAGCTGGGTATAGCTGTTATTGATATAGAAGAATTTGAAACCGGTGATATCGAGGAACGTATCAAAATCATTATGAAGGCTACTCCTGAATCATCTTAACAGGCTCTGATGTCTGCTTATTGTAACGCTTATTATAAATGACATTGGCGATTGTAATATAACCAAGTCCCAGCAAAAGCATAAGTACGAGCAACATCAATATATGCTACGATGATTCTATTTTTGTTAATATATTCAATCTGCTTATGAGAAATTGAATAATATTGATATAGATAATTTTCGCGATAATGATGTAGAATAAATGTATTACTATACCATACCAAATGGAGAAGTCATGAAAAAGAAAATTTTATTCATGCTGAGTACCTGGCAGGAAGCTTATTCTCAGGTTATCCTTGAAGGAGTTAATCGCGCAGCAAAGGATTTGGATATCGAAATCCATGCGATAAATGCTTATGGCTCCGAAGTGGAATACTTTGCCAAAGAAGTTGAAACCTTCCTTCTTGCTGATGTGCAAAAATATGATGGTGTAATGATGCTGTTTAATGGCATTGGCACTGTTGATTATCTAAAAAAATATGCCGACGAATGTATTAAATACAATATCCCTGCAGTCAGCATCGATATTCCCGTTCCCGGCATTGCTTACTGTGGAATAGATAATTATCTCTCAATGTATAACATCACCGAGCATCTGATTAAAGAACATAATATAACCAGACTGCAGTATGTCGGTGGTCCTGATGATCATCCCGATTCAATCGAAAGAGGTCAGGCGTTTCTCGATTGCTTAAGAGACAATAACCTTGAACCTTACGGATATTCATACTACGGATTTATGCGTTCCTCAGGTCGCAAGGCCTATGAAGAAGCCAAAGCATCAGGCAAGCCTCTTGCAGAAGCTTTTGTCTGTGCTAATGATTTCAATGCATTAGGATTTTGCATAGCGGCCAAAGAAGATGGCTTGGTTCCTCCCAAGGATTTCTTAATCACAGGATTCGATAATCAGGCTGATGCCAAAAATTATTTCCCCAGCATCACCTCAATAGACAGAAATCTTGACGGCTTAGGTTATAACAGTCTGTTGCACCTTCTTGATATCGTAGATGGACGTGCTGCAAGAGATTCCAAAAAGACAATCTCCGGTATCGTAACTCAGGGTGGCTCATGCGGATGCGAGAAAGAGCGTAATCTATCATTTCAGTACTTGGAGCTTAATAATCTGTTTATGCTTCGAAATGAAAATGACACTCTTCAAAAGGGTGCCCGTGAGAGACTCTGCGGAAATGATACGTTTGAACAGTACCAGGAAGAATTGCGTCAGTGCATAACCAAAAAGGGACTTAGTGATTTCAGGATATGCGTGAGCCATTATATCACCGAACCCGACTGCACCAAGAATGTTGGTTATGATGAAGTGATAGATGCTTACGGTGCCGACAGCTATGTACAGCTTAACCGTAATGAAGGGTTGATTCCTGATGATTTCAGAGATGAAACCACCAAGATATATTGGTTCGGCACATTACACTGTAAGGAAAAGACTCTCGGCTACAGTATATTCAAGTATCGCTCTACACTGTTTGATTTCCAGTATCACAGAACTCTCAATGAGACTGCATCACTTGCTGTAGAAAATATCAAGCAGTCAATGATTCTCAATGAGGTCAACCAGAAGCTTGAATGTCTGTATATCAAGGATTCACTTACCGGTCTCTACAACAGATTCGGATACAATTCGTTTGCCGGACAAATGTACAAAAAGAATAACGGCAAAATCTATGTCGTATTTATTGATATGGATAACCTCAAGGTTATGAATGATACCTACGGACACGATTATGGTGACTTAGCTTTGAAGGGAATTGCCGAGGCTATAAAATCTGTATATACCGATACTGACGTCAAGGTTCGCATGGGCGGTGACGAATTCCTTGTAATCGGACCATACGTTGACGAAGAATCTCTTGATAAGAAAGAAAAGCAAGTCAGTGAGTATCTGTTAGAGTATACCGAGAAAACAAACTTACCCATCAAATTGGAAGTAAGTATGGGTCACTCCTTCAGCGAAGGCGTTGCCAATATGGCCTGCACAGGTCTTGAGTCTATGCTTAAGCAGGCAGACAGCAAGATGTATGAGCATAAGCTTGAAAAGAAAGCTAACCGAAAGTAGTATTTATTATTCGTAATTTTTATTATCTATAATTTTACTATCTATAATACCTATAAATAAAGAAATCGCGCGGAAGTCCTCATAATGGTCTTCCGCGCTTTTATCTACACATTATTCTGTTATTATTCTGTTATTATTCTGTTATTATTCCGTTACCATCTTCACAGATTCGATCTGTTACTGAATTCCTGCGTACTCGTAACCGGCTGCCTCTACTGCTGCCTTGATATCTGCTTCTGCAACATCTGCTGATGTAGTCAGTGTTACAAGGTTCTCCTTGTGATTGGCTACTGCCTCATCAATACCTGCAATCTTCTCAAGTGCTTCCTTTACGTGAGCCTCACAATGAGGGCACATCATTCCTTTTACTGTAATCTTCATAGTATTATTAATCTCCTTTTCTATAACTACATCTGATGAATTATTTACTGATATATTCTCTATACTTTTTACCGATTTTCTCAATGGTCTGTCATGCTTTGTATTATAAATCTTTATAGTGTTAAGTCGCAATGCATTGGATACCACAAGAAAGCTGGAAATGCTCATAGCCGCTGCTCCAAACATTGGATTCATCGACCACCCGAAAAGAGCCACAAAACAGCCTGCCGCCAAAGGAATTCCTATGATATTGTAGCCAAATGCCCAAAACAGATTCTCGTATATATTACTGATAGTATGACGACTGATTCTTATAGCCGCCGCAACATCTGTCAGGCTGCTCTTGGTCAATACTATATCCGCTGCGTCAATAGCAATATCAGTACCGCTTCCGATAGCAATTCCCACATCAGCCTTAGTAAGCGCAGGAGCATCATTTATTCCGTCTCCTACCATCGCCACCTTGCCTTTACCTGCCAGTGCCTCAATCACTTCTGCTTTACCATCCGGCTTAACAGAAGCCACCACATCATCGACCCCGACCTCATCTGCAATAGCCCTGGCAGTAATTTCATTATCTCCTGTGAGCATTACTACTTTAAGTCCCAGGTTCTTAAGCTGCTTAACCGCATCCACCGAATCAGACTTAAGTGTATCTGCCACGGCAATCATTCCTAGCAATTTTTTCTCTGCTGCAAAATAAATCGGAGTCTTTCCTTTACGTGAAAGCTCGGTCGCAGATGCATTCATTTCCTTTGTACTGATGCCGGTAGAAGAGGTAATGTATGCCTCATTACCACCATAGATTCTGCTTCGTACAGCTCTTTCTGCACTAGCACTTTCTGCACTAACACTTTTTTCATCAGTGTCTCCACACTTGCTGTCATCAAATAACACAGTCGCGCCAACAACAGCTGTCAGTCCGTTACCGGCCACAGCCATGAATTCCTCCGCAGAAGGCAACGATGCTATGCTTCCCTTTTTTTCTTCATAACACAAGGTGATAGCCCGTGAAATCGGATGCTCACTTTTAACCTCCAGTGCAGCTGCCATCGCCAACAGTTCATCCTCGGTAACACCTTCTGCAGGAATTATATCTGTAACCTGCATTTTACCTGTCGTGATGGTACCGGTCTTATCTAATGCCACTATCTGTGCTGCTCCTACCTGTTCAAGGGTAACCGCCGTCTTAAATAAAATGCCATTACGCGCTCCCACTCCACTTCCGACCATTATAGCCACAGGTGTAGCAAGGCCAAGTGCACATGGGCAACTGATTACCAATACAGATATTGCGCGTGCCAATGAATATCCTATCTCTCTACTGATAAGCATCCACACAACAAAAGTAATTAGTGCAATGGCAATTACCACAGGTACAAATATTCCTGATACCTTGTCCGCTATTTTTGCAATAGGCGCCTTCGTTGCGGCCGCATCACTCACCATCTGGATGACTTTTGCAAGCGATGTATCCTCGCCAACCTTGGTCGCTTCACATACCATATTTCCGTTATGATTCATCGTTGCGGCAGATACAGTATCTCCGACCTTTTTCTCCACCGGAATACTCTCACCCGTAAAAGCCGATTCATCTACAGCGCTAAAGCCCTCAACAACCACTCCGTCAACCGGAATCTGTGCACCCGGCTTAACTACAAACACATCGCCGACACGAACACTATCAATCGGAACTGTCTGTTCTTCTCCATCTTTAAGTATTAGTGCAGTTTTAGGTGCCAGCTTCATCAGTGCCTTGAGAGCATTGGTGGTCTTTCCCTTCGATCTTGCCTCCAGCAATTTACCTACGGTTATCAGAGTAAGTATCATCGCAGCCGATTCAAAATAAAATTCTTCCATATACGCAGCCGCTGCCTCATGCATTCCCTGCGTATACTTCACGCTCATTGCAAAAAGAGCATATACGCTATATGCAAACGAAGCCGTCGACCCTAGAGCCACCAGTGTATCCATATTAGGAGTTCGATGAATCACTCCCTTGAAACCTGATATGAAAAATTTCTGATTAATAACCATAATCAGCCCGGTAAGAATCAGTTCATATATGCCCATTGCTATATGATTGCCTGCCATAAACGGTGGCAATGGCCAATCCCACATCATATGTCCCATCGATACATACATTAATGGTATGAGAAAAATCAATGATGCAATCAGACGCTTCCACATCTTAGGAGTCTCCGTATCAGACAGTCCATCTGAGTTATCTCCCGACGTATTATTACCCGGCGCACCATTTCCGACTGCACCATCGCCTATATAGCTGCCACTGCCTGATGTCCCACGACTCTTTCCTGTTTTCAGCGCCGCACCATATCCGGCTTTCTCGACAGCCTTTATAATATTTTCAGGTGCCACGTCACCTTCGACTCCCATTGAATTGGTAAGCAGACTGACAGCACAGCTTTCCACTCCCGGGACAGCACTTACCGCCTTCTCCACCCGGGCCTGGCAGGCCGCGCAGCTCATCCCTGTAACTGTATATTGCTTCATATAAATCTCCATTCCGCGTGCAAACCGCGGCACTAGTTCTCCATACAATAATACTCGAATTTCTTCAGCCTACTTCATCAGCTTCTGCATGACAGTAACAATCTCGTCTATGACTTCATCATTACCTTCTCTGATATTATCAGCCACACAGCTCTTCATATGATTTGCCAGCAACACTTTATTAAAGCTATTGAGTGCCGAATTAATAGCCGAAACCTGCATTAAAATATCAGTGCAATAAGCGCCCGACTCCAACATTCCTTCCACGCCTCGAACCTGTCCCTCAATTCTTTTGAGGCGGTTCATGAGGTCCTTCATTTCCTTATCTTCTCTGTCCTTATGCTTGCCTGAGCAATACGGACACATCTCTTCTATATTTTCAGCCATAATACTTCACCTCTGATTAATCGCATGTTATATACCCCCTCTGGGTATGTCGTGCAACAATATTATACCCCCATAGGGTATTCTGTCAATATCGTTAAATGTGTTTTCAAATCGTCAACATGATAGTTGAATAAATCTTCCCTTTGCGCTACGATACAAGAAGATTTTCGAAAGGATTCAAAACAGTGGTTAAATATTTAGATATCAATAATCCCGGATACAGTATTAAGTGCAAGGTATTCTGTGATAATTTCAGAGATACTCAGCACGTGATAGTTTTTGCTCACGGCTTCGGCGGTCACAAGGACAATAAGGCTGCAGAACGTTTCTCTGAAGCCATGCTTTCTAAGATGAAAAAAACTGCTCTCTTCGTATTTGACTGGCCCTGCCACGGCAGCGATGTGCGTAAAAAACTTACCCTTGAGGACTGTGATACATATCTGACAATGGTTCTTGATTATATAAAAGCACAGATGAATGTAGAAGATATTTGTCTGTACGGAACAAGCTTTGGCGGATATATGACCCTTAAATATATCCACGACCACGGTACCAACCCATTCAGAAAAGTAGCCCTTCGCTGTCCCGCTATTACAATGGGTGATGTCATGTGGGAACGTATCTGCACAGAGGAAAACAAAGCCATCCTCGCAAAAGGCAAGGATGTAATGGCAGGATTTGACCGTAAGGTAATGATCGATCAGAACTTTCTCGACAGCCTCAAGGAAGCAGACATAAGAAAATGGGACTACCTCGACTATGCCGATGATATATTAATCATCCATGGCACAAAGGACGAGATAGTCCCGGTAGAAGCCAGCAAAGAATTTGCCGACGAAAATGTTATTGAATTTATAGCTATCGAGGATGCCGATCACAGATTTCAGGATCTGAACAAAATGAAGCTCGCTCATAGCCATATGATTGATTTTTACAGTGCCAGGTAGTTAAGCTACCCGGCACTTTTTTTACCTAACTTCACCTTTAAATAAATCACCATTAATTTCCGTATAGTTTATAAGTTTTGTATATATCGACAATTCGGATACCCAGAACAACCATAAAACTTTTTACCTGCATTGCCACCTTTTTTAGCTGTCCTTAATATCAGCTCCTTACCACAGATCGGACACTTAATTTCTTGACTCACTCTATTATCTGCAGTTGATATATCTCCAGGTATATCAAGCTTTACTTTTACCTCTTCATCCTTATACTTCTCTTCAATATTTTGGATATGCGCAGCTTTTACAGCTTCATCCACATTGCAGAACTTTTTCAAATTCTCGTACAATTCATTTATTTTTTCACTAGAAACCACATCCGGATTCTTTTCCCAATATTCTCTTATTGTTGCATATACTCTATCTCTTTTTATTACCTTTACATCTTCCGAATAAACTGAAATCTTTTTTAGTTCACATCTTTCAGAAAACACCACAATAGAAAAAAGCGGAATATCATCTCCAACAAATTTATGCATCCACTTCAAATGCGTTCTATTTTGCATAATAGGATTATAAAAATGATTCTTATAACCGTTAGGTAATGATGCAGTCCACTGTCTACTCTTCTCGTCACCAAATATCCATCCCGAAAAATTCTTACTTTCAAATATAAAAATTCCCTTTTGAGTAATATATATTACATCTAATTCTGATGTCTCTCCTTCTTTAGCAGGCAAATATACATTACGTAATGTTTTTCCACGCTTTCCAAACAACTTAGCCCATCCTAGTTCATTAGCAGTCAACATTTCACCATATTTGCCAGTCCATGCATCATCAAAAATATTATCTAACAGTAAATCAATTAACCCTTTTGCCATTGGCATTCACCTTAACTTTATTAAAACTCTCTCTAGTAGTTTTTATATAACACTTTCATTTTAATTCCCTTTAGCAAACTATACAAATAAAAACGTGGCTCAAATCATTGGTAAAGACAACAAAAGAGCTCGAAAGCTCTTCTGTTCAGAATCTATTAGAGACAACATACTCACAAACATGCCTTACTTTATCTTTTCACAATCTACATCACTTCAGTTGCCCTCTCAATTTCTTGCAAAACTCAACGCGACGTACTTATTTGCGATACTTATTTATGATACTTCCTCACCAACACTTTATGCCTGATTACCATAAACGGAAGCGGGATACCCCCGCCTCCCATCATACAGATAGTCTGTAAAACTTCATTAGGAATGAAATAACCAATCCAAAATCCCGCCTCAATACACATTCCATATATTATCCAGATAAGCCCATGTTTTCTGTTCCACGCAACTATATCTGTGATATCCACTGCCTTCGGCGGATCAATTAAGTTGTAGAACCCAACCGGATCTTCTTTCTGATTAAACTGCTTGATTCCTATCAGCATCATTATCAATGCGACTATTGATATTATAACCAAAACCATTATAGTTGCTGAATTCATATTTATATCTCCCCCATTACTTAAAAACACAACTGATACCTTCACTATCTATATAATACATAAAAATTCACTGTCGTTATAGCCCTCAAATCAGCATAATAAATGCATCTAATTTGCTTATTTATATAATCCGGCAATTTATCCTTAAACAAGTAATACAATCTACCTCAGGAAACATTCCTGCAACGTAAGCCTGCATATTCTTTACAAGCTCGCTATATGCTACTCTTACATCCTTCCACTCATCACCATCTACCATGCTCCCATTCGGATTTCGCTTCGCTCCAT
>DCIR01000072.1:0-79795 GCA_002317155.1 Lachnospiraceae bacterium UBA1721
CATCTTCGTGGTGATGATGGTGATGATGCTCGTGCTCGTCCTCATCATCGTCATCGTCGTCATCATGATGGTGACCACAGCTGCATACACCGTCCTCATCATAGTGATGATGGTGATGATGCTCAGGTACTGCCTTTGCCTTTTCCATCATATCTGCAAGAAGATCATCAATCTTATCTGCACCTTCAATAGTAGCAAGTACATCGCCACCATCAAGCTCTGCAAGAGGAGTGGTGATGATTGTAGCCTTCGCATTATGCTCTCTGATAAGTGCTACTGCTTCAGCAATCTTCTCTTCGCTTGCCTTATCAGTTCTGCTGAGGATGATTGTTCCTGCATACTCAATCTGATTAATAAAGAACTCACCAAAGTTCTTGATATACATCTTAGTCTTAGATGCATCTACTACAGCAACAGCGCTGTTAATCTGAACATTAAGATCGCCTGCTGTATTATCTACAGCCTTCAATACATCTGAAAGCTTACCTACACCTGAGGGCTCGATAAGAATTCTGTCAGGCTGATACTTTTCAATTACTTCCTTAAGTGATGAACCAAAGTCACCTACAAGTGAACAGCAGATACAACCTGCATTCATCTCCTTAATCTCTATTCCCGAATCCTCAAGGAAACCTCCATCGATACCGATTTCACCGAACTCATTCTCGATAAGTACGGTCTTGGTTCCATTAAGTGCCTCTGATAAAAGCTTCTTAATAAGAGTAGTTTTTCCGGCTCCGAGGAAACCTGAAACAACGTCAATTTTAGTCATTTTTTCGCCTCATTTCTGTTCATTACACCCCTAAAAATGGAAGTGCAAGCTAATATATAAACAACTCATGGATTACTGCCCATTTGATGGTTATTATATCACATGCAGCAAAGTTATGGCAATTAAATACTATCCATCAGAGCGCGTCCATAGCACAATCCTCACGTAACATTTTGCGTAATATAGAAGCAAATTCCTGTTATACAAAAAGAGCTCCCTCTCGGGAGCTCAACGCAGTAGGACTGTAAGCCGGGTTATGTCCGTCCCTACCGGGACACGGATGATCATCTATCTAGTACGACTGTTACCAGCCGCATCAAGCGACCTACCTGAAGAATGGGCGGGCAGCCCTTAGCTCTTCTGCTTGGTCTTGCTTCGGATGGGGTTTACACAGCGTCGCCTGTTACCAGCCGACCGGTGGTCTCTTACACCGCCTTTTCACCCTTACCCCTCGCGGGGCGGTTATTCTCTGTTGCACTGGCCTGGGAGTCACCTCCACCGGACGTTATCCGGCATCCTGCCCTATGAAGCCCGGACTTTCCTCACCTGCATTGCTGCAGCCGCGATCATCTGTCCTACATACAAAACTGAATTATATACGATAAATGCTCATAAATCAAAACAAATTTATATAAGCTATTCTATCAGAATAAACTGTCCACTATCTGCGGATACCGTTTAGAATATACATTTTAACCTCTCACTTTTCTTCTTTAATTTTCTTTCCGCCAAAAAGCTTATTCCACCCTTTATTTATCAGCTTAATCAGATTGCCAATTACTATTGCCGCAATTATACTGCCTTCTCTCACACCCTTAAGTTCTTTGAAGAATATGAGACATATTGCAGCCGAAATTACGATGTATAAGACATCAAAAAACACCTTGATGTTCTCATATCTTTTACCTGTCACATCGCTGATAGCACGGTTCATAGCTTCGCCGGGAAGCATCGCCACACCGCCCTTAAACTGTATCCAGATACCTATCGCCAGCACCACACATCCTGCTGCCATAAGCATGAATCTCTGAATATAATTTTGTGGCTCTATCCCTCTAAATAACCAGCATGAAAAGTTTGTCAGATAACCATATACAAACGCTAATACCGTCTGAATAATTATTTCTACAGGTTTACACTTTTTTCTAAGCAGAATAATCTGAACCAATATCTGTATAACGCTCCAGACATTCAGCCACATTCCAAAACTGAGGACATCCCACAATAGCGACACCGAATACGGAACCGACGCTACCGGAGAGGTCCCCAGCCCTGCTATAGTCGAAAATGCAACACCTATAGAAGCTATAAAAAGCCCTACTATAAATAAACAATATCGACCAAAAATATTTTTCATTTTAACTATACTCTAAAACTATCGTGCAACATTCATACTGCACGAAAACTGCAAGCTTCAACTAGACACGGAAACATGATCCGCCAACGAACTCTCTGCAGATTGAATTGTTAGGCAAAAACTCACTGGGCACACTCAGGAAATAGTCAAGGAACTTGAGCAGTCTCTTTGCCTCATCATATACAGGCGACTCCTTTGTAATATTGAAAAGGAGCGGCTCCGCAAATGGCTTTAAGCATGCCAACTCATATATGAGTACTGAGTTAAACATGGCATCTGCATTCTCCTGGAAGGGGAATATATTTTCCTCCTCACCGCGACGAACAGAAGGCCACATAGAAATAGTGCGGGTAGCATCAGCGCCACGAGTTCTTGCATCGCGAACCATTCTTCTTAAAAGTCTGGCGTCTGTAGTAGGAATACGGTTGTGCTGGTCTACATTAATACTTGTAAGTGCACTGATATATACACGATACTTACTCTCATCAGGAAGAGCATAGCTCATCTTAGGATTAAGTCCGTGGATACCCTCGATAACAAGTACATCCTCAGGTCCGAGCTGCAAATATCTGCCATTATACTCTCTTCTTCCAATCTTGAAGTTAAAGTCAGGCATCTCTACTCTCTCTCCGTTCAAGAGCTTAATCATATCGTCGTTAAAGCCCTTGGTGTCCATCGCCTCGATGCACTCAAAATTGTAATTGCCATCCTCATCAAGAGGAGTGTCTTCACGATTAACAAAATAATCATCAAGCGCAATTGCGTGAGGAGTATATCCCAATGTTCTAAGCTGTATAGAAAGTCTGTATGAGAAGCTGGTCTTACCTGAAGAAGAAGGACCGGCAATCATAATAAACTTAACGCCCTTACGGCTTGCAATATCCTTGGCAATCTCACCGATTCTGCGCTCCTGCTCAGCCTCCTGAACAAGAATAAGGTCATTCATCTGACCATTACAAATCCAGTTATTCAGATCGCCAACATTTTCCAATCCAATCTGCTGGCACCAGGTATGACCGGTCTGGAAAGTAGAATAAAGCTTCTTTCTCTCTGAAAAAGGCTTAACCACTGTAGGCTGCTTTTTATCAGGAAGAACAAGCATAAATCCCTTATCATAATAAATGAAGTCAAAGTACTTCACATAAGAAGCATTCGGTAGCATGTATCCGTAGTAGTAATCATAATATCCGTCAACCTCATAGATATTAACCTGAGATGTTCTACGGAACTTAAAAAGATCCAGCTTATCCTGCATTCCATGCTTTTTGAAAATCTCATGAGCCTCATCCATAGGAAAAGACTTCTTCATAAAAGGAGTACCGGCTTCCACTATCTCGAGCATGCGCGCTTTAATCTTTCCCGCAGCCTCTTCTGAAGCTTCAAAAGCTCCTTCGGGATTAATAAACAAACCGTTTCCGATTGTAAAATCTACTCTCGACTTATTGGATGCCTCTTCTCCAAACACATCATATATAGCTTTAAGAGTAAGCATTGTCGCCGTTCTTACATAAGTAAGATGACCAACATCATCGCTGAGAGTATAAAACTTAACCTCTCCGTCTTTAATTACTCTCTTAAAAAGCTCTCTTATTTTTCCATTGATAGCAGCTGCCGCTATAGGTGTAGCAAATCTATCCTGATAACGTTCCGCAAGCTGCGCGTAGGTAGTACCTTCTTCGACTTCAATAGTTTCCCCTAAAACATTAAGCTTATACATCACCATACCTCCTTATCAATCAAACACTGCCTCAGAACCAAGTGTATCAAAAAGCTTTTTGTCAATTCCGCAAAACAAAGTGTTCATCTCCAAAGCAAGGCGAGCCGCCTCTACCTTGGTATTTAATTCCTTTATTCTATCATAGTCCGGCTTCTTAGCTTCCCCAAGCTTAATCAGCGCCTCGGACCACTCATGATCTACGTGATTTAAGAAATATGCAAGCTTCGGATCTGTATATATAAGATCCCAGCCAAAGAGCATATCCATCTCCTCATACACTTTCGCAATTTCGGGAGTACCCTGCATTGCTTCAAAGCGTTTTCTGAAGGTTTCAGTAACATTAATATCCTCCCCGGGATAACTGCTCTCGGTAGCAGAAGCCACCATCGCAATATAGTACTTATCGCCCTCAATCATCAGTTTATTTTTGACAAGCTTAAAACCATTATCAAGAAGGAATCGACGCATATCCGCAAGTTCACTTTGCGGCTGAAGAATAAGATATTTTGCTTCCTTCGCAATATCCATATTCTCGGTCAGAATCTCTGCAATCGTTCTCTGTCCCATTCCGGCGATAACAATCACATCGGCCTCGCCGTGTTTAATAGCTGTTATTCCCGGTGCAAGGCGGGTTTCAATTTTGTCATTCAGGCCTGCTTTTCCAATATTTTTCACAGCCTGTTCGAGCGGTCCGGCCTTGATATCACTTGCAATAGAATGAACCGCAAGTCCGCGCTGAACCAGCGCTATAGATATGTATCCATGATCGCATCCTATATCTGCTACCCTGCTGCCCTCGGGAACGAGTTCCACGATTCCCTCGAGTCTCGGTGACAGCTTGGGAGTAAACTGTTTTGCCATAATAATCTCCGCACTTAATTACTCAAGATAATCCTTAAGCTGCTTGCTGCGGCTTGGATGACGAAGCTTTCTGAGTGCCTTAGCCTCAATCTGACGAATACGCTCACGGGTAACGTTGAACTCACGTCCAACCTCTTCAAGAGTACGTGCTCTTCCATCATCAAGACCAAATCTGAGTCTCAATACCTTCTGCTCTCTCTCGGTAAGCGAATCAAGAACCTTGTTGAGCTGTTCACGAAGAAGGAGCTGTGTAGCTGCCTCTGCAGGTGCAGGAACATTGTCGTCCTGAATGAAATCACCAAGATGGCTGTCTTCCTCCTCACCGATAGGAGTCTCAAGTGATACAGGCTCCTGCGAAATCTTAAGGATTTCACGAACACGCTCTACAGGCATTCCCATCTCATCAGCGATTTCCTCGGGCATGGGCTCACGTCCCTTCTCCTGAAGGAGCTGACGGCTTACACGGATAAGCTTGTTGATGGTTTCAACCATATGTACAGGAATACGAATGGTACGAGCCTGATCTGCGATAGCACGGGTGATAGCCTGTCTGATCCACCATGTAGCATAGGTAGAGAACTTATATCCCTTGGTGTAATCGAACTTTTCTACAGCCTTGATAAGACCAAGATTTCCTTCCTGAATAAGGTCAAGGAAAAGCATTCCACGTCCAACATATCTCTTAGCTATACTTACAACAAGACGAAGGTTAGCCTCTGCAAGACGCTTCTTAGCATTGTCTCCTGCTTCTACTGCAGGCTCGAGTTCCTTAAGTCTTGCCTTAATCTCTTCCAGTCTTGCCTTCTCGTTGTCATCGATACCGCCGTTCTCAGTATCCTTTGCTTTCTCTTCAAGAGCCTGCTCCTCGCTCCAAAGCTCATCATACTCGGGCTTAACAGTGTCTCCAAGCTCCATATCCTTAGCAAGTCCGATTTCCTCGTCAGCAGTAAGAAGCGGAACCTTACCGATTTCCTTAAGATACATACGCACCGGGTCTTCAATACTGATTCCGTCGGGAACGCTCAAATCAATGTTCTCAAGGTCTACTTCTTCCTCATCGTTAAGAATAATCTCATCGTCATCTACGTTTTCAAGGTCGATATCCATATTGAGGTCAAGGTCCAAATCAAGATCTACAGGCTCCTCAGTAGTAGAAAGGACCTCGATACTGAGTGAATCAAGATACTCTGTGATTCTGTCCTGATCTTCATCGCTGAGATTCATATCTGCAAAAATCTCATCAACCTCGGTCTTCTCAAGGACATTTTTCTTCTTGGCTGCCATAGCCTGAAGCTCCTTAAGTTTTTCCTCAAATTTCGCCATCATTGTCTCGTCCATTGTAATACTCTCCTATACTAATTCAGGGTAACACCTGTTTTCTTTAATTTTTCAAGCTCCTGCTTCAATGCTCTCTGCTTGCCGATTGCGTTTATATCCGTCTTGGCAGCCTCCGAAAAGCACTCAAAACTGTTCTGCTTAACATTTATAATTATGTCCGAAAAAGCCCTGTTTCTGTCTTCTTCCGTCTCTGTATTCGGAAGTTTTGCCTGAAACAGTCCCGCAACGATTTTCTGATCATCCTCATCAAATAAATCTATAACCGCCGCCGGATCAAGCCTGTTATTCTCAATATCGCTGTATACTCTCTCTGCAACTCTGCGATAAAGCTCTTCTGTATAATCATCGAGCGTAACATACTTACTTATCTTAGGATATAGCTCCGGCTCATCCGTAAGCCAGGTCAAAAGCATTGCCTGCGCCGAACGTCCCTTATCCGCATTGGATACACTCTCATGTCTGGTAGACTTGGGTCTCTCATATACCTTAGTCGTACCTATTCCTTTCGCCGCATACTCAAGCATAAGCTTTCGCATGTTATCGAGGTTAATTCTGAAGTGCTCGCATACCGCCTGAAGATAATTCTCTCGCTCTACGTCCTCCGTAAAGTTCTCACACAGCTTTTGTGCGATTGAACGACAAAACTCGGTTCTCTGTTCCGGATCATCCTGATCGAATTTTGTCGACTCAGTCCTTATCATGAAAAAGAAACTGTTCTCTGCTTTGTCGATTCGTTCCTGAAAGGCTTCAGTACCGTATGTCTTAATAAACTCATCAGGATCCTTGCACGGCTGCATACTGATAACCCTGGCAGATATACCAACATTTTTAAGCCGCTCTATAGCTCGCAAAGCTGCTGTAACACCGGGACCGTCCATATCGTATGCCAGGTATACTTTCTTGGTGTACCGCGCAAGCAACGTACACTGTTCATCGGTAAGTGCTGTTCCCAGTGAAGCAACCGCCTGGCTAAATCCCGCCTGATGCATGGCTATAACATCCATATAGCCCTCGCAGATAATAAAGTTACCTGCCTTATTATTTCTGGCAAAAACAAAACCGTAGAGATTTCGCCTTTTATCAAAAATCTCTGTTTCCGGTGAGTTAAGGTACTTGGGCTTGGCATCACCCATAACTCGTCCACCGAATCCGATTACACGGTGATTGGCATCCATAATAGGATACATTACTCTGTTCCAAAACTGGCTGGACAGACCGTTTCTCTCAGATACAGATGCAATTCCCGAATCTCTGATCAATTCATCCGAAAAGCCCTTACTTCTCAGATAATCAACGACCTCGCGACCATTGATGCCGGCATAGCCCAAACCGAACCGCTGCATTGTCTCAGCCGTGAGCCCTCTTCCTTCAAAATACTTAAGACCAACCGCACCATGCGGTGTTCTCAGCATTTGATAGAAGTATGTCGCAGCTGCCTTGTTAACCTCTAAAAGCTGAAGCTTACGATTAGCCTTGGCTTTATCAGCCTCAGACATCTCCACCTCAGGCAATGCAATACCGGCTCTGGCAGCAAGATTTTTTACCGCCTCCGGGAAGGTCAGATTCTCATATTTCATTACAAAGGAGATTACGTTGCCACCCTCTCCGCATACAAAGCATTTGAACATCTGCTTATTTGCATTGACGGACATCGACGGGTCATGGTCATTGTGAAACGGGCACAGCCCTTTATAGTTGGCACCCTTCTTTTCAAGATGCACATATGAATTGACCACGTCGACAATATTATTGCGGGAACGAACCTCGGCTATAATATCATCCGAATAAAACATAAGCCACTCTTCTAATTAAAACTCCCAAGACTTGGGAACAAAAATGTCATTGTAAACCTTTATCGCATAACGATCACTCATCGATGCAACATAATCACAAACAACCATCTCTACAGGCTCTTTATGATTCTGAATCAAATCTATATAAAGCTGCGGCATCTTTGAAGGATGTTCATAATAATATTTGTACAGGCTTTCGATAAGCATCTCAGCCTTACTCTCCTCCGACTTTGCCACCGAATTGGTATATACGTTTTCAAACATGAATTTACGAATATCCATCATAGCTTTTGAGACACTCTCAGACATCACTACATCATTCTTATCCATACTGTTAGTGATGATATCGTGTATGAATGTATCAAGTCTTTCACCTGGTGTAGAACCAAGCACATTTCTGATTTCCGAAGGAACATCAAGCTCTGTAAGGATACCTGCTCTTACCGCATCATCCATGTCATGATGGATATATGCAATCTTATCGGAAAATCTAACTACCTTTCCTTCAAGTGTCGAAGGCATTCCCTTAGTCTGGTGATTACGGATACCGTCTCTAGTTTCCCATGTAAGATTGAGACCTACTCCCTCTTTTTCAAGCAGTTCTACAGTTCTCACACTCTGTTCACTATGCTCAAATCCAAGCGGGCATGCATTATCAAGCGCCCTCTCTCCCGCATGTCCGAAAGGAGTATGTCCAAGATCATGTCCAAGCGCTATAGCCTCGGTCAAATCCTCATTGAGTCTTAATGCCTTAGCAATAGTTCTCGCGTTCTGAGATACCTCCAGGGTATGTGTAAGACGGGTTCTGTAATGATCACCTTCCGGTGCCAAAAATACCTGTGTCTTATCCTTTAGTCTTCTGAATGCTTTGCAGTGAATAATTCTGTCTCGGTCTCTCTGATATACCGGTCTGATATCACAAGCCGGCTCATCCTTATCTCTTCCCTTTGACTCTGCACTGAGAGCGGCATATTCACTAAGATATTCTCTTTCTCGTTGTTCAAGACTTTCTCTGATAGACATTTTAATATTCTCCCGATTAACTTATAAATCGAAATCATAAACAGACACATATATATTTTTAAAGATTGAAGGGGGATTTCCTTTTTTATTTGCAAAAAAATTTAAATATTAGGGAAATGTATAGTAAAGGACAAGGGTATATAATTATTGATTCACGGAGGTGAGGATTGAGCTACGGAATTACTTTTACATGTTCAACAAAGCATTCACAAAACTCGCAACTTCGTTGCTTTTTTCTCACCTATTTTGCAAAAGCAAAAAGGTGAGAAGTTTTGCTCATGTTTGTTGAATTCCTGCTTCGCAGGAAATAAAAAAAGTGACACCTAAAACTGCTCTCATGCGCTAGCGCATCGATCAATTTCATGTATCACTTTTTTCCTGTGAAAGTAATTCCTATCATGCAGGAAATGGGACTCGAACCCACAAGGGATTGCTCCCACACGGACCTGAACCGTGCGCGTCTACCAATTCCGCCATTCCTGCGCAACAAAAGTATCATACGACAATAGTCATCGTATGTCAAGAAATATCAGACTCACAAACTGTCACGTCCAAAAAGCTCCTGATACGTCATATCAATCCTTATCTGTCCGGCCGCATAAGGTCCCATCTCATATTCCTGATATACCAGTACAACCTTGTCCGCATAGAATTCGAGTTCAACATCGTTATAGCCTGCAGCAGCATATGCATTATCATACAAGCCCTGTCCGCCGGAGTAACTATCATAATACTTAGTGTAGTTGACACTGTAATCATCCATAGTCTTCTGCGCTATGAATTCTCTGAATTCTTCTTCTGTACCTTCATATAAATCTTCAATGGTAACAAGTTCACCTGTTACAAGATCAAAAAGGTACTGTTTGCTGCTGTATGAACCATGAGCTCCGCCGCTGTATGAGAAAATCTCATACTTTACCGCAATATATGCATCACTCAACACACATACATCTGTCACATATATTTCTATATAGTCTTCAATAGCCTTAGCCACGTGTATATCACACTGTGACGAATCCTCTACCTCGTACAGCTCTCCGATATACTTTTCATAGTATCCGTCCTCTATTTCCTGAAGATGCGCATTGATGACTTCGTATCCATCTGCCACAGACTCTGCCACCTTATAAGTTTCAGAATAATAGTTAACCAGTCGGTTCACACAAAAAGGACAGTCTATACTGGTCGAGTAACAAGATACAGTACCGTATTTCCACCAATCGATTTCTGCTACACTACAGTCAAGATTTTTGTAAGTGGCACCTGCCTCATCATAGTACACTGCCATCCATCCTATTTTACCATTCTGACACTGTAAAAACAGAGGATGATCTTTTATATAACAAAAACCGGTAACTCCGGCATCAACTTCCTTAGCTCCCGGCGCATTATACAAATCATACAGTTCCTGCGTCGTTCCACTCGAAGGCTCATACTTGTAGGTATGGAAATTACGGTGACCGTAATCTTCTCCCTCTTCCTGCGCATAGTACAGATATCCATCCACAAATCCAAGGAATACTGCATCTGCTTCACCTACGGTATGATAGGCATTATCGAGCATGTCGTAACAGTATATATATCTGCCGTAATATTCATCATTGTATCCGGTAAGAGCCACATAGCGCGTGTCATATCCGCATATCCTCACCGAACTGTACGGAACTTCGAAAGCCTGAATACTTCCCCCGGAATTAACTATTTCATATTCTCCGGAAGCCTCTGCAATAACCAATCCATATTCGGCCACACTTCTCTCAACAGACGCATTGCAATATACATGGTTAGCTGAATTAATGCTATTGGTATAGATAGAATCCACTTTTATTTTTCCTAAAAATGTATTCTGCTCTCCTTCCGAAACCTCATATTCAAAGCTGTCTTCAAGCTTGGTATATACATCCTCATAAAACTTTTTTTCGCTACCCACCACGCTTGAAAATGTGACATACATTTTTCCGTCATATATATCAACTGCGCTCACTGTTTCATTCTGTGAATAGTGGCAAACAACAACAGCCTCGTTCGTCTCAACATCAACTGCATATATCGATGAATACACCTCATCATCAGCCATACTGTCGCTGATAAAATATACTATGCCGTCAGAATATCCCACAAAACTGGCATCCTCAAAATTAACATCCTGCACTGACGAAATATCCGCCAGTTTTGAGCGATCATATGAAGTTATCATTCTGTCATACGAATCTATTATATAAATAGTATCGTAATTCTCATGAAAAATAGCGTAAGCACCATCATAGCTGATAACCGTAGCAATAGAGTTCTCGGTATCAGGTGTATCCAACACCTCATCCGGGCTCACAGGATTCGAACCTGTCACCCCACCGTCCACATCCAGGTTAGTATCAACAACGTCTACAATATCTGTAACAGGATTCGGACCATCCTTCTCCTTAGAAGAACAGCCTACCAAAGCCAATACAGCCGCAGCAGATGCAATTGTCGACCAAAACTTTCTTTTCATATAATCCTCATGTAGCGGAACCGTAAGCATTACATTTTGATACCAAAAAACAGCAATCTTTGCCGTAGAAACTAGTATAACCTATTGCATATGAAATTTCATTCTCACGATTATTCAAATATTGCCACTTTTTTTGTTTATTATGACACTTGTGTCAAAGAAAAAACGCCCCACAGCCGATGCATTCCTCGACTAACGCGGATATGTATCAGTGCTGTAGGGCGAAATGTAATATCAGGCTTGGCTTATTTATTTATATAAAGCTTAGCCTAAATAATAATTCTAAATTACTTGGTCAGAAGCATCATAATCTCATTGGTTCTTGCGACAAACTCTGCCATCTCATCAGGATTAAGAGGTGCCTGCTGAAGCTTAGCAAGATCATAGAGCTGCTTGCAGATTGTATCAGCAGCATCGCTGTCCTTGTTGGCTGTTACATATTCAACAAGAGGATGATTTGCATTAAGTACAAGGGTCTCGCCCTCAGCTCCGAAGTCACTCATAGGCATACCCTGCTGAGCATACATCTTCATCATATCCTGCATTCTTCTGGTTTCCTCAGAGAATGTAAGTACTGAAGCGACCTTCTTATTCTTAAGCTTTTCAATCTTAACAGCAAGCTCCTTCTTCTTAAGAGACTTCTGCATAATCTCAGCAATAGCAGTAGCCTGCTCTTCAAATTCCTTCTCAGCCTTCTTTGATGTCTTAGCCTTCATAGCCTCACTTACATCAGAGTCAATTCTTAAGAAATGAACACCCTCGTTCTTGCTCTCAAGCTGCTGAATAAAAGGCTGGTCAATATTATGTGTAAGAATAACAGCATCCATCTTGGCAGCCTTAAACATAGAAATGTAAGAACCCTGCTGCTGTTCGTCAGTTACATAGTAGATAGTCTTATCCTTCTTTTCGGTAGACTCGGTATCCTCATCGGTTACCTCCTCTACTTCTACCTTGTTACCATTCTCATCCACTGCATCTGCGCCTGATTCTTCTACATCAATAGGCTTAACCTCAAGGCACTCAGGGAGAGTCATGTATTTTCCGTCAAGATTCTTGAAAAGGATGTAGTCATTCATCTTCTCGCAGAACTTATCATCCTTTAAACAACCATACTTGATGAAAGGAGCAATATCATCCCAATACTTATCATATTCTTCCTTCTCGGTCTTGCACATTCCGGCGAGCTTATCAGCCACCTTCTTGCTGATGTAATCAGAAATCTTGGTAACGAATCCATCATTCTGAAGAGCTGAACGTGACACGTTGAGAGGAATATCAGGGCAATCAATTACACCCTTGAGCAACATAAGGAACTCAGGAATAACTTCCTTGATATTATCTGCTACGAATACCTGATTATTATAGAGCTTGATGGTTCCCTCAATTGACTCATACTCGGTATTAATCTTAGGGAAATAAAGAATTCCTTTAAGATTAAAAGGATAATCCATATTGAGGTGAATCCAGAAAAGGGGCTCCTTGTAATCCTGGAAAACCTTGCGATAGAACGCGAGATATTCATCTCTGGTGCACTCGCTGGGAGTCTTGGTCCAAAGAGGCTGAGTCTCATTTAAGAGTTCAGGGCGCTTAACAATCTTAAGCTTCTCATCTCCTACAACCTCGCCCTTATCGTTAGCCTGGGGATGAATCTCTTCGATTACAGTATCGGTATCAAGCTTCTCCTCAACCTTAATGATTGAAGTCTCCTTGGTATCCTTCTGTGAAAGATAGATTTCATAAGGCATGAATGAACAATACTTTTTAAGTACTTCCTGCGCTCTGTAGTAATTACAGAACTCAAGGCAATCCTCATTGAGATAAAGGGTAATCTTGGTACCTACTTCAGCCTTGTCACCCTCCTCCATAGAGTACTCTGTACCGCCGTCGCACTCCCAGTGAACAGGCTTAGCACCTGCCTGGAATGAAAGGGTATCGATGGTAACTTCATCAGCTACCATGAATGCAGAATAGAAACCGAGACCGAAATGTCCGATAATCTGATCCGCATTGCTCTTGTCCTTATACTTCTCAATAAAGTCTGTAGCACCTGAGAATGCAATCTGATTGATGTACTCATCAACCTCTGCCTCAGTCATACCAAGACCGTTATCAATAAAGGTCAAAGTCTTTTTCTCGGGATCGGTAATAACCTGAATCTGTCCCTTGAAACCATCGGGAAGAGAATACTCTCCCATCATATCAAGCTTCTTGAGCTTGGTAATAGCGTCACATCCGTTGGAAACGAGCTCACGATAGAAAATATCATGATCCGAATACAACCACTTCTTAATAACCGGGAAGATATTCTCGCTTGTAATAGATAAACTTCCGTTCTTTGCCATAATAATTGCCTCTCTTTCTGACAATATGTCTCGCGTATTATACGCGGAGTAAATTAATTAATCACGGTTTCGACTATTAAAAATAATATAATCGCTACCTACAAAAGACATTTTATTGCCACTTCATATATAAGTCAAGATAAAATTAGCACTCACCTAGCGCGAGTGCTAACATTTTATAAATTACCCTTATTTCTTTTACAAAAACTCCGCAAAAAGTCTCAGAATTCTATCTATAATACTAATATCCGTCTTTCTGTTATATTTAGGCAGTCCGGTCACTTCCTTGGATTCTTCAAAGGTATTATCGAAATCAGCCTTTATATCCTTTATCGCATCCACTTCTATCATCAAACATCCATCTTCAAAATTGTGATACAACGATCTGTAATCAAGATTGATGGTACCGCAGGTAGCCAGTTTATCATCTGATACACACACCTTGGCATGACAGAATCCAGGTGTCCACTCATAAATACGTACTCCGGATTTAATCAGTGCACTGTAATAAGAACGAGTCAGACGATATACCACCTTTTTATCAGGAATACCGGGCGTGATAATGCGAACATCCACACCTCGCTTTGCCGCAAGTCTCAATGCGTGAAGCATTTCATCCGTAACTATCAGATATGGAGTAATAAAATAGCAGTACTCCTGCGCTTGATTAATTATTGAGATGTATATCTCTTCTCCCAGATTTTCATGGTCAAGCGGTGTATCTGCATACGGATGTATATAACCGCTTCTCAACTTATCTTCAGCAGTCTCCGCAGTACTTACTTCAGAAGTATCTTCAACAGTTTCCACAATACTTACTTCAGAAGCATCTTCAACCTTACCTTCTATAGCCTTCAAATTCTCATCATAAGTAAGATAAGGCTTTATATCCGTCTCCGGATCCACGGTCACAAGCTTTTTTCTGTCAAAATTCCACATTGCCAAAAAAGCTGCAGTGTAGCTATTAACTGGAGTTCCTTCAATCCTGATACCCGTATCCTTCCACTCTCCGTACGGATGAGTCACTCCAAAATATTCATTAGCCAGATTAAATCCGCCTGTATATGCAATTTTTCCGTCGATGATTGTTATCTTCCTGTGATCACGATGATTCAAAATAAGTTTCCATCCGACAACACACGGATTAAACACTTTACATTTTATGCCCAGCGAGTTTAAGTGCTTTGAAAAATCCAGATTTACGAAACCGATACTTCCAATATCATCATAAAAAACACGTACTTCGACACCTTCACTTGCCTTTTCAACAAGTACCTTCTCAACGCGCTTCCATGTATCACTGTTCTCTATGGCAAAATACTCCATAAAGATAAACTTTTCCGCCTTTTTCAAGTCCTCGATTATAGCATCAAGTCCATCTGTAGCCTGCGAAAAATATTTCACTCCACTGTTCTCATACACAGGGAAACCGGAATTATTTTTCACATAATTGGAAATTCCGTATGCAATCCTATTATCACGCTTTAGCTTATCGGCGCATTCATCATTATCAGGCACATGACTCATTACCTGCCTGTTGATATCTAAAAAATTGCGTGATAATAATCTCGGACTGGCATTAATTCCTATCGTAAGGAAAAGCGCTATTCCGAAAGCAGGCAACGCCAAAATCAATATAATCCACGGCATTTTCATAGCAGAAGTCTTCGGCTGTCCGTAGATATACAAAATTGTAATCACGCCGAGTACACGCATAATTATGCTGATAACTTCCGCGTAGTTATAGAGGCTGGTAAAAAGAAGTACTATAAGTGTCGTCTCGATGATAAATGATGCACCTATAAACACCATTCTTTTTATGCCGTTTTTTATTGAACTTTTTTTCTCTAATGTATTTTTCAAAAAATCCCCTCATAAACATAATGGATCGGAATAAAATTCCGGCCCATTCGACACTTCGACCTGCTACTGCCCCCCTGCAGTCTCATTTCCGGTCAGTAATACAACAGGCTCTCTTCCCAGTATAGCCTTAATATAATCCTTACTGTCCTCCAATTTGCGGCCGAAGGCAATCCCACCATAAAACAGGCTAGTACTGTGAATATCAGAACCTGCTGTCATCGGCTTATCATATTTCTTGGCATAAGCCTGTGCCCTTACATCAAACTCCGGATTGTGATGTGAAACACTAAGAGTACATACGTGCGTCGCATTTACTCCCTCGACTGCATCGCAGTAATCAGGGAATAATCTTATTTCAGGAATATAAGGCTCTTCTCTGTAGGGATGACAGTGAACCACCATTCCTCCGTCTCTGTGTACAAGTTCAAACTGTTCCTCTATAGTACAGTCTCTGATTTCAGGATGCGCCAAAAGCCATTCCTTGCTAAGACCGTTAATCAGAAATTCAGTACCCTGATAAGCAGCTTCCCAACCAAAGAATACCTGCAGACCGATTTTGTCTCCGGTCGCCTTAGCATCCTCATAGCCCTTGCAGTATCCTTCGACCCAATCAGTCCACGGAAGTGATCTGTCTACCGCAGTGTTACCATGAACGAAATGATCTGTAACAATTATTCCGGTATATCCTGCCTCTTTACATGCCTTAGCCATTTCAGCGCCGGTACTACGTCCGCAAGCCGAGCCCTGACATGTATGCAGATGTGTTTCATATGCATAAGGAAAATCTTTTGGTAAAACTAACTTTTTTAAGCTCATATCAATCTCCTTTTGCTCCTAAATCTTTAAGACAAACATTTGAAATAACACACCCAATGTTGCCGACACTAAAAATGCACCTATATTCATAAGCACAAACTGCCATACTTTATATTTATACTCTTTCCAATTCTTAAATGTTCCGACAAGTGCTATAACATAAAACACCATGAACGGAAGAGTTACTATCCATAGAAAATTCTTAGAAAAACAGAACAAAACAGTCATCGCAAGCCATATACCGGCATACATCGTGAGAAAAATTTCTTTGGGATAATTTTCATCTCTTTCGCCATTATCCTCACGCAGTGTATTGTTCATAACATACATCTTCTTAAAATTAACGGTAAAATTAAACTTATAACGCTCTTTCTTTTGTAAAAGTTCATCATCGTATTTGTCGATATTGCTCATAAAATTCCCCTCATACTGTTGATAAATATCACTGCAAACACATCAATACACAAAATAGGTATTACCATAGTTGCCTACAGTAATACCTATCTGATAATTCTATATCTTTGCCGTGTTACCGGCATATTACTCTATAGACCAAATAAACGCAGATGATTATCCGAGAACTACAACAACATCGTTCTGAGCCTGGAGCTTAGAAGCAGGGATGAGGTTACCCTCAAGCTTCTCTCCATTAAGAGTAATTGAAGCTACTCCGCTTGCTACGTGGTTGGGATTCTCTACCTTGATTGAGATATGAGTTCCACGGAAGTTCTTCTCCATCTTCATGCCATCCCAGCTTGAAGGAATTGAAGGAGAAACTACAAGTCCTTCAGGAGTAGGTCTCATACCACAGATACCTTCTACGCAGCCTACCATTACAGTAGAACCGGTACCAGTAAGCCAATGTACGTGAGCGCGTCCTTCATAAGGGCTTCTTGTAGACTCTACAAACTGTCCGTGAACATAAGGCTCAATACCACGGATCTCAGCCTTGTCGTTCATTGAAGCAGGTGAGCTCTCAAGGAAGTACTTGAATGCTCTGTCACCATCGCCAAGGAGTGACTCAGCAAGGATAATCCATCCCTGTGACTGAGAGAAGATACCACCGTTTTCCTTGGTATCAGGGTTGAAAATGTGCATCAGCGCACCATCAAAGTAATGATCTACATAAGGGGGCTCAAGAAGCTTTACACCATAAGGAGTGTTGAGGATGCTGTCTACAGAATCCATTGCCTTATCAGCCTGCTCCTTGCTAGCAAATCCTGAAATAACAGCCCAGCTCTGAGGGTTGAGCCACATATTAGCTTCAGGATCCTTCTTAGCACCAACGATAACACCGTTATCACGAATACCACGGATGAAACGGTCCTCATCCCAGCACTTCTCAAGAGTAGCACCAAGCTTAGCCTTAACGTCCTCAAGGAACTTAATATACTCTGTATCATTCTTATCTGCTGCAATCTCAAGCATCATATTGAGTGCATAATAGAGCTGGAATGCAACGAATGTAGACTCACCCTTTGCACCCATTCTCAAGCAGTCATTCCAGTCAGCGTGGAGACCTGCAGGCATATTGTGGTCACCCATATGATTCATAGAGAAATCAATTGCCTTCTTAAGATGCTCATATACGGTATCCTCACCACCATTTGCGTAAGGAATCTTCTCATCAAGGAATGCAACATTTCCGGTCTCAGCTACATACTTGTAAACTGTAGGGAAGAGCCAGAGTGCATCATCTGCACGATATGAAGGATGTCCGGTCATCTTAACCCACTCGGGATCATCGGGAGTACCTGAGTTACCGGGTACAAAATCAAATACTACAAGAGGAAGACCTGCTCCATTGTTAACCTGTGCAGAAATCATGAACTTAATCTTCTCAAGTGCCATTTCGGGATCAAGGTGAATAATACCCTGGATATCCTGAACGGTATCACGATAGCCGTAACCGTTTCTCTCTCCACAATAGATAAGAGAAGCAGCTCTTGACCAGGTGAAGGTGATGAAGCACTGATAAGCGTTCCATACATTAATCATGTTGTTGAACTCTTCTGAAGGAGTCTCAACAGAGAAATTGTCAAGCTTTGCATGCCAATACTTCTTAAGAGTCTCAACTTCCTTCTCAACTATAGAAGCATCCTCATACTTAGCGATGATCTCGTTAGCTTCAGTATTGCATCTCTGTCCGAAGATATAAGTAAGTGTCTTAGACTCTCCTGCTGCAAGTTCAATGTCAGACTGAAGAGCACCACAAGCGTTAGCATTGAAGTTAAGAGCATTGTCGCACTTTCCTGACTCTACAGCGATAGGATTAGCATATGTTCTGTAAGCACCGATGAACTTGTCAAGTGATCCGTTGTAAGCATCAACCTTAGCTCCTGCGAGTCCAAGGAAACGCTCTCTGTGGTTAGATCCGGTCTCATCCTTGCCTGAGTTCTCATTAATGTGCTGAAGAATCTTATTGCCCTCAAATGAGGTACGGGTGATGAACTGGGTATACTGAAGGTTTACCTGGTCCTGATTATAGTTGCTGTCACTGGTGAACTCGATAAAACCATATACTGAAAGCTTACGAGGCTTATCTGAGGTATTGGTTACCTTGCAGCTCCATACTTCATATGTAGCATCCTGAGGCACATAGTAAGTAGTCTTAGAATTGATTCCCGCATAATCAGTAGTGATGATGGTATATGCGGTACCGTGCTGACAGGTGGTCTTGTAGGTATCAAGGGGCTTGCCTACAGGCTGCCAGGTTGCTGACCAATAATCAGCGGTGTCATTATCGCGGAGATAAATATATCTTCCGGGAAGTGACATTTTTGAGTTGAAACGATATCTTGAAATACGTCCGTTTGCGCCACTCTGAACAAAGCTGTATCCACCGGCATTGTTAGAAATGATAGCACCGTAAGCGGGTGATCCAAGGTAGTTACACCAAGGTTCGGGGGTGTCAGGACGAGTAATAACATACTCCTTCGCTGCAAGATCAAAATGTCCGTACTGCATTAAAAAATCCTCCTGAAAAATAAGTGTTTTGCCTGTCAGTCTTCCTTCCCAAATGTCAGACTATCGACAGACAATTTATTTGTTTTTTTGCCTTAATCGGCATATTAATTTCATTTTATATGCTAACAAATACTAATACAAGTAGTAAAAACTTAAAATTTTATCAATAAATTTCAAACCTTGCGTCATATAATTCAAAAAAGGCGCTATTAATATCAATATCGTAGTTAAGCGAAACACTATCCCACAGTTCATTATTCAAGTTTTTAACAAGTCCTGCAACGAAAGTATCATATTCATATTTGAATGCGACCTGCCTTCTTTCCTCTACAAGAACCGCCTTGTTAGCCTCAGTCTGTTCTCTGTCAAGAGTACTGATACACTTAAAGATATGAAGTCCTGTTTCTGTCTCAACAATCGAGCTTACCTGATTGGTTGCAAGATTGAATACCTCCTGTTCGATAGCTGGATCCATCACACCGCGTCCGAACGATAAGATAAAGGAATCCTCTTCGCTGTACTCTGCTGCCAGTGCTTCAAAATCTTCCCCATCTTCCGCACGCTGTTTTATATCCATTGCCTCGTTATACAAATCAGCCTTTTTCTCCTGGCTGTACATAACAAAGTTACCTGCACCATCAGTTACACCTGTAGCAAGATAAATATGCTGAACTATAACTGTTCTGGCCTCATCATCACTTATTTCAGGATTAATCTCATCTATAACTGCCTCGTATACTCTGTCCGCCATAGCATACTCGGTGTACATGCTGACCAGTAATTCCTGTGTCACTCCCATGTATTCAAGCTGTTCGTCACTCAGACCCGAATAGTATTCTTCCGCCGCACCCTGCACCAGTTCCAAATCTTCTTCTGACAGGGTAACTCCCTCTGATACAGCCATCAGATACATAGTCTTAACCTGTGCAATTCTTGCAAGCACCGTATCCTTAACATTATCTTCAAGTGTTACACCATCGAGTTCCGCATTCCAGATACCGTCACCATATACTGATTCATACTGGTTCTGAATGTCGGTAAGATATACCTTCATCTCCGGAAGTGTGCACTTCGTATCACCGATAATGAATACATCATCCTTGCCAAAACCTGTAGTAAGTACAACCTTGGTTCCGCATCCGGTCAGAAGAAATACGCATATCAAAACAAACGGCAGTATGCAATTTTTAATTTTTCTGATTTTTACAAACATACTTATTTAATCTTTACATACTACTTTTGAAGATTTGAACTTACCTTTTCGAGACTATCAAGCAGAGCCTGTGTTTCAGAGACAGTCTGATTAAATGAATCAATTTGATTATTAAGGACATCATCATCCTTATCCTCGTCTTCCGAATCGTTCATTACGATAGAATTAAAATGTCCATCCATAAGCTTGGCAAGGACCTCACGTCCACCACCTGTTCCAAGCAAATCCTTCGAAAGTGCAATCAAATCAGAATCGGTTGCATTCGCAGTTATATTTCCGAGCACTGATCCGTCAAGAGCAGACACAAGTTTCTTGAACTCCGCAATCTGTGAAGCTTCATCATTTTCATTCACAGCCTGGTCCTTATACGCTTCTTTCAGCTTATCAATCTCTTCGCCCAAAGCCTGTGAAAAAGCATTGACGCTCTGTCCTACGGAAGCATCCGTCATTGTTGTGCTTTTGACTGCACTTGTGCTCACTACATTACCGGCAGCATTCGTTCCTGCCGCACTATATATTAATGACTGTAAATCACTTACATTCATTGCCTGTCCTCCGCTTTTAACCGCTACTATTTTATGTATATTACAAGTATAGCACCTCAATTTTCGTACAAATCCACTGATACATTATATACTATTTGTAAGCCTTACCGCCACATAAAAATAGCATCTGCCAAGTCAAACAAACGTCACTCAACAGATGCTATTATTATTTTTACTCACACATAATTACTGCGCAGAAACTGTCAATTCTCTATTCCACTCATCGATCAGAATAGTTCCACCCTCATGAACCTTATCTGCAAGAATCAATCTGGCAGCCGCAGTCTCAACATATCTTTGAACATATCTCTTAAGAGGTCTTGCTCCGTACACCGGGTCATACGCTTCCTCAGTAATATAATTTACAGCCTGAGGTGTAAGTTCGATCTTGATTCGCTTATCTGCGAGTCTGTCATTAATCTCAGCTACAATAAGTGTAATAATTCCGGCAAGATTATCCTTGGTCAGAGGCTTAAATAGAATAGTCTCATCAAGTCTGTTAAGGAATTCGGGGCGGAAATGAAGCTTAAGTTCAGACATTACCTCTTCTTCTGCCTCATCGGTAATATTACCCTTATCATCAATACCGTCGAGTAGGAACTGTGCACCGATATTGGATGTAAGAATCAATATTGTATTCTTAAAATCTACAGTTCTTCCCTGAGAATCCGTAATACGGCCATCATCAAGAACCTGAAGCAGTACATTAAACACGTCGGGATGTGCCTTCTCGATCTCATCAAAAAGGACAACACTATAAGGCTTACGACGTACTGCCTCTGTAAGCTGACCGCCCTCTTCATATCCGACATATCCGGGAGGCGCTCCGATAAGTCTTGCTACGGAATGTTTCTCCATATACTCGGACATATCTATTCTGACCATATTATTTTCATCATCAAAAAGTGATGCTGCCAACGACTTAGCAAGTTCTGTTTTACCTACACCAGTAGGTCCAAGGAAAAGGAATGAGCCAATAGGCTTACTGGGATCCTTGATTCCTGCCTTTGATCTAAGAATTGCCTCAGTCACACGGGTAACTGCTTCATCCTGACCCATTACACGGGTGTGAAGCTCATCATCCAAATGAAGAGTCTTGCTTCTCTCACTTTCTGTCAATTTGGTTACAGGTATTCCTGTCCATCTTGAGATAATCTTGGCAATCTCGCCTTCCTCTACTCTCTCGTGCACAAGCTTGGGTGCATCTGAATTTTCAGCTTTTTCCTGCTTCTCCTCAGCCTCTGCGAGCTCCTTTTTAAGTGCAGGGAGCTTAGCATAAGTAAGTTCTGATGCCTTCTCGTAATCTCCGTTTCTCTGCGCTATCTGAATCTGGTTATTAACCTCATCTATCTGTTCACGAAGCTTTGACAGCTTGTCTACTGCATTTTTCTCATCATCCCACTGAGTCTTTTGAACAATAAACTTGTCCTTCAAATCAGCAAGTTCCTTCTGCAATGCATTCAATCTTTCCTTGCTGAGCTGGTCGTCCTCTTTCTTAAGTGCAGTCTCTTCGATTTCCAACTGCATAATATGACGATTCATTTCATCAAGTTCTGCAGGCATAGAATCCATCTCTGTCTTAATAAGAGCGCATGCCTCATCAACAAGGTCTATAGCCTTGTCGGGAAGGAATCTGTCTGAGATATATCTGTTAGATAAAACAGCGGCAGATACAAGTGCACTGTCCAAAATCTTAACTCCGTGGTATACCTCATATCTCTCCTTGAGTCCTCTGAGTATAGAGATAGTATCTTCAACCGTAGGCTCATCTACAAGGACAGGCTGGAAACGACGCTCAAGCGCAGGATCCTTCTCGATATACATTCTGTACTCATCAAGAGTAGTAGCACCTATGCAGTGAAGTTCACCACGCGCAAGCATAGGCTTAAGCATATTGCCCGCATCAAGCGCACCGTCTGATTTACCGGCACCTACAATCGTATGAAGCTCATCTATGAAAAGAATAATCTGCCCATTACTCTTCTTCACTTCCTCAAGAACAGCTTTAAGACGTTCCTCAAATTCTCCTCTGTATTTAGCTCCGGCTACCAGCGATCCCATATCAAGAGAAAATACCTTTTTGTCCTTAAGGTTACCGGGCACATCACCTCTGACAATACGCTGCGCCAGGCCTTCAACAACAGCAGTCTTACCTACTCCGGGCTCACCTATAAGTACAGGATTATTCTTGGTCTTTCGCGAAAGTATTCTGATAACATTCCTGATCTCACTGTCACGACCTATTACCGGATCGAGTTTTTGCTGCTTAGCTTTCTCAACGAGATCCTGTCCGTATTTTGCCAGTGTATCGTATGTAGCCTCAGGATTGTCACTCATAACCTTCTGATTGCCTCTTACACTTAAAAGCACCTTAAGGAATCGGTCTCTGGTTATTCCGTATTCAGAAAAAATCGCACTGACTTCCTGGTTTGCATACTTAATCATAGCGAGGAATAAATGCTCAACGGAAATGTACTCGTCTCCCATTCCCTTAGCTTCATCCTCTGCATTTACCAGCACCTGATTAAGCGCCTGACCGACTCTCAAATCGCCGCCCTTAACCTTAACTCTCTTCTGAACAGCAGCTTCTACTCTACTGCGAAAATGCTCAGTATCTATCTCCATTTTCTCTATCAACTTAAGTATCAGACTGTCATCAATATTAAGCAGACTTAACAGTAAATGCTCCTGCTCTACCTCCTGATTGCCATACTCATAAGCAAGCTTTTCAAGGCCGTTAACCGCCTCCATGGATTTCTGTGTAAACTTATTGATATTCATAAAATCGCCTCCAAATCAACAAACTTATAATACCACATTTTTACCTCTAAATATCTATTTGTTTGTTCTATATCAAATATAACACCGAGTTGTTTACAGTCAATACACAATTTATTAAATTTCCTTAAATTTTTCTGAACAACTTCTTAACTAGATTATTGACATGAATAAATAACGAATGATATAATTTTTTCGTATTCTAAAGGACTCATTGATCTCACATATTTTTGTAAGTCATTAGTTCGTCATTAATGGTTTACAAAAATATGTGATTTTTTTGTTTACTGAAAGAATCACAAAATTATTATTTTGGGTATGGAATACCCACACATGCTTAAGGAGGCACTAAAAAATGAACAAGGGAACTGTAAAGTGGTTCAACGCACAGAAGGGTTATGGCTTCATCACTAACGAGGCAGATGGCAAGGATGTATTCGTACATTTCTCTGGCATCAATGTTGATGGATACAAGACTCTTGATGAAGGCGCAGCTGTTACCTTCGATATCGAAGTTGACGATGCTAAGGGTAAGGAGCGCGCTGTTAACGTTACCGTTGTACGCTAATAGATAAAAGCCCAAATTCAAAATCCCGGATACTTAGGTATCCGGGATTTTTTTGCTCTATCCACACACATTTTGGGGGTTATAGGACAAAACGTGTTGGTCCATTTTGTCCTACATGACCAATTGCCTAACAAGACTAAAAGTCACAATTTTGCAAAATTACATTATAATACTAATCTGTAACATTCTCTGCGACATCTTCCGTAGGCTCATCTTCTGCAAATATACTGTCAATCACTGCATAAATCTCTTCCTTACCCTGCTTAGTCTGCGCAGAAAAAGGTATTATTGTAGTACCCTTAACACACTTAAGGCCTTCCCTGATAAGCTTAACCTGCTTCTGTATCTGGCTTCTGTTAATCTTATCAAGCTTGGTCGCAATAATAATGGGTTCATATCCCTGATTGCATATCCAGTCATACATCATTCTGTCATTTGCCGAAGGCTCATGTCTGATATCGATAAGAAGGAAAACATACCTAAGCTGTTTTGAGGTATGAAGATATCTCTCTATCATTTTACCCCACGCAGCTCTGGTCTCTACAGATGCACTCGCATACCCATATCCCGGGAGATCTACAAAATACAATTCTTTATTAACATTATAAAAGTTAATTGTCTGTGTCTTGCCGGGCTGAGCACTTGTTCTCGCAAGTGATTTTCTGTTAACAAGACTATTTATCAATGATGATTTTCCTACGTTACTCTTTCCTGCGAAAGCGACCTCCGGCAACAAATTATCCGGGAGCTTACTGGTGATTCCACATACGGTTTCAAGCTCTACAGATTTAATTACCATCTTGAATATACTCCCTTATCTCTAAGTATAATCACCCGCAAAAGATTAATCTCTTGCAGGTGACTCATTACCATTATTTACTGCTCTTGTCTGCGATTCTGATTACCTCGGGAGCCTTATCTCCTTCTATAGCTTCCTTTGTAACCTTACAATCAGTGATACTATCATCTGAAGGAATCTCAAACATTACATCCATCATAGCTTTCTCCATGATAGAACGAAGTCCTCTTGCACCGGTCTTACGCTCGAACGCCTTATCAGCTATGCAATCAATAGCTTCATCGTCAAACTCAAGCTTAACTCCATCCATTGCAAAAAGCTTCTGATACTGCTTAATAAGTGCATTCTTGGGCTCACGAAGGATACGAACAAGTGCATCCTTATCAAGTCCGTGAAGCGATACATTGATCGGCACACGTCCTACGAACTCAGGAATAAGTCCGAACTTAACCAAATCCTGAGTAGCCACCTCCTGAAGAATCTCATCAAGCTCAAATGTAGTCTTCTTGCTAAGCTCAGTATTAAATCCGATAGCCTTGCGATCAAGACGACTCTCAATAATCTTATCCAATCCATCAAATGCACCACCGCAGATAAACAGAATATTGGTGGTATCAATCTGAATCAGTTCCTGATGAGGATGCTTACGTCCACCCTGAGGAGGCACGCTTGCTACAGTTCCCTCAATAATTTTAAGGAGCGCCTGCTGTACACCTTCACCCGAAACATCACGAGTAATAGATACATTCTCACTCTTTTTTGTAATCTTATCAATCTCATCGATATATACAATACCGAGCTGTGCACGCTCGATATCATAATCTGCAGCCTGAATAAGCTTAAGAAGAATATTCTCAACATCCTCACCTACATATCCGGCCTCGGTAAGTGTTGTTGCATCTGCAATTGCAAAAGGAACATTGATAATTTTTGCAAGTGTCTGAGCAAGGTATGTCTTACCTGATCCTGTAGGGCCAACCATCAAAATATTACTCTTCTGAAGCTCTACATCATCTACACCCTTAGGTGCAAGCACTCTCTTATAGTGGTTATATACCGCTACTGAAAGTACCTTCTTAGCTTCATCCTGTCCGATTACATAATCGTCAAGGAATTCCTTAATCTGCTTCGGCTTAAGAAGATTAATATCCCCTACCGCTGAAGCGGTGGTTACTTCATCTTCATCATCACCAAGCTCATCATCTATAATATCTGAACAAATAGAAATACACTCATCACAGATATATATACCGTTAGGACCTGAAATCAGCTTTTTTGCCGATCTCTGGCTTTTTCCGCAAAATGAGCAACGGACATCATCTCCGCCCATCTTCTTTCCTGCCATAATAATCTCCAAATTTCTAAAATTATTTTCACATTTGCAGTAGCTCTATGCCACTACATACATCCTACTGAGCATCGTGAAGTGCAATCACCTTATCAACAAGGCCATACTCTGCAGCTTCCTCTGCAGTAAGCCAGTTATCTCTCTCGGTATCAGCACATACTGTCTCATAAGGCTTGCCTGTGTTATTTGCAAGAATCTTATTCAACTTCTCTTTTGTACGGAGAATGTGCTTTGCAGCAATCTCAATCTCTGTAGCCTGACCCTGAGCTCCACCAAGAGGCTGGTGGATCATAATCTCTGCATTAGGAAGTGCAAAACGCTTACCCTTAGCACCACCTGAGAGAAGGAATGCTCCCATGCTGGCTGCCATACCTATACATACGGTAGAAACATCACACTTGATATACTGCATGGTGTCATAGATTGCCATACCTGCGGTTACGCTTCCTCCGGGGCTGTTAATATAAAGATGAATATCCTTCTCAGGATCCTCTGCCTCAAGGAAAAGAAGCTGTGCAACGATGATACTTGCAGATACATCGGTTACTTCCTCACCAAGGAAAATAATACGATCCTTCAGAAGTCTTGAATAAATATCATAAGATCTCTCACCCTTACTGGTCTGTTCAATGACATAAGGTACTAAACTCATACTCTAACCTCCAAATACCGTCGCATGTTCATAATCAAATGCGACTCAAAATAAATAAAAGAGTGTCAAGCCATTGCATACGCACCCAGGCTATAACACTCTTTATTTTACACTAATAGATCTGAGATACAATAAACTGTAGGTTTATTTTTCAGATTACTTCTCTACAGCATTGTCTGCTACGAACTCAAGAGCCTTCTTGATAAGGATATCCTTCTCGATCTGCTTCTTTCCTTCTTCGCCTACCATATCAGCGATCTTGTCTTCCTCAATTGCATATGCCTCTGCCATAGTCTTAAGCTCAGCCTTGTAATCATCCTCTGAAACAGTGATGTTCTCAGCAGCAGCAACAGCCTCGAGTACAAGTCTTGACTTAATTCTGCTCTCAGCCTGGGGCTTAACCTGCTCAAGGAGCTTATCAACGGTAGCTCCGGTGAACTGCATGTACTGCTCCATTGAAAGACCCTGAGACTGCATTCTCTGAGCGAACTCATTAACCATCTGTCTCTGCTCGGTCTTGATATATGCCTCAGGAAGCTCCATAGAAGATGCCTCAATAATCTTATCGATTACTGCATCCTGCTTAGCTGCCTTAGCATCTGAAATCTTCTTAACTTCAAGATCAGCCTTAACGCTTGCCCTGTAATCAGCGAGAGTATCAAATTCAGAAACCTCTGAAGCGAACTCATCGTTAAGCTCGGGAAGCTCCTGAGCCTTGATAGCCTTTACAGTGCACTTGAATACAGCGGGCTTACCTGCAAGACTTGCTTCCTGATACTCCTCAGGGAAAGTAACGTTAACATCAACTTCCTTGCCGATCTCTGCTCCGATAAGAGCATCTTCGAATCCGGGAATAAATGAACCTGAACCGATGGTAAGAGGATAATCCTCACCCTTGCCGCCTTCGAAAGCAACACCATCAACGAATCCCTCGAAATCAAGAGTAACGGTATCGTCAGCAGCTACTGCTCTGTCGGTAACCTCTACTGTACGAGCCTGCTTCTTCTGCTCAGCCTTAAGGGCATTCTCAACATCCTCATCAGTAACGGTAACGTCGATAGCGTCAACCTCTACACCCTTGTACTGTCCAAGAGTAACCTCGGGCTTAATAGCAACCTCAAGTACGAATACTACAGGCTGTCCCTTTACTACAGGATTAACATCAAGACTAGCGATTGCTACGATTTCCTCGTCAGCCTCATCAATTGCTCTGTCACATACAGAATCCTGAAGAATCTCAATAGCATCCTGATAGAATACTTCCTCTCCGTACATCTTCTCGATCATCTTACGAGGAGCCTTACCCTTACGGAAACCGGTAACTGCGATCTTATCCTTATTCTTCTGATAAGCAGCTTCTACAGCCTTCTCAAACTCGTCAGCTGCAACTTCTACATTAACTTTAGCCATATTGCCGTCTAATTTCTCTAACTGTACGCTCATTATTGCGCATCCTCCTTACGTCCGACCGTCGCGCGGTCACAATCAGTTTCAGATTATAACATATGAAAATCGAGTAGGCAACAAAAAATGCTTGTTTTTCAAGCGTTTCAGGCGTTTTTGAGCAATAAATGATTACTTTTACAGCGTTCTTTCATAAATATCATCACAAATGAAATCACGAACATTCCCCCCCCCACATGTAATCATATATTGAATTGACGGTGTTGAATAAAGCCGAACCATTAATGGCTGAGAAACATTTCTGCCTCTCAGCCATTCCTTTACTGCTTATAAGAACTTCCCTTATTGGTACCGTTTACGCTTACAGCGCCGAGGTCAGTGCTAAGATTCATCTTGGCAGTTCCCAGGTTATCGCACTTTACATCTAATGCTCCGAGTGAACATTCAGCAGTAAGATTGTTGAATTCTCCATCTACTTCGATAGCACCGAGATCATTGGTAATATCAGCAGTATCAAACTTACAATCCTTAAGAGATACGTCTCCGAGGTCTGCTTCGATATGTACGGTTCCAAGGCTGCTGTCCTTGATTTCTACGTTACCAAGGTCTGCCTGGATATCCAAATCCTGTGCCTCAACATTCTTCATCTCGACATTACCGAGATCTGCAGTGATATTAAGCTCATCACAGATGAGTGCAGTCTTAACTTCAACATTGCCAAGATCTGTCTCAATCTTAACCTGTCCTAATTCAGTACTTTCAGGAACATATATTGTGACATTACATGAATTGTTGGTACCTCCGTTAAAGTTAACCTTAAAGATCTTACTCTCATGCTTAATCTTAAGAGTGTCATTTTCAACCTTTACATCAGGCATATAATCTTCAGGATACTCAACCACCACCTTATAGTTATCACCCTGCTTGATCTCAACATTGGCAAATGCAAGATCTATATCAATGTTAGAAAATTCTATATCGGTATACTCCTGCTCAACAACATCTCCTAAAGAAACATTTCCTACAGAAATGTTGAAATCACCGGTATCTATTTCCTTAACAATAGTATTTATGATGTTGCCATTAGTGAACTCCCTAATAGATAAACCGATCTCCCTGCCTAGCAGGAACGCTCTGTACCATACAGAACATACACATACAACAACTGTAATCGGAATTAATATTGCAAGATAAATTGTCTTAAACTTCTTAACATTCATCACTTAGCCTCCTTATCTGAATCATCTGCCAAAGCAGCCTTCACTTCATCTTCTACAGAAATCTTTGCTTCATCTTCAAAAACAGACTTCTGTTCAATTTCAGATAAGTCAACAAGCAGATTTCTGTCAATGATCATATGTGCAACTGAAGCGATAGGCCAAATAAGCCAGGTCCAAAGCCATCCAACAAACACAAAGCTAAGCATCAGATATACACAAGTTACTGTTGCCCAATAAACTGACATTACGCACTGAACACCCACACTCTTATATCCCATCTTATTCTTTTTCTTAGGGGAATAACTTGCCTTGAGTGTTTCTTCCTTAGATACAGTCTTAAGAAGATATCCGTATCCCTCAAGAATCTGAGCCTGGTATACGATAAGCATTACTCCGATACCTATAAAAATGAATACCATTGCTCCACTCAAATTATCAATATACTTGGAATTAACCAGTTCACTGAGAAAAGCTGCAGGAAGCCAGCACATAGCACAGAGCATTACACCAACGGTCAAATAGATAGTGCGGTTCTTGCTGAAGTTGTCCTTGTCTTCAATAACAGCCTTTGTCGCATCCATACTCAACGCGAACTTATCACTCTTTAGATGTTCCCAATTTTTAAGACAAACATTCGATAAAACAATTAACACAACACCGGCTGCGATAAATCCGAAGAAAAACAATATCTCAAATGCATCAAGCGACTCAGGTAAAATAATCTCTCCTATGATAATTCCTACAAAGCTTAATATTATTAAACATACTCCAAGACTACGCTTGAATGCTGATTCAGCTTTGTCCTTCATATACTCTTTAGCTTCATCTGCATTTACTATGATCTGAGGTACAGTCTCTGTCTCTGCCTTCTCTTCGACTTCTTTAACTTCCTCCTCAATACCTATTGCCTCTGCAAGCTCTGAAAGATTTCCAAACTCTGAGATAACTGTACCAACGGCTTCGTTCTGAGTCTTTCCTTCCTCAATAAGCTCGTTATATTTATCTTCCATCATCTGCCAAAGCTCTTCTCTTGCTCTGATAACAGCAGGAGTATTCGGCATATTTGCAAACATTGTATCAAGATAATTTCTAATCGTTTCCATTACTGTTCTCCTCCATAATAAACTGCTCAACTACTTCTTTTGTAAGCAGCCACTCCTCACATTTTTCATTGTAGTAATTTCTACCTGCATCAGTAATCTTGTAGTAGGTTCTCTTCTTACCACCTTCGCCTGCTTCCATGATGAAGGATTCGACATACCCGTTTTTCTCCATTCTGGAGAATGCTGAGTAAAGTGTTGTTTCTTTAATAACATATTTTCCGTTTGATAAAATCTTAATCTGCTTTGAAAGCTCATATCCATATGAAGGTTCTTTCAAGAGCAGAAAAAGAATCATCGTATCATTGTATCCGCGAATAACATCGCTGCTGATTTCAATCATTTCTGTGCTCCTTCCCTGCATTGTTTATAATTTCAATCGATTGTTTTGACAGATTTGTTTTTTTGACGCTTTTACTACGTTTATCGTACTATGTCTGTCGTTGCTACGCCTGTCGTACTACGTCTGTCGTAGTAAATATATCATTGAGCTCTATAAGTGTCAATAACAAATTTGAAATAATTACAAATTACCAAAAACGCTTTACTGTTTGCATAAAAAACAGCCCCCAGGCCGAGAACCAAATCTCAGCCTAAGAGCTGCATAATAATTTACCTGTAAAGGCACATATTTATTGTTTAATTTAATTGTTTTATCCGATTGTTTTAAGTGTTGCCTTACCTGTTGGCTTCATCAATCGCTTCCTGCCATGAATAACTTACCCAATCTATGCATGAATACAAATCACAACCGGCATTAATATTCCATAAAAAATCGCTTCCGAGACTAATTCCCGGAACCATCGCCGCATAGCTAACGGTTCCAAATCCGGGGCTAACCATCAGCGGAATAGTTTCATCAATTGCTCTGCTATCAAAGATACCACTTCGGAATGAAGATGTGTCGAAGAAATCCTCATAACCTGCAGGCTCTCTATTATATAAGTCATAGGCAAATGCGATTTTCCATGCTCGATCTGCATCGTATATACCTGGGATCACAGCGACATTATTTGACCAGCATCCCTTATAACAATCAACCTGAGGCCCCTTAGGGAAAGTAACAAATCCTATATCAAAAGAAGCATCCATTAAAAATGAATATGACTGTCCAACATATGAATCATCTACAAAAAATGCAACATTTCCGCTCAGGAATTCACCTTGATAATAATCCCAGTTTGCTCCGTCAGGGTCATGATTATCATACCTATTGTACAATTCAACCACCCACTCCAGAGCTTCTACAGTATTGGAATTCTCAAGGTTGTATGTATAACCATCTCTGTTTATGCCAACATAGCTTCCACCATTTGAATATATCGCTGCTGAAGTCATGACACTTTCATTGGTGCATAAACCGTATATATTTCCACCCTGCACAGTTGCCATAATATCATCAAAAGCTTCCCAGGTCCATGTTCCGTCAGCCTGCATATCATAAATGTCATCGGGGTCTACTCCCGCAGCACGAAGAACATCCTTGTTAAAATACACTCCTGTTCGAGCCTCAGAAAATCCGGAATACATTCCATATATTCCGCCTTTATATGTATACTGCTCATGAGTCAGATTTCTTGCATACTGAGCTTTACTAAAATCAAGACAATCAAGTGTACTGAGATCATACATTAATCCATCATGCAAGGCATCAGCTATACTCGGATCATCTCGTATCACGAATACATAATTGTTATAATCTCCTCCACCAGTCACATAATCTACAAAATCATAAGGTGTTGAGCCCCAATCTGAAATAGCGAGTTCCTTAATAGTAAAATTATATGTCTCCTGGATCCATTCGCGATACTCCAGTCTAGCCTCTTCATATTCATTTGTGGGCTCAGGTATTTCACCTGTAGACCACCAGTCTCTGATAATAATTTCCATACCTCCGAGGTCAATCACGTTACCGTATTCATCAGTATATATCTGATATGGGCTTTCAAAATATGGATCCGCAGGTACTTCGACAGGTGTACCCTGGTCAGTAGTTCCAGCATCAGCGGTAGTATCTTCAGCTGGTTCTGTGCTTGTATCTGTCGCAGCGGCATTACCTGCCCCCGAGCCGGCATTCGAATATGAAATCTGGCTACGCAAATCGCTATTCTCCTGCATTAATTCCTCATTCTCTGCCTCAAGTTCCTCAATATCTGCTTCGAGCTTCTCTACCTTCTTTTCAAGTCTCGCAACATCTGCGTCTGTAGCACATCCGGTAAGCATACCGGCAAATGTTAATCCGCACAACGCCAGCGCCAATGCTTTTTTCATGCTTTTCCTCCTTATACAATAATCCTCTTTCAGGATTACTGATTCTTTTCATTCTCAGCGGCAATATATTCCCGCCATTTCTCTGTAGCTTGATTAACCAGCATAGAAGCATCCTGCTGCATATAAAATCCAGCTAACAATTGAGAATATATATCTAGCTCGGGTATCATTTGAGCCTTATCACTTACAATATAACTTGCTGTTCCGTTCATTTCAAGTAATGCTTCGACTCCCGGCTTAGAGTATACAGAATAATATGTATACATGTTCGGATCATAATCTTCATATCCGGCCGGTGGTGTATTCCACATAGACCATACAAAAGCCAGCTTCCAAGCAGTGTCCTCATCATAGCAAGCGGGGATAACAACCGGATAATTCTTTGATGGTATAGTATATTTTCCTTCCGCATTATCAGGTCCCTTTGGGAAAGCTACTATACCGTAATCAGAATCACTATCAATCATACATGGATCAAAATGTTCTGCACATCCTATTGTAAATGCGGCACCATCATATAAAAATATCTCATCAAAATCATAAACAGCTGACGGATGAAAAAATACATCCAAAATATATGCAGACCATTCAAGTGCTTCTCGTGTCTGATCGGAATTAACCAAAAGAGTGTATCCTTCTTCATCAATCCCTACAAATCCACCACCATTTGAATATACTGCCGCCTCACAAAAGCTCTCGCAGCTGCCTGCGAATCCATAATATTCCGGCAATCCATCGCCATCCTCGTCGACCTGGACATTCTCCAATATTTTTTCAAATTCGTCCCATGTCCAGGTGCCATCTGCCTGCATTTCATATATTGAATCAGGATTGATTCCATAAGCCCTTAATATATCTTCATTAAAAACAAGGCATAATGGTGATTGATTAATACCTGCTGCCATCGAATATATATGCTCATTGTCAGAATAGTTCTCCGCAGATCTGTTTCTATAGAATTTATAGCTGTCAAAATCAAGTATATCTATAGTAGCCAAATCATACATATATCCGTCTGAAAACGCCTGCGAAAGATAGTTATCATCATGAAGAACCCATATCGTATTACTTTTGTATTGGCCGAACTCCACGTAATCGCAATACGCCTGCGTTATATTTTCATATGAAAAGTCACTGCCTCTTTTTACCTTAAAATTATAAGTATCCTTAAGCCATTCATGATACTCATATACATCATCCTCATAATCACTAGTAGGCACATCATCTGCATTCGGATCAGACCACCAGTCAATAATCTCAATCTCCATACCACCAAAGTTCATCGGAAAATTGCTTCGTGCATCCACGATTAAATTATTCGAATAAGTCCATCCATCAGATATATGCCATATCAAATCCGGATCTGTATAATCAGAATTCTCTACAAACGGCGCAGGCTCAGCAGCATCCTCCTCAGAACTGCTGCCACACCCTGTAATTAGTGTCAAAAACAGTACTCCACATATCACTAAAGACAATATTTTTTTCATCAAAATTATATTCCTCATAATCAACATCATCGGAAAGCTTGGTTGGAATCTGTGCTTATAATCCTAATACCCATTAACCAATATAGAAAATAAAAAAGCTCCGAGCATACACTCGAAGCTTTATATTGTCTGATGCGGAAGAAGGGACTTGAACCCTCACGGCCTTGCGGTCACAAGATCCTTAGTCTTGCTCGTCTACCAATTCCGACACTTCCGCGCACAACAATGGTATAGTACCACCCCTATTGAACTTTGTCAACAATATCTTACGCTATTTTTTTACATTTTTTACAATCATTTTCACTATAGTTTATCTCTATCACCAGTGATAATAACTACATATTTCACTATAACCAACTTTCCATGCTATATTCTCACTATAAGATAAATTCATACGAAATCAGGTGATTAATTAATGAAACAGATTCTTTGCTTCGGCGATTCAAATACATATGGTTACATTCCCGGTACAGGCAAGCGCTACGCCTGGGGCGAACGATGGACAAGTATTCTTCAGGAAAATCTTCGTACCAACGCTCCCGAGGCAAATATAAAAATAATCGAGGAAGGCCTTGTGGGACGAACTACAGTCTATGAAGATGCAACCAGACCCGGACTCCGTGGAAATGCACTACTTCCCTCAGTTCTCAAAAGTCATGGTAAGCTGGATACAATAATCCTTATGCTCGGAACCAATGATTGCAAATCTTTATACAATGCTTCTCCCAAAGAAATTGGTAGCGGAATCGAGACTTTACTCAAGCAGATAAAAGCTATCTCTCCTGAGGCAAAAATCCTTCTTATCTCTCCGATTCATTTGGGTGAACATGTTTGGGAAGAAGGCTTTGATCCCGACTTTAACAAGCATTCTGTCAAGGTATCAAAAGGACTTAAGAAGGTCTACTCTGAACTGGCATTAAAATATCATGCAGATTTTCTTGCCGCATCAGACTATGCTTCTCCAAGTGATGTAGACCAGGAACATCTAACAGTTCAGGGACACCAGATTTTAGCAGATGCAATTTACTCAAAACTCAGCGCATAATATGGTATTATACAAGAGGACAATGTCTTAAAGCTGCGGTGAACTTGCCCAAAGCAAACTAAAACGCCTTTATGCCCCCTCAAACAAGAGAAAGTAACTAAATTGCATTTTTTATGAAAAAGAATAAACCATTTACTATATTTATAATTTTATTTATAGCGCTCGTAGCAATTTTCATTTTTTCTTTGTGTGTCGGAAGCGTTAATATTTCTGCCAAAGACATACTGAATGCTTTATTCGGAAAACTGATAAAAATCTCGAGTTCAAATAACGAGCCTTCAGCTATATCCGCAAGCACCATTATCATAAGAAGTATCAGACTTCCAAGGGTATTTGCAGGATTACTTGCAGGCATCGGACTTGCGAGCGCAGGTGTGGTTCTTCAGGGAATAATGAACAATTCTCTGGCCGGCCCGAACACTATAGGTGTTAATTCGGGTGCCGGCTTTTTTGTCATGCTGGCTATGCTGTTTCTGCCCGGCAAGCTATGGGCTACTCCCGTTTTCGCTTTTATAGGTTCACTCATCACCACCCTGGCAATCTTTTTACTGGCATATCTTGGGGACCGTTCCCGTACAACCATCATCCTGGCCGGCATAACCGTATCAAGTTTTTTGTCTGCAGGCATCAACCTCATAAAGCTCCTCGATACTGATATATCAATCAATATCACAACCTTTTTGGTCGGATCCCTTGCAGGAATCAATGCAAACAATCTTTATATACCTGCTATAGGAATCGTAATTGCGTTTATCATTCTTCTCTTCCTTGCAAAGGCATTAAATATGCTAGCCCTCGGAGATGAAATAGCAATGTCACTGGGATTAAATATAAATGTGACTCGTTTTTCTCTATTAATCCTTTCAAGCATACTTGCAGGATGCGTTGTAAGCTTTGCGGGTCTTCTTAGTTTTGTGGGACTCATTGTCCCCCACATTTGCAGAAAGCTTGTCGGCAATGATGCCAAGCTCTTATTACCCTGCAGCGCGCTGCTTGGCGGATGCTTTGTAATGCTTAGCGACGCTCTGGGAAGAGTTATTTTTGCACCATACGAACTTCCGGTCGGAATCATAATGGCTTTTATCGGCGGACCATTTTTTATGTATTTACTCTTAAAAAAGAAGGGAGGTCGCAGACTCAATGCTTAAATATGAAAATGTATCTGTTTCCTGCGGTCATACCCCGCTTTTAAGTAATATAAACCTGACGGTTAATGATAATACCATCACTACTGTTATCGGTCCCAACGGGTGTGGAAAAACCACCCTTCTTCGCGCGCTGAGCGGAAGCTGCACTGTTACCTCGGGTAAAATATATATTGACGATACTGACTATCTGTCTCTTAAACCGAAAAAAAGAGCCCAGCTCCTCTCATACCTCCCTCAAATACGCGGAACCATTCCAACCCTTTCAGTAAAAACACTTACTGAGCATGGTCGCTTTCCGTATCTGGGATTTACCAGAAAAGCTAATGCAGAAGACTACAGGATTATTGAAAATTCCATGAACCTGGCCGGTGTGTCAGATTACGCCACACAATCTGTGGACACCCTCTCAGGCGGTATCAGGCAGCGCGCTTATATATCCATGCAGCTTGCCCAGGATAGTTCTTATGTGATTGCAGATGAACCTACGACCTACCTCGATATTCCGAGCCAGAAGGACGTTATCTCCATCTACCGCACACAAAAAGAATTAGGTAAAACAGTAATTCTCGTACTTCATGACATAGCTCAGGCACTCTCTGTTTCCGATCAGATAATAGTAATGAAGGACAGAAAAATAATCGCCGCAGACACTCCAGCCGAGCTATTAAAGCAACATATAATCGAGGATGTGTTTGGCATACAAATCAAAGAATTCAAAGACGAAGAAAACACCTATTATTTATGTGTATAAAATAATAGGTGTCTTCCAACTATACTTCCGGACATTTATATCCGGCAGTACATATTAATGATTCTTTCTAATTCCTCCGGCGACAGGACATCTCCTTTTTGCATGCACTCATTAGCAATATGCTTAAATGCCTTATGACGCTTGCCGGCATCTGTTACCTCCGTCTTAACACGCGGTCTTACACTTGCAAGATAATCCAATATTTCCTCTATATTGTCGGGTACAATATCCTCAATCTGTCTTCGGATATTCATTGCCACCTGCGGACTTGCTCCGGAGCTTGAGACTCCTATAACCAACGGACCTCTTTGAATAACTGACGGAAATATAAAATCACATTTCTCCTGGTCATCCACTACATTAACAGGTATGTTCTTTTCACGACAATATCTGCAAATATCTGCATTTACCTTCTCGTCATCAGTAGCGGCAATCACATAATATGCTCCGACCAGGTCATCCAATTCAACCTTTTTGTTAACCAGCTTTATCCGATCACTTTCATACTTCTTAATCTCTTCAGAAATCACCGGTGCAATCACTGTTAACGTCGCATCAAATGAAGCAAGTCGCGATACCTTTTCAAGCGCTATATTTCCACCGCCTATCACTATCCCTTTTTTATCCTTGAGCTCAAAATAGAACGGAAAATATGCCATGTATTACATACCTCGTCATGAATTGATATTTGCTTTTTGCAATTCATTCAGCTTACTAATCCTGCTACTGATACAGAATATCTGCCAATAACGCGTAAGCCTCTCCCCATCTTGCATTCGGCTTGGAATTATATAATGCCTTATCAATTATATAATAATTGCCGTTCTGAACAGCGCTGAGTGATGCCCATGCACTGCTTGATGCAATTAGGTTCTCAAAGTTTTCAATCGCAGCCTCAGTATCTTCTCCCTGAGTAGTCACAAATATATATTCCGGATCTGCCAGCACTATAGCCTCAAGACTCAAATCATCCAAAAGCGCATCATCGCTGTCTGCAATATTTATACAATCCAGATCAGCTAATATCTCTCCTCCTACAGTTCCCTCACTACCCTTAGCCTTAACAGAGCTGGCTGCTGCTCTGATAAACAAAACTGTCGGCTTACTGCCATCGATTTTATCTTTAGCAGCCTCAATCTCATCAACTATATTAAGGCCGTTTTTCTCATACAAATCCTTGCGACCGGTTATATCTGTGCAGATATCGAGCATTTCAAGATAACTGTCAAAATTAGATACATCAAAATAAGCAACTGTTATTCCCGCACTTTCAAGAGTATCCACAAGTTCTGTCTGAGCTTCGGTGTTAGCACTTGCTATCACAAAATCGGGCAGTTCAGAAACTATAGCCTCAATATCCGGGCTAAGGAAGCTTCCTAAATTGACAACTGCTTCATCCAAATCAAGATCAAATGCAGTCCATGAATCCCTCACAGTACCTATCACTTCGCCACCGGCAAGATACCAGGTATCGCAAAAGCTTCCAAGCAGTGTGATAACTCTCTCAGGGCTATCAACAGTAACCTCTCGTCCCAATGCATCCGTAAATGTCACCGGTCCGGGTACATATCCTTCCGAGGAATCTCCCTCAGAAATCTCTCCGTTATCTACCACCTGATCTGTATTCTCGGCACCATTTACTGTATCATTCTCATTTACAACACCATTTCCATCCGCTTCACCGGTAACATTTCCTGTATTATTTACAGCATCATTTGTCGCGTCTGATGCATTATTTTGCGCATTACCGCATGCGCCCAAGAAAACTGTTATCGCCGCTATCTCAATACCGGCAATAATTTTCATTAATAATCTACTGTTTTTTATATTCAACCATTTATTATTCATAATCATTCCATTCCTATTACATAATCGCCGAAACCGCTGCGCTTGTTTCGGGATTGTATCACGGTCGTCAAATACACTCGAACAAGTTCGATGTATTTTCCTCGTCGTGTATACAAAAAGCGCCTATCTATCTATACACTAAATAGATAAGCGCTGTCCAGCATTAAAAATAATATTCTTCAGAATAAATTCTCAAATCTTCTTTAGTAACAACTTCATTCTCCACATGGAAAGAATTAAGCACCGCATTCTCTGCCATCAAAGAAACAATCATATAACTCGCCTTTGAATCATATGACAGCCTGATATCCTCGACAGAAGGTCTAGACGGTGATACCGGATGAGAATGCCAGTTACCGAGTGGCTTTAATCCGTTAGCACGCATATCCTTTATCGCTGCAAACTGTTCCTTAGGATCCAAAGTAAAATGATCGTCCGAATGATCAATATTCGTAAGATAATATACTTTCTTTACCAGTCTGCCTTCCTCATTTTCTTCTCCGGCAATAAGGCCACATGCCTCCTCAGGAAGATGCTCCTTCGCATACTTTACAATCTCATCATACAGACTGTATTCCATTCTGATAATTCCCATCCGACTCCTCCTTAGCTTCTGGGTGCATCGAAACGGCTAGCGGTCTCCTCACATACATCCTGCTCATAATCAATAGGCTCTAAAATTGTAGGATTATCTCCGCATACAGCGCACTTGCAATCACGCTTGGGAAGCTTTATCTTGTTAAATTTCATATCCAGCGCATCATAGGTAAGAAGTGAACCGGTAAGCGGCTCTCCTACTCCGATGATGTACTTGATTGCCTCCATAGCCTGGAGACTTCCGATTACACCACCCATCGCTCCGATTACGCCGGCCTGCTTACAGGTAGGAACAGCATCCTTCGGCGGAGGATTCTTAAATACACATCTGTAGCAAGGACCCTGATCGGGAATATATGTCATAAGCTGACCCTTAAAACGGATAATTCCTGCATGTGAGAAGGGCTTCTTCTCAAGTACGCATGCATCATTAATCAAAAACTTCGCAGGGAAATTATCGGTTCCGTCAATGATAAAATCATATTCCCTTACAAGCTCTCTGATATTAGTTGAGTCAACAAACATTCTATAGGTCTTAACCTCAACATCGGGATTCATGGCATTCATGGTTTCCTTAGCGGATTTAACCTTTGCCTTACCGACATCTGCTGTTCCATGAATAATCTGACGCTGAAGGTTTGAAAGATCAACCTCATCTGCATCGACAATACCGATAGTACCTACACCGGCTGCCACAAGATACATTGCAGCGGGAGCTCCGAGACCACCGGCACCTATAATAAGTACCTTCGCATTAAGTAACTTCTTCTGGCCCTTCGCTCCTACCTCTTTCAGTATAATATGGCGCGAATAACGCTCAATCTGTTCATCTGTAAGTGCCATTACTGACCACCTCCCATGAAATAAAGAAACTCTACGTTGTCGCCGTCCTTAAGAACGGTTGTTGCCTTAGCATCACTCTCAATAAACTCCTCATTTATAGAGACAGTAACATACTCAGGCATTTCAACGTTTTCACTCTCTATAAGCTCAGGAAGGGTAAGTCCATCCTTATATTCTTTCTTTTCACCTGCAACTGTAATAATCATAATGACCTCCGTTTATAAATAATTATTCAAACTTTATGAATTCAATCCGCCTTCAACAAATTTATCAAGTGCCATCGGGCTTAATGCTCCAACATTTCTGGCCTTCTCCTCTCCATTTACAAAAAGGATAAGTGTAGGATTGGCCTGTACTCCGTACTTTTCTGAAAGTTCTGTGTCATATCCGGTATTAACCTTGTAAACCGCTATGCTTCCTTCATGCTCTTCTTCATAATCCGCAAGTACAGGAGAAATCTTCTTGCATGCAACACAACTGTCTGAATAAAAATCAACCAGAACCGGAAGTGAATTTCCGACAACATTACTCTCAAAATTCTCTGCCGTAATTCTCTCTGCCATCAGTCACCAACCTTTCTGACATAGAGGGTATATGTTCCATCCTCATTGTCTGCAAGTTTTAATATCTGATGTCCTTCGTCCTTAATACTTCTGGGAACATTCTGAACCGGTTCACCGTCATTCATTCTGATTGCGAGTATCTGTCCGTCGTCAAGTTCATCAAGTGTAACCTTTGCCTTTACAAAGGTAAGAGGACATACCTTATCTGTTATATCTACTTCTTCATCAAACTGTATATCTGCCATTTTTCATTCCTCCTATTACCTATGCACGACGAATTTCTATCCGCATTATTACATTATTTGCAGCTTACTTTCCTTCGTATGCATTCTGAATCGTTTTTCTGAATTCTTCTTCACCTAAACGCTGAAGTGTTAATCTAAATCTTTCACCGGGATTTGCATTCTCTTCAAAGAATTTAATTGCCGCATCAGCAACTCTGAAAAGAGTTTCCTTATCCTTGATAATAGGAACAATCTGCTCGCCCTTATATATCTGGTTTCCGAAGAGTCCACCAAATGAAACAATATATCCGGGCTGATAATCCCAAGCATCTGCAGGACAAGACTTCACACATCTACCACAGTTGTTGCACTTTTCTTTATCGATGACTATCTTGCCATCAACCATTGAAAGCGCGCCTTTTCTGCATGCCTTTACGCATACACCACATCCGAAGCATGTATCAGGCTTATAATCAATTATGTATCCGCCCTTGACTCCGAGATCGTTCTCCTCAGTCTTTAAGCAGTTGTTCTGGCAACCCGTAAAACCGAACTTAAACTTATGAGGAAGCTCTCTTCCGAAATATCTCTCATCAAATTCCTTAGCCAAGGTATAGGTATCAATACATCCTGAAGGACAAATCTCAGAACCCTGACAGGCTGTGATTGTTCTAACTCTGGGACCACATACACCGGGCTTTACACCGCCTTCAGCTAACTCATTTCTTACAGCTTCAACATTCTCAAAATTGATAAATGGAATTTCCACACTCTGTCTTGAAGTGAAGTGAACATATCCATGTCCATACTTGTCAGCCACTTCTGCTACCGTTCTTAACTGATCTGTATTAAGATTTCCTCCGACCACTCCGAGTCTTAATGAAAAGAAGCCCTTCTGCTTCTGTCTCATGAAGCCACCCTTTTTAAGTGCTGAATAATCTATTTTATCTGCCATTTTTAATTCTCCTTTTCTACTAGAATTATTTATTTGTCTATATAGACATGCAACTAATAATTTAGATTATTCCGTTTATCTTTTCAATAGCCTGATCAAAATCTGCCTTCAAATCATCAATATCTTCAATTCCCACACTTACTCTTATCAGATCATCAAACACTCCCGCATCCTCCTGCTGCTTTGGAGTGGAGTGTAAACTGATAGTCGAAGCCGGGTGAAGTACAAGCGTCTTGGTATCGCCTATATTTGAAGCCTTGTAAGCAAGCTTTAATTCATTAATCAGCTTAAAAGCTCTTTCCTTGCTTCCTACTCTGATTGTAAGTATTGCACCAAAGCCTCCGGTAAGTTCCTTTTTGGCCACCTCATACCATTTGCTTGATTCAAGACCCGGATAGTTAACCGTTATATCGCCATAGTTACTCTCAAGATATCTCGCAAGTTCCAAGGCATTGGAACAGGAGCGCTCCATTCTAAGTCCCATGGTCTCTATTCCTATCAGATTCATGTATGCCGTATTCGGCGACATACAGGCTCCGGAATTTCTGAAAAGCCCATTCCTTAGCTTAGCTATGTAAGCAAAAGGACCAAACTTTGAAAACTCTGCGATACCTTTGTACTTTTCCTTATCAAACTTCAATTTACCGCTATAAGTAAGTACACCTCCGATTGAATTGCTGTTACCATTTATATACTTTGAAGTAGAATTAACTACCACATCTGCGCCATGATCTATCGCTTTGAAAAGATACGCGGTAGCCACCGTATTATCCACAACCAACGGGATCCCATGCTCATGTGCTATCTGTGCGAGTCTGTCGACATCCGTTACATCGAGGCAGGGATTTCCGATCATCTCACAGAAAATCAATCTTGTCTTCTCGTTTATCGCCGCCTCATAGGCCTCAAAGTTATTGTTTTCGACATATACTGTCTTAATTCCAAAAGCTTCCAGATCCTTAAACAAATCAATTGTTCCACCATAGAGGCTGGAGCTCGATACAATCTCCTCACCGCTTTCAACAATATTGGTTACAGCATTAAATATTGCCGACATTCCCGAAGAGGTCGCTATTGTTCCAAGACCTCCCTCGATTTTGTTAATCCTATTTTCAAGTGCTGTGATTGTAGGATTGGCTACTCTGGTATAACAGTAGCCCGGAGCCTTGTTACAAAAGATATTTTCCAGATCCTCTGCGGAATTCTGTCTAAATGCAGTGTTTTGATATATCGGTGCAAGTGTTGATCCGTATTTTTCCGATTGCTCTTCACCGGCATGTAAAAGACTTGTATTAAAATTCATTACATCACACTCCTCCGAAACAGTCCCTTGCAGAGCCTGTTCATCAAAACTAAGTTACTTAAATCCGTTCCGTAACTTGTAAGTTTATTATAGTTTTTATATATGAACTTGGGAAATACGTAAAAGGTTCTGCCGGCTATAGGCAATACCTATTAAAGGCTGCGAACACTCCCAGACGGAACATCCACAGCCTTTAACTATATTTCCTGCTTTATCAATCCTGCTTTAACAGGTCACTCTTCTTTACAGAAGCTACGCAGAAGTCTACCTTCTCGTCCTTATCATCCTTATTGGAACCCATTCCGGTGATACTAGACTTATTAGGATCTACACCCTCTACAACAGTCACCTTACCGGTTCCTGCTCCAACAGAAGCACCGGGTACGCGGAAGGTCTCCACATTGAGAGGCTCAATAGAAGTTTCAACCGGCTTTTCAACCTGAGGAACCCACTCATAAGGAACTCTGTAAGCTCTGTATACCATGTTAGTCGTAAACTTACCTGCGATTGTTCTAAAGTAAGGATTAATATACTCCCATACGATTTCATGCTCAGGAGTTACTTCAAGGAGATGTCCGTCTGATCCTTCGGTTATAAGAGTATTTCCGTTAGGAAGTCTCTGTGCTGAGCTGATATATGAGCTGTAGAACTTAGAAGCATCTGTGAAAAGAAGGCTTCCCTGCTCCAAAGGAGTATACTGCCATACTATCTTAAGTGTGATTGGATCAAACTCAAGTACACGTGAATAATCTCTGTGTGCATTATTGAATCCTGTAGGTGATGAGGGATTGGGTGTTCCGTAACCGCCTTCTCCACCGTTATCGAATACGAGAAGATTACCTTCTCCGGGAAGTCCCTTGGGAATCATGTGGAAATGATGCTGTCCGATTATCCATCCAAGCTCTCTGAGTTCCTTGGTCAGTGAGAAATCAGGTCCGATTCTCCATACGATCTCACCGGTAGCCTTACTGATAATACCGAGGATATTAGAGTTTCTTGCATCAAAAATAAGATTGTCAGGATTGAATCTCTCATCTCCGGCGTCATACCACTTATTAGGACCGAGTACAGATACGCAGTTGATATGCATCCAATCTCCACCGGCTTCTCCATGAAGTCCGGGATTTCTGAAAAGAATATTCTTGGCTGCCTCATCAAAACCAAGCTCATCAAAATGATCGCTTGCTCTCCAGCTCCAAATAATGTTTCCTTCCCAGTCAACTTCGATAATCTTATCATCTATAAGCTTCTTATCCGAAATCTCATGATTATATACATTTTCATGTGTAAGGATAATAGTATTTCCACCATCTACCTTAGGCTCTCCGCCGGGATAATAATAACCAACGGTATTACCCTCTCTCTGATAATCATGATGCTGTCTGGCCTGCCATGAAGGCTCCTGTCCGGGATCTGCAATCAATTCGGTATGGTCAAACTTCCAAACCACATTACCGTCCCAGTCAACCTGTACAAGGTCGAGCTGATCCTGATATGCATACTTTCCTTCTCTGGCACCTGTAGTACCCATTACATATCCACCGGGAAGAAGCTTATTGGGGAAGCCACCGAGGCCTGCCCACAAATTAACTTCATTACCGTTCATATCAATCAAAAGAGCTCCCTTTGCCGAAGGATACAATGTGTATCCGTTAAAACTCTTATCCTTATCGTATCTCAATACGCCTGTTGCAAATACTGTAGGAAATCCCATGTTTTATCTCCTTTCGATTTATCACCGCCTGCTACAAGATCAATAATCATCCGTCTTGTATCTGTTTACTATTTGTTTACTGAAGCTTCTTTATTTCCTCGTTCAGGATTAAAGGATGCACCTCGCCAACCAGCTTATTAGCTACCTGACCATTCTTAAAAAAGATAACTGTAGGCACTGCAGAGATATCAAATCTACCCTGTAAAAATGAATTAGCTTCTATATCAACATGTCCGAAAAGTGCTTTATCTGCCTGCTCATCAGATATCTTTTCCAGGATACCCGCAAGCTTTTTACAATGAGCACATGCGGGTGTGTAAAACTCTACTACAGCTGCACCATTTTCAATTGCAGCATCAAAATCTGTCGCTGTTAATTCCTTAAGCATCTTTTTTCTCCTTTCGATTACTCAAAAGTTACTCTTTCTGGGAAAGCAATCTTAGCTGCATCAGCATCAAAGAATTCAACAATATCATACTGAGCTTCAAAGCGACCTGCATTGTATGCCCACTCACGAATATCATTGAGATGATCTACAGCCTCCTTAGAAAGACCGGGCTTAATGTTTAAGTTCTTCCATGAGGTCTTGAAATCCTCCTCAACAATACCGAGCTTTCCTGCAAGATAAGTTGCACTGTCATCAAGATTGTTATCAATGTATACTTTTACTTCTTCAAAAGCCTTGAGATAATTTGCGATCAGTTCAGAATTTGCATCAACAAAGCTTCTGTTTGCGAGCATATAAGAACCGGTTTCAAGTCCGATATCATCAAATGAAGCTACAAGCTTCCAGCCTATTTCTTCAAAATACTTGGTATTTGCACCACTTACTACATAAGCTGATGCCTCACCGCTCTTTGCAAGTGCAAGTCCGGTCTGTGTAGAATCAATTGCGATAATGTTCTGCTTATCATAATCAAAACCAAGCCACTCAATAGACTTTGCAACATAGTAATCAATTACTGTTCCTGTTGTAGACATAAATCCCTTGCTGCCATCAAGTGCTGCGAGATTATCCGCATATTCAGGTGCTACATAAAGGCCACCTACATTTTCGCTTGATCCGGTAAGCTCTGAGAATACTACCAAATCAGTAGCACCGTATGTGTTTCCAAGACGGTTAACTGTTGCGTAATCTGCCATCTCACCAAGATCTGCTGTTCCGTTTACTATTGCATCGATAGTATTGATACCATAGATGTACTCAGTAGCCTGAAGGTCAATTCCATACTTTTCAAAAATGCCTTCCTTAACACCAATCTCTGCAATGTACTGATCAGGCTGGCCGGTCATCACTGCAATTCTGAGTGGTTTAAGATCTGAGTTGCTACCTGTACTGTTATTTGAATTTGTCTCTCCGCATCCTGTAAGCGCTGCTACTGCCAATGTTAATGTAAGCGCTGCTGCCAATAATTTCTTTTTCATAATTTATTTTCTCCTCTTCTGTCATTTCATCATTTTCATTTTTAATATTGCTTCGCATTTCAGCATCAGGTCTTCTTTACTCCAAAATGCTTCAAGAGCTTAGATCCTATAAAAAGAAGCAATCTGTCTGCTATGAATCCGATAAGTGCAAGTGTTACGATTCCTGCAAACGCCCATGCTGTTTTGTAGTACATTTTTGAGCTCTGGATCAAATATCCTAATCCATCTCCGCCTACGAGCATTTCTGCTGCAACTACGCAGATGATACTTGAGCTAAGTCCGAGTCTTACACCGGTGAAGATGTTAGGAACTGCGGACGGAACAATTACTGTAAAGAATACTCTTACTCTTCCTGCACCCATACATGAGGCTGCCTCGATAAGTGATTTATCCGTAGAAACAACTCCTGCGATGGTATTTACCAATATAGGGAAGAATGCTGCATAAATAATAAGTGCTACCTTTGATTTGTCATCAACACCGAACCACATGAGGAAAAGTGATGTAAGTGCGATTGCCGGAACAAATCTGAAAAGGTTAAGAATGGGTTCAACCAGCCATCTAACATGCTTAAAATGTCCTACCACCAAACCGATCGGTACTGCACATGCGATTGCCAACGACCATCCTTTTAAGATTCGTCCGAGCGAAGCAACAATATCTGCCCAAAGTCTTCCGCTCTTAACGATTGTCTTAAGTGCTGTAAATGTTTCTATCGGGCTGGGAAGAAATATCTCATCATATTTCAGGGCTCCCAACGCCCAGATACCAATTACTATTGCCCACGAGATTATGCCGATTTTGAAAAATCTCTCTGCAGGAGAAATGCTTTTTTTCTTTTCCATAAATTCAATCCTCCTTTAGATGTAGTAAAGATTTGATTCATCGAGAGACTTGTTTGCGATAATAGAAGTCTTTTCTTCATCAAATACATAAAGCTGATTAATAAGTACCTTAATTTTTTCTCCTGCTTTGAGAGGTCCGTCAGCCAACGGTGAATTAGCTTTAACCTTTATTCCGTTTACATTGATAAGCACTTCGAAATAATTACCTCTGAATATGCTCTGCTCAATAACACCGTCTTCATAAGCTGATTCGTATTTTCTTGCTGATTTAGAACCTGCAGTCCATATTTCGATAAACTCAGGTCGTATGATTGCCTTTGTTCCTTCTCCTATGCTATCAAAGCCTTTGAGGTTATCGTAATTATCAATAATGGTTGACTTACCAAGGAACTGTGCAACAAAAGGTGTCTTGGGATGAAGGTAAATATCAACAGGATCTCCAACCTGCTCTACCTTTCCGAGATTCGTGATAACTATCTCATCTGCAACCTCTATAGCCTCATCCTGGTCATGTGTAACAAAGATACTGGTAATTCCGATCTTATCTATTGTCTCTCTAAGCCAGGTTCTAAGTTCCTGTCTTACCTTTGCATCGATTGCTGCGAAGGGCTCATCAAGTAACAACAATTCCGGATTAGGTGCAAGTGCTCTTGCAAGAGCTATACGCTGTCTTTGTCCACCTGATAACTGATCCGGATATCTTTTCTCTATTCCCGGAAGTTCTACAAGATCAAGAAGCTCTGTAACTCTTTTCTTGATAAACTCCTTATCCTTCTTCTGTACCTTGAGTCCGTATGCGATATTGTCATATACATTCAGGTAAGGGAATAATGCGTAATTCTGAAAAACAAATCCGACCCCTCTCTCACTCGGAGAAAGCTTGTTAACATTTTTACCATCGATAAAAATGTCTCCCGAATCCTGATGCTCAAGTCCTGCTATCATTCTTAAGATTGTTGTCTTACCACTTCCGCTGGGACCAAGAAGTCCGATTAATTTTCCTTTTTCAATTGAGAAACAGACATCTCTTGATGCTTTTGTCTCTCCGAAGGTTTTATTAATGTTTTTTAGTTCAACATACATATTTTCGTTCTCCTTGTCTTTCCCGCCGCTATGATGCAGCCTTGATTGTCTGTTGTTCGTATCTGCTGTCTCCTAACAGTTTTGAATGTTAGCACAGGGTAGTTGGTGCTGTATAATATTGAAATATTATTGTTTGTAATAGGTTTTATTTATAATCAGCAAAGTTTAGTGCCGGCTATAGTTTTTACCTAACAACGTTTTTGACATAAAATTCGAGCATAAAAAAATCAGAGGATTGATTTCCTCTGATTTTGACTGTTTGCTTTAATATTAAATTTATATTCATATATTAATATATTAATATTCATTCATATATGAATTATTAATATCCATTTACATATTAATATCCTGCAAGATCCTTCACTATTTCTCCTGCAAGCACAAGACCTGCTACTGCCGGAACAAATGCAGTGCTTCCCGGTGTAGATCTTCTGGGCTTAGTATTTGACGCCTCGTCTGTCTTTTCACACGCACCTTCCAATCTGTCTTTATCTGCTTTGTCTTTATCTACTCCCGCATCATCCGGAGCACTGTAACTAGTCACTCCCGGCTTAATTGGTTTCTCATCTGAAAAAACAACCTTAAGACTTTCTACACCACGCTTTTTTAATTCCCTGCGCATAACCTTTGCAAGGGGACATACATCTGTCTTATAGATATCAGCTATTCTAAATCTCGAAGGGTCTAACTTATTACCTGCTCCCATCGCACTGATGACCGGAACTCCGAACTGCTTCGCACGCATTATTATCTCTATCTTAGCAGTGACTGTATCAACACAATCTACTACATAATCATATTCCTGAAATGGAAATTCATCTGCATTCTCAGGCAAAAAGAAACATCTATAGACATTAACCTTTACTTCAGGATTAATGGAAAGCATTCTTTCACGCATTGCATCAACCTTATATTTTCCTATAGTATCGTGCGTAGCAATAATCTGTCTGTTTAAGTTAGACAGAGCCACTGTATCACTGTCTACCAAATCAAAGCATCCTACTCCGCTTCTGACCAACGCCTCACAGACATAGCCGCCGACACCACCGACTCCAAACACTGCCACCCGCGCTTCAGATAAATTCTTAACAGCCTCTTCTCCTATCAAAAGTTCTGTTCGTGAAAACTGCTCCGACATACATTCCTCCATATTAAATGCAATCATTTATAATAAAAATCAATCTGTCCTCTGACACTATAGTCGAAAACTATCACGTATCATAGATTAATTGTAACTTGCAATTCCGAATAATCTCAAGTTTTTCTGTTATACTATATATCAATAGTAATAAGCATAATAATAATACTATTAACTGTTTATCACTATACTTTTTTTCCTAATTGAAATCATATGTTTCTTATTAAATGTATACGGAGGATATTATGTTAGATTTAATTATAATCGGAAGTGGTCCGGCCGGACTCTCAGCCGCCATTTATGGAATAAGAGCTAATCTGAATCTCTTGGTAATAGAAAAAGACTACGAAGGAACAGGCCAGGTAGCTCTCAGCAGCTGCGTCGACAATTATCTCGGCCTGCCCGGACTGGACGGCTACAGCATGGGTGAACAGTTCAGGCAGCATGCAGTTGATTTTGGTGTAGAATTTCTCGAGGCTGCTGTCACGGGAATCGAACCCGTGTGTCATACAGAAAATATCGCAACAACATCTGATAATTTAGTTCCTGACTTTTTTCAAGTCACAACATCAGATGGACATACTCTTGAAACCAAGACCATAATCTACGCTGCAGGTGCCACACATAGAAAGCTTGATGTTCCCGGCGAAGCTCGTTTTGACACCAAAGGAGTTTCTTACTGCGCTACATGCGACGGAGCTTTCTACAGAAACAAGACCACCGCTGTTATAGGTGGCGGTGATACTGCTCTTGATGATGCACTCTATCTCTCAGGTATCTGTGAAAAAGTATACCTCGTACATCGCCGTGATACCTTCCGCGCTGCAGAGATAACAATAAAGAAGGTAATGGAAAAAGATAACATCGAGCTCGTACTTAACTCTACTCTTTCTGAAATTGTAGGTGAAGAAAAAGTATCAGGAATCAGAATCAATCAAAAGAATGCTGATGGATCAGAAGAAAAAAACCTCGCCGTAAGTGGTGTATTTATTGCAGCCGGTTCAAAACCCGAAACCGGAATCCTTGAAAAGATCAGCGGACTAAACCTAAACGATGCAGGTTATGTAATCGCAGATGAATCATGCATCACTTCTCTCCCAGGCTTCTTTGTAGCTGGCGATGTACGTACCAAAACACTCCGTCAGGTTATTACAGCTGTTGCAGACGGTGCTATTGCTGCCACCGCAGCATCACATTATATAGGTTAATCAATAGACTTCTTTATATAACGGAAAAAGACAAAAAAAATCCATCCCTTTGGGATGGATTCCTTTTGTCTGATGCGGAAGAAGGGACTTGAACCCTCACGGCCTTGCGGTCACAAGATCCTTAGTCTTGCTCGTCTACCAATTCCGACACTTCCGCGCGCAACAGTGATATATTATCATCCTTGTTTTTGTTTGTCAACAAAAAGAAATAATATTTTCAATATTTTTTCAACATACATTTTAGGTCTGCGCCGGCCCAAAATAATACTCACAATTACAGTAAAATCTCAAGAGATTCTACAATACCCTTCAACCATAATACAAAGAATAAGAATATTTCTGCCCATGAAACAATCGTTATAGGTTCCAATGATCTGTTCTTACGCAGATTCTCCCACATTCTCCAAATCACACATACCAATCCAAGCCTTACAACATAAAGAATGAAATTGGTAAGGTTAGCAAAAGGCAGGCTGCCGAACATCAACACCACACTTCCGATGCCCACACCTATGAACCACTTGCTGTACGGTGACTTAATCTTATCTCTGTTCATCTGAATTGCCATAATCAGCAAAATGATGAATGGTATCATTAACTGAAGTACTCTTGATACATCTGGATACCAAAGAGCAATTGCTGCAGGCCATTTTCCCTTTACGACGTCATCTCGAATCTCAAACGCAACCTTAAAATCCATGATACGCTTAATATACGAATATGTAAGCGCAGGGACAAAAGCCATATAGAGAATCTGAAATCTTCCAAGCTGTGAAAAGCTTCTTCCGTTAATCAAAAAGAACACTGCGAACAATACTACTTCACATATAAAACCACCATACAGACAATACAAAATATCATACTGCATGTTGATTCTTCCGTACTGAAGTGCACGAAGTACTATGCCAATTACTACCACTACGCAGAAAAACGGAATTCTGATCTTCTCAAGCTTTTTATAAATATCATAATTCAGGAAGGAGGGTAACGATAACTTCATCAGCTTACACCTCCAAATGATTCAAGCATACTGAGTAAAGCATACAGGAATGAACATCCTGCCAATCCATACATCCAATACTTATGCTTGGGATACTCTCTTTCCAAAGTAGCCAGCAGACTACAGAAAAGAACAATCGATAATATCATGCAGCAAATCTGCATTCCGTTTTCAGCAATTCCCGGAAGCCAATCGATGATAAAACGCATGGCAACACTAAAGCCGAGAGCCACAATTAAAATCATCTGCTCTATCTTTAAGAATCCACCACTTCGCATAATAACTGCGAGTAAAAGCAGCGCAAGTACTACTCCGGGGAAAATACTGAATGAAATATAGATACCGTTAATAACAGATTCACTCTTAAAGTTACCTGCCGCAGCAAGAAATATAATAGACCCTACTGCTGCTGAAGCGCCTGAACCGATTAACCACTTGGGAACGCGGCCCTTCATCATCTTATAAAGAACAAAGATAGAAATAACTGAAATACATATCTCGATAAGTCCATACGAAGCATTGGCCCAAGCCGCAAAAAATGCTGCTACACAGGCTACTATCTGAAGCCACAGAGGCATCTTCTTTTTAACAAGATTCAGTTCCTTAATAACCGCTATCAGAAATACAAGGAAAGGTATAGCGGGATATACATAATTCACGACGCCGAACTGCCACATATAGCTGTACTGCCAGTCGGAATTAAGCGATATAAGCATAAAAAACGGAAGCGCGAAAAATACAACATCCCTCTTACTGGTTTTAACAGTCAGACATACCAGGAATGAAATAACAAGAAGCACCAGCGTATTAATAACATCGGCAGCTGTCTCGCCCATCATCAGTATCAGCTGAAGGATACCTATCGACAGTACGCTTCCGCCTTTTTCACGCAGAATATAAGGTATTCCTTCAAAGATATCTCCGATACCCTTTAATACTTCGCCTGTCTTTAAGTTATTAATATAGTCCATATCCTCAAGCAAAAAGGCAAATCTATGCTGTAGATAAAACACTAATAGGGCCTGCAGAATAACTGCCAGACCCATAACGCTGTTTATCACTATCGATTGTTTATTACTTTCGGATTTCATTTTATTACAAGTGGTTCCTACTACTATTACCGCTCTCTGACAGTCTCATCATTGCTCTCGCAAGAGATGCCCTAGAGATGTTATATTCGTGGATACTCTGATCCTGTTTAAGCTGTTCCTTAGCTCTTTCGAGTGCATTTTCAGCACGAACACGATCTATATCCTCGGGCCACTCTGCCGAGTCTACCAGCATAGTAACCGTATTATTGGATACATTCACAAGTCCCAGACCGACCACTGCTCTCCTCCATGAAGAACCATCTTCAGTCATTAACTGAACAATACCTTCCTGGGTAGCAAATACCATGTTCTCATGATGCGCCATAATCTGAAGACTACCATCCATTGCCGGAATAATAATCGATACAGCTTTACCGTCATAAAAACATTTATCGGCCGCTAAAATTTTTAAGTCAAAAAAATCACTCATCTTATATTATATACCACTTGTCAAGTATCCCCTATTATCGGGAACGGAACCAGAACGCTTAGCTTTATCTAAGCATTTCTGCCTTTTTAATGACATCTTCTATCGTTCCTACGTTAAAGAATGCAGCCTCCGGATATTTATCCATCTCTCCGCTCAATATAGCCTTAAATCCTCTAACAGTCTCTTTAACCGGAACATATACACCGGTTATACCTGTGAAATTCTCCGCAACGTGGAAAGGCTGTGACAGGAATCTTTGAATCTTTCTTGCACGGTATACGGTGACTTTATCTTCTTCAGACAATTCATCCATACCTAAAATAGCAATAATATCCTGAAGTTCCTTATAATTCTGAAGTGTTTCCTGTACCTTTCTTGCCACATTATAATGCTCTTCTCCGACTACATCGGGCTCAAGAATTCTAGATGTAGACTCAAGAGGATCCACCGCAGGATAAATACCCTGCTCTACAATCTTTCTCGACAAAACAGTAGTAGCATCGAGATGTGCAAATGTAGTTGCGGGAGCAGGATCGGTAAGATCGTCCGCAGGTACATAAACTGCCTGTACCGATGTAACAGATCCACGTCTGGTAGAAGCAATTCTCTCCTGTAATTCGCCCAGCTCGGTTGCAAGTGTAGGCTGATATCCTACCGCAGAAGGCATACGTCCAAGAAGTGCGGATACCTCTGAACCGGCCTGTACAAATCTAAAAATATTATCAATGAAAAGGAGTACATCCTTTCCCATTTTGTCTCTGAAATACTCAGCCATGGTAAGGCCTGTCTCTGCAACACGCATTCTTGCTCCCGGCGGCTCATTCATCTGTCCGAAAACAAGTGCAGTCTTAGCCAGTACACCTGACTCTTTCATTTCAGTCCAAAGGTCGTTACCTTCTCTCGAGCGCTCACCGACACCGGTAAAAATGGAATATCCACCGTGCTCAGTTGCTATATTGGTAATAAGCTCCTGAATAAGAACTGTTTTACCTACACCGGCGCCTCCGAAAAGACCAACCTTACCACCCTTTGAATAGGGTGCCAAAAGATCTATAACCTTGATTCCTGTCTCAAGCATCTCGGATACAGGGCTCTGACTCTCAAACGACGGAGGATCTCTGTGAATAACCCATCTTTGTCCATTAGGCTGTTCTCCGTCATCAATAGTATCTCCGAGCACATTAAACAGTCTTCCGAGAGTCTGCTCACCTACAGGTACCTTAATACCGTCGCCCGTAGCATACACATCCATATCCTTGGCAAGGCCTTCACTGGGACCAAGCATAATGCAACGAACCACACCATCACCAAGCTGCTGTGACACTTCCATAACAAGCTTTTTACCCTCAAGTTTAACCTCGAGAGCATCCTTTATATACGGAAGACAATCTTCATCAAATTCTACATCAACGACAGGGCCCATTACCTGAACGATTCTGCCATGTCCTACGTTTCCAACGCTTGAAACATTACCTACACTGCTCACGTTCTGCCTGCCTCCTTCTTTTTCTTCTTCTTTTTCTTCTGTGCTTTTGCTCCGGCTATTACCTCAGTAATTTCCTGGGTAATCATCGCCTGACGCACACGGTTAAACTCTATAGACAATTCATGTATCATTGCCTGTGCATTTTTATTGGCAGCATCCATTGCCAACATTCTGTCATTTTGCTCACTGCAGTATGCCTCAACCAGTGCACTGTATATCTGTCCTACAATCATATCCGGAACAATATGATTAAGCACCGCATCGGCCGAGGGAACAAAATTGAGTTCCTCTGATGCATTAACTGCTTCTTCCGACGCAGCTTCATTACTTTCAAACTTAAGCGGAAGCAGTTTTTTCCACTTAGCCTCACTGGTCATACTGTTTTTAATCTCAGTATAAACAATGTACGCTTCGTCTATCTCACCGGCAACGAACTGACTGATAATCAGCTCCCCGATAACACGAGCCCTGTGAATCGACGGATTCTGTGCAGTGTACTTAAACTGTCCCTCCATAGGAGCCTTCTGACCGGCAAAAGCCTGTCGTCCCACTTCACCGATAACATAAAGCTTGGATTTTACATCCTCTCGCATCAGCGTATCAACCACTTTTAGTACATTGTGATTATACGCACCGGCCATACCCTTATCAGCCGTAACAACAATAATTGCTCTTGTACGATCCTTGCCCTTCTTTAACGGACGCTCATCCAAATATGGATTATCCAAATCCGGGACATTCTCAACAATTCTGTCATACATTGCCTGAAGTTCACTAAAATAAGGACTGTTACCTTCCTGCGAACGTTTTGCCTTACGCATCTTAGTCGAGGAAATCATATACATGGCATTTGTAATTTTCATGGTATCCCGGATACTCTTCATTCTTCCGGAAATCTCACGCATGTTAGCCAATATTATGCCTCCAAATACTTAACCTTAAACTCCTCTGATGCATCGATGATAAGCTTTCTTAAATCTTCATCAAGCACCTTGGTAGAAAGCAAAGTTCTAATAATATCAGAGTGCTCCTCATTTATATACGCAAGGAGCTTCATCTGGAAATCCTTAACCTGCTCTTCCTTCAGCTCCTCCATCACACGACCGTTAGCTGCCACAAGAGTGATTACCTGCTCAGGCATACTCAATGGCTTACCAAGCGGCTGCTTAAGCAATGCCATAAGAATATGACCGTGATTAAGCTGTGCCTTGGTCGCAGGATCAAGATCAGAAGAGAACTGAGTAAATACTTCCATCTCTCTAAACTGAGCGAGGTCAATACGGATACTTCCTGCTGCTTTTTTCATAGCCTTGGTCTGTGCCGCACCACCTACTCGTGATACTGAAAGTCCTACATTAACCGCAGGTCTTACACCCAGGAAGAAGAGCTCACTCTCGAGATAAATCTGTCCATCTGTAATCGAAATTACGTTGGTAGGAATATAAGCCGATACATCTCCGGCCTGTGTCTCAATAATAGGTAAAGCTGTAATAGATCCACCACCAAGCTCATCCGAAAGTCTCGCACTTCTCTCAAGCAGTCTTGAATGAAGATAGAAAACATCGCCGGGATATGCTTCACGTCCGGGTGATCTTTCGAGCAAAAGTGAAAGTGCTCTGTATGCTACTGCATGCTTAGACAAATCGTCATATATAATCAATACATCCTTGCCAAGATGCATAAAATGCTCTGCCATAGCAGTTCCTGCATATGGCGCAATATACTGCATAGGTGCAGGCTCCGATGCCGAAGCATTGACAATAACCGTATAGTCAAGCGCACCACTAACCTTAAGGGTATTAACAAGCTTAGCTACTGTTGATGCCTTCTGTCCGATAGCTACGTATACACAGATTACATCTTTACCCTTCTGGTTAATAATTGTATCCATTGCAATCGAGGTCTTACCGGTCTGTCTGTCACCGATAATGAGCTCACGCTGTCCTCTTCCGATAGGGAACATAGAGTCAATAGCAAGAATACCTGTTTCCATCGGTACACTTACAGATTTTCTCTCTACGATTGAAGGTGCCGGATTCTCTATAGGACGATAATCATCCTCCTGAATTCTGCCGCGACCGTCAATAGGCTCACCCAACGCGTTGATTACTCTTCCAAGGAATTCATCGCCGACAGGAATACCTGCACGCATAACTGTACGCGCTACACGGCTTCCTACTCGTACTTCTCTGTCAGGTCCAAAAAGAATAACTGCGATTTCATCAGTTCTTACGTCCTGAACCATTCCCTTGATGCCGCATTCGAAAAGTAAAATCTCTCCATATGCTGCATGTGGAATTCCCACAACAGTCGCAATACCGTCACCTACATAACTAACGTTACCTACATGACGATGGCGAGCGGTAAGTTCAAACTCCTCAACTGTAGTCTTAAGAATAGAAATAACATCCTGATCATAAGACAGATTCTTCTTAATGCCTGAAAGGCGCTCCGTAAACTGTCTGGTACGGCCGGCTGTACTCCAGTTGTAAGCTTCATTTCCGCATGTCAAAATAAATCCGCCACCGAGAGACTTATCCTCTATTGTCTCAAAACTGATGAGTTCCTCGGGCAAATCTTCATTAACATATTTTTTATATACAAAACTTTTAATCTTCTCCAGCTGCTCGGCAGAAGGCTCTGTAACATACCGGAGAACGCATTCAAAATACTTCTTTTTCCTGCTCATAATACTAATCAATCTCCGCACTTAGAAATAAAGTCATCAAAGAGTTTTCTGTCAAGTTCAGGATCTTCCTTGGTCGATGCAATCTTGGCTGCTGCTTCAGCTACGATATCTGCGATCTCTTCCTTCGCCAGCTTCATAGCCTGCTTCTTTTCTACGTCAGCATCTCTGCGGGCACCGGCAAGAATACTGTCTGCCTCACTCTTGGCATCGGCAACAATCTTATCGTATTCCTGTCCTGCCTGAGTACGGCTCTCCTTGAGAATGGTTGCCTTTTCTTCTGCAACCTGCTTCATATTTTCCTCGTACTCTGCCTTAACACTATCAGCTTCAGCCTTAGCTGCTGCCGCCTCATCATACTGCTTCTGGATTTCTTCCTGACGCTTAGCAATGATCTTCTTTACAGGCTTGAAAAGGAATCTCCATATTACAAAAAATAAAAGAAAAAGATTTATTACGGTAAATAATAAATTAATGTCAAATTTAAGCATATTCTTCTCCAATCAAGGATCATTATTTAAGCATAAGGATAATAAGAATACCGATAACGAAACCGTAAATAGCGGTTGCCTCTGCAAGTGCACCACCAAGAAGAAGCATAGTCATAATCTTGCTGTTTGCTTCGGGCTGGCGAGCTGTTGCTTCTGCTGCCTTTCCGGTTGCAATACCAATACCAAGTCCGGCTCCGATACAAGCCAATGCTGCGATTCCTGCTCCAATTGCTGTCATTTTATTTTCCTCCGTTAATCTGCCGCGCGGGCACTAATTATTTTTTATTCAATTGCTTCCTTGATATACAACGATGTAAGGAAGACAAATACATAAGCCTGTAATAATCCGTCGAACAAATCAAAATACAAGCTGAATACTGCCGGTATACCTACAGGTACAACGCTTTTTAACAGCTCCATGATAACGAATGCACCAAGCACATTACCAAAGAGTCGCATGCACAGTGAAAGCGGTTTGATTACAAGCTCCAGTATGTTTATAGGCGTAACCACCGCTATCGGTGCTGCAAAACGCTTAAGCCATCCCAAAGGACCATGAGCCTTGATGCTTGCAATCTGTACCAGGATGATACTCATAATCGCTAACGCTGCCGTAACATTTAAGTCCTTCGTCGGCGGCTTTAGTCCAAACAGACCGATGATATTTGAAAAACCGATAAAGAGAAGAACAGCCAACAGGTATGGCACATATCCTTTTCCTTCCTCTCCTATCATCCCCGCCACTAAGCCTTCCAGCTTGGTAACTATCGTTTCGGCAAATGCCTGTCTCTTTGAAATGTTCTTCACCTTCAGATTAGTTCCAAGAATGAGACAAATAATCAGAACAATTCCAATGATTATCCAAGTAACCACCGTCGATTCATATATTGGGATTGAGAATTTATCGGCTATATTTATCGTAAAGACTGTTTCGACATTCAGCTGTTCCTGTATCTCAGCTGCAATATCCATATCCTCACTTCCTTTCATTCATTTTTAATCCACGTCGTTAATTTTGCTAAATATCAAAATCAACCACATATATCAAAATTATACAACTGCGTATTTATTAATTCCATCTAATAAATCCACAAAATGTAGTGGCAAAATCAGTTGATTACTTAATTTTTGCCTATATACATTTCAATATATCCATACATAAAAAATAAGCACACGATTTCACAAACGCCTTAGAGTTATTGCAAATAGAAGCATTTTCGTATATTGTGATATATATGCGATTTGTTTTGTAAATACATTTACTAGTATCTCATGTATCGTTCAATATCGCATATCACACGAACCCCTTGGAGGTCATTATGAAAAGAGCGAAACAAATCATTGCAATGATTGCAATAATTCTGCTTATCGGTCTGTATGTAGCAACCTTTATTGCTTCATTTTTTACCGGCTTTGATGCAGGTACCGCATTCGGTGTTTGTATTATCCTTACCGTAACAATTCCTATTCTTGCATTTATAGCCATCCTTTTCTTCGGACGTGCAGGCGGCAAGAAAGTAATCGGCGATCCTGACGATATCATTGTTCCCGGCAGAGCTCTCGATTCTGATCAGAATAACGAGACAGATGAAAGTGTTAATCAGGACGAAGATTCATCTGATAGCATTGATGAAAAAAAAGCTGTCGACGATGACGACTCTATCAACGATAGCGAATCTATTTAAGCCCAAAACGCTTAATAATCCACTATAATCACGCTATAACAAACTCTTAATATCGATGTCAGCTTGCTCTCGGGTTGTGAACAAAAATGCATTAAACCCAAGTTCAAGAGCAACATCGATATTTTTTTGTGTATCATCAAAAAATACACACTCTTCAGCCTTCAAGTCATATCTTTCCAGCAGTCTTTTATAAATCTCTGGATCAGGCTTAATCACATGCTCCTGAAATGACATTACACCGCCGTCGGCATACTTCATAAAATCAAGTGATTCTTCACATTCTTCGTATGCCTTTCTCGAAAAATTAGACAGATAATAAATTTTGTAGCCGTCATTTTTCAATGAAGCCACCCACTCTGTAGCATAGTCAAAAGGAACAATCATTCCCTTAATGCTTCTGTATACATGATCTAAAACTCCTCTGAGTTCCGGATCATAGCTTGCAAATTTTTCGAGTGCAGTATCATCATCAAACAATCCCTTATCGAACTCATCCCACTCGGGAGTCATGATTGATGCCTTCATCACTCTTTTAATAGTCGGTCCATCAAGACCTTTCTCAATCATGTACTCTTTCCATCTGAAATCCGCCAAAACATTGCCAATATCAAAAACTATATTCTTAATCATTTCATTCCCCCATGATAATGCAAAAAGGGCAAGGAAAGCTTCCTTGCCCTGAAATATATATTACTTTGAAAGAGGTGACTCTCTGTAGATGATGTCTTCTCTGCTGGGACCGTTGCTGACCATTGTGATCGGATATCCGATTTCCTTTTCGATGAACTCGATATATCCTCTGCAGTTTTCAGGAAGATCTTCATACTTCTTGATTCCGCGAATATCGCACTTCCATCCGGGAAGGGTCTTAAGTACAGGCTTGCACTTCTCAAGCTTAGCAGTTACAGGGAAGTCAGTAGTAACTTCACCGTCAAGCTCATAGCCTACGCATACAGGAATCTCATCAAGATATCCAAGTACATCAAGTACTGTAAATGCTACATCGGTAGTTCCCTGCATACGGCAGCCATACTTAGATGCTACGCAGTCAAACCATCCCATTCTTCTGGGTCTTCCGGTAGTAGCACCGAACTCACCCTTATCTCCGCCTCTTACTCTGAGTTCCTGAGCTTCGTCTCCGAAGATTTCTGATACGAATGCACCGGCACCTACTGCTGAAGAGTAAGCCTTGCAAACGGTAACAATCTGCTTGATCTCATAAGGAGGGATGCCTGCTCCGATTGCACCATAAGCTGCAAGTGTTGAAGAAGAGGTAACCATAGGATAAATTCCGTGATCAGGATCCTTCAATGTTCCAAGCTGACCCTCAAGGAGAATAGTCTTACCTTCCTTAATAGCCTTGTCAAGGAAGAGTGAAACATCACATACATAAGGAGCTACCATATCACGATACTCGTGCAATGTATTGAGAAGCTCTGCAGGATCGATGGGATCCTTGTGATAGAGATGCTCAAGAAGAACATTCTTAAGAGCGCATACTCTTTCAACCTTCTCACGAAGCACATCCTCATCAAAGAGCTCACTTACCTGGAAGCCAATCTTTGCATATTTATCTGAGTAAAAAGGAGCAATGCCTGACTTGGTAGAACCGAATGACTTACCACCGAGTCTCTCCTCCTCATATGCATCAAAAAGCACATGATAAGGCATAACAATCTGACAACGATCACTTACAAGAATCTTAGGAGTAGGTACGTTCTGACTGGTAACCTCATTAATCTCCTTAAAAAGCTTGGGAATATCAAGCGCTACACCGTTACCGATGATGCTTGTTGTATGTGAATAAAATACTCCAGAAGGAAGTGTATGTAATGCAAAACGTCCATACTCATTGATAATAGTATGACCTGCATTTGCTCCACCCTGAAAGCGGATTACGATGTCTGCATTCTCTGCAAGCATATCGGTAATCTTACCTTTTCCTTCATCTCCCCAGTTAGCTCCAACGACTGCTTTGACCATTTTTGATCTCCTTTTTATAACTGAACTGTTAGTAGATATGCTATATGGTTTACATAAAAATAAACTAACCGCATACCGCAAAAAGTATACAACATTTACGCTTTTTAGTAAATGATTTATTTGCATTTATTGCCGCATATATAAGTGTTTTTTGCATATATATGCAGTTAAATATTTAATGCCGCTCACAATGAAAAGCTTACTGCCTGCCACAATTAAAACCTTACTGCCTGTCATAATACGCTTTACCACCGCTGGGAAGGAAATAAGTTCTTATATATCCGTCCGATGACAAAACCACAAATTCATTGGTATCTTCAATGTAATAGCAGTAATCTCCATCTTCTGCCTCAACTTTATGAAGAGCATTGGGATTATTTATAACTGCTGAAGCTGCTGCCTGATAGCTTTCTGCAGAATCAAAGCCCATTTCAATTCCGTGCTTCTCATAATGCTGATTGAGAAAATACGAATTTCTGAATACATAATCTACCTGTGCCGGAACCGTCTCCTGTTCTTCAGGCATTATCTCCGGCTCATCAGGTACTGTCTCCTGCTCTACGGGCACTATCTCCGGTTCTTCAGTCACTGTCTCCTGAATTTCAGGCTCCGAGTCATTAACTGTTGTTTCTGTGTTATCACTCGCATCAGCATTATTATCTGTACCATCATTAACAACAGTCTCAGTATCTTCTGTATCAGTACCTTCTGTATCAGTATCTTCTATATCTGAATTATCTATATCCGTGATATCTTCGGCATCTACGAAAGTTTCAGTATCATCAGCATCCACTCCCTCGACTACAGTTACAGTGTTCGTTACTGCCTCATTATCGCCGAGTAAATTATTGTCGCCATCTCCCGTCAGCATATTACGTGCGATAAATATTCCACCGATAATCAGCACTATTACAGCAATTGCTATAATGGCATATAACAAATTCTTATTTCCCGCATTGCCACCGGTATTGATGACCCTACCTGATCCGGGTACATAACCTACATTACTGCCCGCAATTTGCTTTGTTCCGGTTGCAGAAGCAGAGCTGCCCTTCTTTTTATCACGACAACTCTTACATCTTTTTGGTATCTCCAAGCCTTTACTCTTATAAAATCCTATTTCAGACTCTTTTAATTCAAATTCCGTTCCACAATCTTTACATACTATCTTCATTTTATTCACCAACTATATCGTCACTTATATCTTCAGTATCGGCAGGCTCTTCGTCACTAACCGCCGCCCCGGTATTACTGCACGAAGCAAAATCAATCTTACTGGACATTACCACCACAACAGCCAATATAACAGCTGCTATTCCAAGTCCCAGCGACAAAAGATTCTCCTGGCGTCTGGTTTCTTTTCTAAAATTCTTATTAGGCTTAATCTTGCGTTTTCTCGCCATGCCAAATCACTCCCAATTTAATCTCTCATCACATTGCATTCAAGATCATAAGTTCAGGCCCACTATTTTTCAGCCATTTCCTCTAATCGCGGTGCTCTCGTTTTCGACATCATCCTAAGATCACATGCACCATATTTGCGATAATTATCCTGTCCTTCATTCAGGCTTACAACATTTGCCCCCGCTTCATCAGGATTTTTCGTCTGAAAAGGATCATTTTCCCAAAAACATACCGGGCAAATATCAAACTTCGGATTCTCAGCATCCAAAGTATAAAAACCACAGCACGGACATTTACTCTTCATAAAAACCTCTCTGTTACAGCCATTTCTTTTTCTTAAAAATAATCAGGCTTACTACCGCTATCAGGATACATACCGCTCCAACCACCGGGTAGGTCCAAGGCTGATTAAGCTCCGGCATATACTTAAAGTTCATGCCAAACCATCCTGTAATAAGTGTCAAAGGAGTAAAAATAGTTGCAACCACTGTTAAATAAGCCATGTTACGGTTCTGCTTTTCCTCCATCTGCGCATTATACAAATCTCTTATCAGAATTGTATGCTCGCGAAGCGATGAAACAATATCAAGCAATCTTCCGACACGCTCATTAATCAGTCTGAAAAATCTAAGCTTCTTGGCACTGAAGAAATTATTCTCGTTTTCTTCAAGCTCCTGTGCAACATCAATAAGCTGCTCATAATGCATTCTAAAATCCATCATGAGACTTCTAATCTCGACAATTCGCTCCATGACATCATCAAGCTTACCGTCCAAAATAGAATCCTCCAGCTTATCAAGCTCCTTCTCGTAATTTTCAAGCAGCATCAGATCCTTACTGATAATACATTCCAGGAAATCATAGATAAAACGCTCTAAGCTTGGGAACTTCCACTTCTTGCGAGCCTTGATAGCATCTATCATTTTCATAGCAGTCTGATCTTCATCTATAAATACAATGCCGCGCTCATCTATAGCAAAGAACAAAACTCGATGAGAAACATCCTCTACTTCAACATCGGGGATTGCAAAACATCCAGTCAACGAATCATAGTTGACCTGAATCCTTGTAACAGCTACATTATCGAAATCAAAATCAAGGTCGATACCCATATCAAAAACATCGACCATTTTCTCATATTCTTTCCTTGTAACCACTGCCACATACTGATATTCTCTGCTAGCAATACTTTCTACGCTGCACTCTTCCAATGTCTCTTTAATCTGAAAAAACATTATTTTGCTCCAAACACTACTGTAATCTTATTATCGCCAACAACATCAATCCCTGACAAATAGCTTATCACCAATGCACCCGCAATTCGCTGCGCCTCATCAAGGATTCCATTATCAATTGCTTTTTCTTCTTCCTTACTCTCAACCTGTGTATAAGCATCGTCAGTATCATCTACACTTAGCGACTTAAATGTGTCACTTTTTTCATCGAAATACTTCCAGCTGTCATCATCAAGTTCATTGCTCATAACTTGTGCTCTGGGCAATTTTACCTTGTATTCACCTTTTTCTTCATCATAGCTCACAGTTGCTTTAGACATATCGACACCAACAGTAATTTTACCCTCGACGGTAATTACAAATGTATTACTGCTTCCGGGTATTGATATTCCAAACCACTGCTTTGATTCTGACATTGTCGATACATGAGTATATGTGGTGCTCACTGTTTCGACCATTCCAAGTCTGTGCACTTTTCCTTCAATAATGCTCTCTGGCGTATTTTCATCAGCGCTGGCAACTGTCTTCTTAACGAGTTCCCCGCTTTCGTTTTTTACATATATCGATGCTCCGACGCCTACTGCGGTAATAATCAGCACACCAAGCGTTATAAGCAACAGCCTTATTGCATCTTTCTTGTTTTTACTTGCGTCCGAATACCTTTCATATGTGGTATTTGTGTTTTGCGCTTTAACTATTTCATTCTTCAAAATAGAATCCTCTTAATAAATATAAAAATGAGAGTGTTAGAATCCAACACTCTCATTGTCAATAACATTATCTTATTTGTCAAACAAAATATTGCTCGTAATTAAAATATTACGCTATGTCATTCGGCAAAATTGAATCGTAGCTTGTTTTCGATAAAAATTTACACCTGTGCAAGTGCCTGCTCGAGGTCTGCAATCAAATCTGCCTTGTCCTCAAGACCACATGACATACGTACAAGACCTGCGGGTACACCTGCCTCGATAAGCTGTTCCTCGCTCATCTGTCTGTGAGTTGAAGTAGCAGGGTTAAGGCAACATGTTCTTGCATCAGCTACATGAGTCTCGATAGCAGCGAGTTTAAGTGCCTTCATGAACTTCTCAGCAGCGGCTCTTCCACCTTCGATTTCAAATGAAACTACACCGCATCCTCCGTTGGGAAGATACTTCTGCGCTACTGAATAATAAGGATCTGAAGGAAGTCCTGAATAATTAACCTTGGTAATCTTAGGATGCTTCTCCAAGTACTCTGCAACAGCCTGACCGTTCTCGACATGACGAGGCATACGCACATGAAGTGACTCAAGTCCAAGATTAAGGATAAATGCATGCTGAGGTGACTGAATGCATCCAAAATCTCTCATAAGCTGTGAGGTACACTTGGTGATAAACGCACCCTCTTTGCCAAACTTCTCCGCATAGGTGATTCCGTGATATGACTCATCAGGAGTGCAAAGTCCGGGATACTTATCAGCATGTGCCATCCAGTCAAAGTTACCTGAATCTACGATACATCCACCAACTGCTGCCCCGTGTCCATCCATATACTTGGTTGTGGAATGAGTAACAATATCTGCGCCCCACTCGATAGGTCTGCAGTTAACAGGAGTAGGGAAAGTATTATCTACGATAAGAGGCACACCATGAGCATGCGCAACCTTTGCAAACTTCTCGATATCAAGAACTGTAAGTGCAGGGTTAGCGATAGTCTCGCCAAACATAGCCCTGGTATTCTCCTTGAACGCTGCATTAAGTTCTTCTTCAGAAGCTGTAGGAGACACAAAAGTAACCTCGATGCCCATCTTTGCCATTGTTACAGAGATGAGATTGAATGTTCCACCATAAATTGATGATGAAGCCACAATATGACTTCCGCACTCGCAAATGTTAAAAAGTGCAAAGAAATTGGCTGCCTGACCTGAAGAAGTAAGCATTGCTGCCTTACCACCTTCAAGAGCTGCAATCTTAGCTGCCACATAATCATTGGTAGGATTCTGAAGTCTGGTATAGAAATAACCTGATGCTTCAAGGTCAAAAAGCTTACCCATATCCTCACTGGTATCATACTTAAAGGTTGTAGACTGAATGATAGGAATCTGTCTGGGTTCACCGTTACCGGGTCTGTATCCTGCCTGTACACATTTTGTATTAATTGAATAATTGTCCATTTTTACCCCTTTTCTTAAATACACATTATACTGTCTGCTTAATGACAATTTGTTTTTTAAGTAAATACCTACCGCCATGGTAGTTATTTGTTTTTCTTATAAACGTCGCGGTATTTTAGTTTTTACTTATACCAATCGAATTATACTATACCCATCACTTTTCCCATAATAACCTTTTTCTTTAGTTGGCTATAGTTTATTCCTATAGCAGATATTTTGGTAAAAACAAATACAAATACTTTAGCTAATATATTACAACCTGTCCATTCCAGGTCCGTCCGAAAGCTTCTTCACATATTTCTCCGGGTCTTTAATCATGCATGCCATATCATGGAATGCTCCGAGCACCATCGACTCTTTATTGCAAGCAGCGGTATTCTTGCCACTGTCGCGGATTAGATTGTATCGACTCATCTGGAATACATATAAATCTGTCATTCCATAGCCTCTGCATATCTCTTCTCCCGAGAAATTGTGATTGTCTATGTAGTACATGAATTCCTTCATAAGCTTCGGCTCTTCAACCAACTCGTTCCACAGGTTATCAAGAAATTCCTTATCTCTTCCGGCATAATCTCCAAGTTTACAAAAGGCATCAAAAGCCAGTATTCTTCTGGCATCAAGCAAAATATCTCCTGCCATATCTCTTCTCCTTCATCCGATTGGGTAATTTCATGTATTTTTAACCCATTTCAGCCAAACGCATATCAAAAATGGCTGAAATCGATATTTAAGTCGCTAATCCAGCCAAAATAATTCGCCCTTTGGGTGATTTTCGCAAATACCGTTCCCATTCAGCCAATAAGCAGAAATTTTTGGCTGAAACAAATGATAAATACTAATATACACCCAAAATCATATCACCAAAGAACTAATTTGGGTGAAACCGACACTTTTTGCCTATTTTTAGCCAAATTAGCGACTTCCTAAAAACAAAGTCAAATCCGGTGCCATACCAAGCTTAAACAAGTAAAACGAGCCTTGACCTGACGACAAACACAAAAAGGGAAGGCCAAGGACCTTCCCTTTTTCAATTCTTTCTATTACTAATCTGACAATTGCCAACCACTCAATCACCGCTAAGTGAACTTAACAATTCTTTATACATTTTTATCTTAAAACACTTATACGTTAATCTCAGCCTTCATGCCAAGAACATCTGCATTCTCAGCAAGGATAGGTCTGATTACATTGTTAAGGAATGCATCTACCTGTTCAGGTGCTCTTCCTACATACTTTGAAAGCTCCATGGTATTGTTCTTAAGCTCTTCAAGAGTCACACCGAATGCAGGATCTGCTGCGATAAGCTCGAGGAGATTGTTGTCAAGACCTTCAACCTTAACGTTCTTACCGGCCTCCATAGAAAGCTCACGGATTCTCTCATGAAGCTCCTGACGGTTACCGCCATTCTTAACAGCATCCATCATGATGTTCTCGGTAGCCATGAAAGGAAGCTCAGAAAGCATACGCTTCTCAATAACCTTAGGATATACTACAAGTCCGTCTACTACATTGAGGCACAGATCAAGGATACCGTCTGTAGCAAGGAATCCCTCAGGAATAGAAAGTCTCTTATTTGCAGAATCATCAAGAGTTCTCTCAAACCACTGAGTAGCTGAAGTGATAGCAGGATTGAGTGCGTCAATCATTACATATCTTGAAAGAGATGCGATTCTCTCACTTCTCATAGGATTTCTCTTATATGCCATAGCTGAAGATCCGATCTGAGTCTTCTCGGAGGGCTCCTCAACTTCCTTAAGGTGCTGAAGAAGTCTGATATCATTACTCATCTTATGAGCTGAAGCTGCGATACCTGCAAGTACATTAGCTACGCGGGTATCTACCTTACGTGAATAGGTCTGACCTGATACAGGATAGCACTTATCAAATCCCATCTTCTTTGCAATCATGGGATCAATCTTATCGATAGTCTCGTGATCTCCGTTGAAAAGCTCAAGGAAAGATGCCTGGGTACCGGTGGTTCCCTTTGAACCAAGAAGCTTCATGGTAGAAAGAACATGGTCAAGATCCTCGAGGTCAAGTGAAAACTCCTGGAGCCAAAGAGTAGCTCTCTTACCTACGGTTGTAGGCTGTGCAGGCTGGAAGTGTGTAAATGCAAGTGTGGGCTGTGACTTATACTTATCAGCAAAATCAGCAAGCTCCTTCATTACATTTAAAAGCTTCTTTCTTACAAGCTTAAGAGCCTCGGTCATAACGATAATATCAGTGTTGTCTCCAACATAGCATGAGGTAGCTCCAAGATGGATAATACCTGCTGCCTTAGGGCACTGCTGACCATAAGCATATACATGGCTCATAACGTCGTGACGTACAACCTTCTCACGCTCGCGAGCAACATCATAATTGATGTCCTCAGCGTGGCTCTTGAGCTCATCAATCTGCTCCTGAGTAATAACGGGCTTGCCATCCTGTGAAAGGCCAAGTTCCATCTCTACCTCAGCAAGTGCGATCCAAAGCTTACGCCAAGTGCGAAACTTCATATCCTGTGAAAAAATGTACTGCATTTCCTTGCTTGCATAACGCTCAGACAAGGGGCTGGTGTAAACGTCTGTTGCCATTTTCATTCTCCTAAAATTAATTTTATGTTTAGTTGCATCATTAATGCATTTATAACAATCTATTCATCCAAACAGATTATTTATCAAATTCTCCTCTGATATCCTCTGTAGGTGGATTCATCGGATAGTTACCGCTGAAGCATCCCTTACATATTCCCAGTCCTTCGACTATCTCATCAAGTCTTTCCATTTTGAGATAACCAAGAGAATCTGCACCTATCATCTTACAGATTTCGTCCACTGAACGGTTATATGCGATAAGCTGCTCTCTTGCCGGAACATCGGTTCCGAAGTAGCAGGGCCAGAGGAACGGCGGTGATGATACGCGCATATGAACTTCCTTGGCTCCGGCATCTCTGAGCATCTTAACTATTCTGTCAGAGGTGGTTCCACGCACGATTGAATCGTCAATCATAATAATGCGCTTACCTGCAACTGCCTCGCGTATGGGATTGAGCTTAACCTGTACGCTGCTCTCTCTGTTTTTCTGTTTCGGCTTAATAAAGGTTCTTCCGATATAAGAGTTTTTAACAAACGCCATACCGTAAGGGATACCTGACTGCAATGAATATCCGAGTGCTGCGCAGTTACCCGATTCAGGCACACCTACTACCAGGTCTGCATCCACAGGACTGTCCATTGCCAAAAACTTACCGGCCATGATACGTGAATTATAAACACTCACGCCATCAATATAGCTGTCCGGTCTTGAAAAATAAATATATTCAAATACACATCTCGCACTCTTGTCTATATCAGACTTAAGTGCATGACTCATATCTGACTGAATACCCTTCTCAGGTGAGATGGTTACTATTTCTCCGGGCTTAACATCTCTTACAAATCTGGCTCCGATGGTGTCGAGCGCACAGCTCTCACTTGCCAGGAAAAATGTATTATCTCTTTGTCCGATACAAAGCGGTCTGAATCCAAACGGATCACGCGCTCCTATCAGCTTGCGGGGCGACATAACAACCAGTGAATATGCACCCTTAATCTTTTCCATTGCTCTTCCGACTGCTTCCTCTACGGTCTTGGAAACAAGACGTTCTCTCGCAATATAATATGCAATAACCTCTGAATCAATAGTGGTCTGGAAAATAGCTCCCGAATATGCAAGCTCTTCTCTAAGTTCCGGTGCATTGATAAGATTGCCGTTATGTGCCAATCCCAATGTACCTTTTACATAATTAAGAACAAGCGGCTGTGCATTCTCACGGGTAGAACTTCCCGCTGTTGAATAACGCACATGACCCACACCTATATCGCCTTTAAGCTTCTCGAGATGTTCAGGTGTAAAGGCTTCATTTACAAGTCCCATGTCCTTGCTTGAAAGCACTCTTCCCTTGGGTCCCATTGTGTCGCTTACTGCGATACCGCAACTTTCCTGTCCTCTGTGCTGAAGTGCAAGGAGGCCGTAATAGATTGATGATGATACATCCGCACCATCAAAATCATATGCGCCGAATACGCCACATTCCTCGCGGCACTTATCCTCTATTTCTTCCTGTATGAAAATCTGATCTGTCACCGTTTTTCCCTCGCTGCGTACATGTTTTTTAACAAAACATCGATTCTAATCCCATCGATTTTCCATCAAAAAATCATGAAAAATAAAATGTCGAAAACAGCTGACAGGAATTGTCTGCGAACGTTTCCTGCCGGCTGTTCTCCGGTATTGTCAAATCGCTCATTTCACTTCCACTGAAATTAAGTGTTTGGGTTATCTATATAATCTGTTAATCAAAGCTTCTCGCCGGTAAGCTTCTCATAGCCCTCAAGATAGATGTTGATGGTCTTATCAACGATTTCCTGAGGAAGAGTCCAGTTATGTCCGTCGTTAGCCTTAAGCCAGTCTCTTGCAAACTGCTTGTCGAATGAAGGCTGACCATGTCCTGCCTCGTATACATCAGCAGGCCAGAAACGTGAGCTGTCAGGAGTAAGCATCTCATCGCCAAGTACGATATTACCGTCCTCATCAAGACCAAACTCAAGCTTGGTATCTGCAATAATGATTCCCTTGGTAAGTGCATAATCTGCACACTTCTTATAAAGAGCGATTGTGAGGTCACGAAGCTTTGAAGCATACTCCTCTCCCTTGCCGGGGAAATGCTCTTCAAGATAAGCTACGCTCTGCTCATAAGAGATGTTCTCATCATGGTCACCGATTTCAGCCTTAGTAGAAGGAGTGTAGATAGGCTCAGGGAGCTTATCTGATTCCTGAAGTCCTTCGGGAAGCTTGATTCCGCAGACAGTGCCATCCTTCTTGTAGCTTGCCCAACCGCTTCCGGTGATGTATCCACGAACGATACACTCAACAGGGAGCATTGTAAGCTTACGGCACATCATGCTGTTTCCGTCAAACTTAGGCTGTCTGAAATACTCAGGCATATCATTTACATCTACAGAAATCATGTGATTAGGAACGATATCCTTAGTCATATTGAACCAGAACTTAGACATCTGTGTAAGAACAGTTCCCTTCTTTGTTACGATGTTGTTGAGAATAACATCAAAGCAGCTGATACGATCTGTTGCTACCATAATAAGGGTATCACCATTATCATAAATCTCTCTTACTTTGCCTTCTTTGATAGGCTTAATTTCAGCAGCGCTCATTACATAACCTCCATAGTGTTGTGTTGTTTTTTACTGAATACATTTTCAATATATTTAGTTTATGTGAAAAATAACGCATTCCACATTATCTAAAATATCATACTCTAAAAAAATATAAAATCGCAGATATGCTCATATTTATGCTCATGTATCACGATTTTTTATTCATTCCGTTAGTCTGCAGCACGTTTTGTACTGTCAACCATCTCCAAAATTTCCTTGGCATACTCGGGATAAAGAAGCGAAATATCAGCGATTTCATCCCTCGCATCATCAGCAAGCTTCTTATTGTGCTCCATCTGCTCTCGAATTGCCTGACGCTTGAGAATCAGTTCATGTCTGACCTCTACCATCTCTCTCTTGTCGAGAATAGCTGATGTTTGGAAAAGCCACCTGTCAGGATACTTGATTCTAAAAGAAGTAAGCATTGCCAAAAACTGCTTGCTACAGTACTCATTTCTGGCCTCAGCCTCGATAAACTGTCTGCGCTCTTCCTTTTCCTGCTGGTAGAGTCTCCACAGTTTCTCAAGCTTCTCAGCATTTTCAACATGATACTTAAGATATAAAAACTCAAGAAGTCTTCGATTGTTGACATATCTTATCTTTACCGTATTCTGCAGCTTAATAAGCTTATTGACGGTATTTTGTGCAGTTGCCTGTTCCTTGTCAGAATCAATATATTTTATTGCCGCCACAGCACAGGCTATCGCCATCACTGCAGTCGCAAGGAAATAGCCGATAAATACCGACAGTCCCAATACAAACTGTAAGAATACAAGCAACAGCATACAAAAAATATAGGCTGTTATAAAAATTCCAACCATACCTTTGTAATTAGCCTTGGAACGTTTGAGCTCCTGCTTGCGAAACTCATTAGCCTGGCGCTCACCGTCTAATCTTCTTAAATCCTTCTTGATTTTAACAGCGTATTTTTCTCCCTCTCGCAGCTTCTTGATACCGTCTTCAACCTCCGACTCATGACTGCGAAGCGTATAAAAATCTATATCGCTCATACGATTCTTTCTGTCGCGATACTTTTTCATCTCACTGTCATAACCGGTAAGCTGACTCGCTAACGCTTCCAGCTTGGAATGCTGCTCATCGGGCAATGCATCAATTTCTTCCGTATCAGTCAAATACTCTGTGATAAGCTGATACTCGCCGGTCAGTATCTCTGTTTCACGAGTACCTGTCTCAAGCTGTTCGAGGCAGTCCATGATATAACGGCTTCTGTCCTCAGGGCTGTCAAAATTCACATCTCTGCGAAGCTTTGTTACCTGCTCTTCAGGTTCATTACTTTCAATATTCTGTTTCTTTGAAAATAACTTCTTAAAAAAATTCATTTATCCCTGCTCAAAAATACTTACGTTTTCTCTGTAGCTGTCTTTCAAAGCCTTTAATATTCTTTCGTTCTCTTCAACGTATTTTTGCAAATCATCAGGTGCCCCGCTGTTTCGCATATTTTTACGAAGACTGAGTCTGTGTGCATCTCCCTGCGCATACCAGTCGCGCTGAAGTCGTTGAAGCTCCGACTCAAGCTCCTGAAGTTCTGCCGCTGTGCCTGCATTTCCTGAAGTTCCGGCATCTCCGACGAAAGCTATGTATTCGCTCTCACTCATACCCATTCTCTTGGCTGCAAGGTATGCCGCAAAATGTTTTCTGTCGCCATCGAGTCTGTATGCTTCCTCAAATTCCTTAGCCGCTTTGTCGTACACCATCATTCCGGCATAAGCCACTCCCATATTATGGTGAATCGATGATAAAACATTCAATCCGGGGAGAACCGATGAATGATCCTTACTTACACTCTCCCATTTTTCGACGAGATTGGCATAACCGCGAATAGCAGATACGTAACGTTTTTTCTCAACAAGATAATCAATCTGCTTTTTGTGTCTCTCAATGGTTGAAAGTCCCGCGCCTCTCTTAAGAGTACGTCTTACGTTCTCGATATACAGTCCATCGTGAAGACCTGTATATTCCAGAATCAAGCACACAAAACTGCTGAGAGAACCTGCCCTCTGGATCATCGGATACAGTTCTCTTGCCAGATCCACAAGCCCACAATCATTTTCAATCCACTCTGCAAGCTCGCGGCGCATTATTGACTGATCAAGCAATACTGCATTTTCACCGAGCAGATAGCACAGCTCCTCGATACAGTATACCGAAACCTCTATGCCCGGAATAGTATATGGAATTGTCGCGTAATTTCCGATACTGATACAAACGCGCATTTCACATTCTCCCAAATCAATACAATGCTATCGACTCCCGCCACACCTTGTTGGTAGAAGCTCTGAACTCTCCGAGTCCCAGGTCCTCAATCTCGACCACAAGGCTCTTAACGTTTTCGAGGAAAAGATGTGCGTGCATACGCGATAGCTTTCCCGAGAACTCATCGAGAGTAATCTTGGCGGTAAAATCTCCGCCTCCTATAAGCGAACATACTCTGATTTCGATACAGTCAGCATCCTCGATATAAAAATCAAAAGCCGCATCGGCATCAAACCAGTTAACACCCGCATCAAGCAGGGCAAAATACTTAAGATCACCCTGTCGTAAAATATTCATTCCGATATTGGCAGTAAGCTTATCATTTCCCAGAAAAATATTTTCCTTGCCCTGTGGTAAATCAAGCATTCTGTCAATCAGACCAAAGCAGGCTCCCTTACTGTAAAGGTTGCTTCCCTGGAATACTCTGTACTTACTGCACAGATATTTTTTTGACTCTCTCATCCAGTTATCAGAAAATGAGGAGCCTATAAGATATACACTGTAAGTCTTCTCAGCCTCGCATGCATCTCTCGCAATATTTGTAAATGCTTTGTCCATCTGGATAAGTTCATATTCCATATCCGGCTCATTCGTTCTGCTGCCGTCAGCCATAGGGAACGCCGAATCTTCGATATACACTACCACCGGGTCCGTATGGAGATTGGATACCATTCTGTACACTTTAATCTCATCGGTTTCATACTCAAAAAGGATACTGCCCGCTTTCCACAATTCGTCCTGCTGATGAATCATGTAGTGATAATAGCTTTCCATATGACTCTGGAAATATATTTTTTCGGCTTTTAACTTAAGCGCTCCTACAGCCTCTCTTAATACTTCCATATGGTCATAGTCCATATAGTCAGCTGTAAAAAGGACTCCCGCCAGCTTATCGTTTGATGCCGCCTGTACCAGAGACATACATCTTTTGATAAACAGTGAAAGTAATGATATGGGCTGATAATTAACTCCCTCTATCAAAACAGGCTCACCATCGAGCGCCTTGCCGAGAAGATCCTCTATAAGTATGCCCTCGTTTTCTGCCGCATACTTAATAGCTTCTCTTCCGTAAAACCACTGATTAACTCCCTCTCTCTTGCAAAGTACCGTGGGAATGTTGTATTCCTCACCGCCTGCAATAGCAGAGATGGTATCGACTCTTCCGTCATTGGTGCAGTAGCTTATCTGACAAAACTTTACGCCCAGATTGAATCCGACATATATTCTATTGTTGCTGTTGCTCGTAAGCACTCCGGGCAATTTTATCATTGTCTGTTAACACCTCACATCATCCGAATATTACAGATTTGGTTTGCACTTAAAATTTATTCAAATCGCGACATGGTTTACATAAGTTTGAACAGCTCACTGTTCATGAATTCCTGTCTGCTGTAATCTTCCAGCATGGTATCAAACTTACTGTAGTCCTTCATCGTCTCGCTGACCAAAAGATTATTAATCGCATCGAAACGACTTCCGCTGTTATATGAGCCGGCCTCGTTATTCTGAATGGTTCCGCTCACTGTCAGATTAGCAGAATCCCCATCCTCCTCAGTGATGTAATACTGAAGACTCTCTCCGAAGAAAATCACAAAATCCTTAAAGCATACACCACCGCATACATCTCTCATGTATTCGGTAGAATATTCACCCTGCTCTTCATCACCCTGCGTAAGCATATAATTAATTCTGGCCACCTTGCCGGGCTTGGCTTTATAATCGATAATCGTTCTGTCAGAAAGCACCTCCAGGATAGATTCCAGCTTTTTGCGCTGTTCCTCATCCGGAAAAGCACCATCCTTAAGATAATCCTTGAAAAATCCAAGATAGATTCTCTCATCAATCTGTTTCTTAAGGAATATCAGCACAAGCTTTCTCTTATACTCATTGAGCTTATCCGGATTTGCTGCATAATATTTCAAATATGCAAGCTGTATCGCCTTGGGCAGCTTAGCACCCGGCGCTGCATATTTTGATATTATCTCCATCAGACGCTCATCGGCTTTTCCTCTTCCCGAGAAGTACTCATACGCACCCTGTGCAATAAGTGCTCTGGTCAGTCTGGTCTCCGGATTTCTGTTAATGTATTTTGATCCAATCTCATATTTTTCAGGCAAATATGTACCTGAGAAAAGCATCTGAATAAGCAGTCTCTGTTCAAGGTCATTATTGACCAAGCCATAGTTATCCATCGCTCTCCAAATATCTCTGAGTTCAGAAGACATACCTCTGTAATGATTGCTGAGATACTCTGTAATCACACTGCCCGCATTACCTTCGCGGAATGCATAAATTGCGGCATTAGTGATTGCCTCTTCAGGCTTGTACTCTCTTCTGTCTGCTCTCGGAGTAATAACCTTCTCAAGATACTTACGCATATTTTCCGCAGTAGTAAAATATGGCCCGTATTTTCTTATCCAGTCGATGATAACATCATTGCGGCCAAGTACCATCAGATAATCAAACACCTGTCTTCTCTGAGCAGGATTCAGTCTGTCCAAATCGATACCGTTAAGACATCTGTCAAGCTCCTTTACTTCATCATGAAGCAGGAAGTAGTCCATCGCCTTAAGAAGCATTTCCAGCCTTACATCATCTGCCACCTCTGGCGATTCAGCCAACTGCACAAAACGACGAATATTATCTGCAGTCACCTGAACCGAACCATCCTGACCGACTCCGATAAGGAACATATTCAGTCTGGTATTGTTCCATACATATTCTGAAACCACAGGCATATACTTGCCTGAGTTCATCATCTTTTCTATGGTATATTCAGCTGAATTCAGATACAGATTACCTTCGCTGTCTCCGAATGCGATTGAATAACCGCTGCCATATATCGAAATATATCCGCAACCATCCTTGAGATTGTATTCCCACGGTTTCGAGCAACCCTTTTGATATACATATGCGGTGTTACAAGCTTTATTACGACAGGATACCCAATGTGAGAACAGTATATCACTCATTCCCTCAGCTACCTGTCCATCAATACTCTCAGGATTCAGGAAATTCTCATATATAACCGACAAGTCCTTATTGATATGATGCTTACGCATCTGGTTATTGGCAAACTCCTCGATATTTTTGACATTGTTCTCATAGATATCCGGATAATGATCCTTGAGAGCAATCATATAGTGATATATGTATGCCATTCTTTCATAATCAAGGCTGTTCTGATATGAAAAATAAAGCAGCACACCTCTGGGTATTTCAACTGCCTTCTCGGTATCAATTGAAAATACATAATACTCATAAAGGTTGGTCAGTCTGATATCGGCATCAATAGCCTTTTCGTACCATCCAAACGCCTTGCTGTCCTGTCGCTGACCTTTGATAAGCTGAGAACAAATCTCCTGTAAAATACGCTTATCCTCATGCTTATCATATAATCTGATAAGTGCCTTAAGGAACACAGGGCTGTACTCTCTTACTCTTCCCGCAAGGAAAATAATCTGCTCAAGTGCAAGGGGATTAAATGCATCATAACGTGCACCACAGCTTATTACCTGGAGTGCGAAATCATCTATCTGTCTTACAACTGTCGAATTCTCATTGATCAGTGAAATTGCTTTGGCATACATTACAGGGCTGGTACATCCACCCTGTTTGAACAGATATTCAAGCAGATTCCATCTCGATCCCACGCTCGAATTAAAACTGGTCGGAAGCATCAAAGCAATCAAACCAATCTTCCAGCTCTTTTTATTGCGCTTATATATAGCTTCAACCTTATCTGCAGCCTGGCGCCACATAGCCGGTTCATCAGCTACCATTGCGGCCATCAGCCAGTGATAGCACACAGGAACCGCAAGAGCCTCATCCGAAAGCTTACGCTGTCTCTTGGCATGCTCTATCATTTCCGCAGCATGGTCGACAAGCCATCCGGCTTCATTAAGTCTGTTCTGCGAAATAAGTATTCTGGCCTGGAACAGCTTGGCATAAAAATCCTCATCGTCCATAGCCGCCATCTGCTCTACCAGCTTGCCGGTCTTCTTAATCCAGTCTGCATCGTTGAGAACACCAAGCTCGTGATCCACGAACTCACGTGTTATCCTGAACATATAATTATTCTTAGACCTGTCAATCACATTGCTCGGTCTGAGTGTAGTGCTTCTACTCTTAACCTCTACAGGTATCTCCAGTCTGCTGAAAGGACTCTCGACAAAAATCTTACCCGTATGTATTCCGTTCTTACACATTCTGGGATCGATGAATACTTTAAGAATGCAGACATTACCCACAAAATCATTTTCAGTCAGCTCTGCCTTCTCAAGGAATATGAAATCCTGTTCAGAATACACGCTGGCACCTGTATATCCCCAGCCATTTCTGACAATCTCTATCTCACTCTCAACAATCGAAGCCGAAAAATCTCTTCCCATAAGGCTTATATTGAGAGTCTTCTTGTTATAAAGGAATTCAATTTTTTGCTTTTTGCCTACACTGATCAGGAACTCATCGACATTCTGCTCATTACCGCTCGAATCATCAAGCGCTCTGTAAATATCGATAAAGTTCTCCTCCGAACCGTCAAAAATTCTTACGAATTCAGGTGAGTAAAAAAGATTTACTGCCTCTTTCCAATTGTTCTTGGCAAAATTGGTGTACGCAAAAAGATTACGGATAGGTCCGTCAGAAGAATAAAGAACCGGCTGTTCGATATTAACCACAAAAGGAAGATAATATTCCCCGTGATTGCTGACTATACAGAAAGCACCCTTGATAACATCTCCGGCACTGCAAAGATCTCCGTGAAAATGGTAAGAAATCTCGGTATCACTTCCCATAACAGCATAGTTGATGCACTCCATTCTGCTGTCGGTTGTCGTGACAAATCCATCGGTCTCGGTTCCCGGTGCACAGAACACATGGAACGAGCCCTCATAATCGCAATCTGCAGAAACCTGTATTTCGATTTTCGAGCATGAAAAATTTAAACTTTTAGATCCGTTAGTATAATCTCCGTCTAAAATTTTCTTAACAACTTCCTGCATTAAACGACTTCCCCATTATCATTTCATAAGTGTTAAAAATGTATAACATTTTACACTTTAGTATACCAAAATAAAAAGATGCAGGCAATGATAGTTTGACTATCTTGTCTGCATCTTGTGTTGAAAAATTAATAGATTTTTTAGTAAGTTTTTTCTTACTTAATCTCGTGAATCCATCCTGCAGGAGCTTCGATACGACCCATCTGAATTCCGGTAAGAGTCTCATAAAGCTTCTTGGTTACAGGGCCCATCT
>DCIR01000072.1:79873-86350 GCA_002317155.1 Lachnospiraceae bacterium UBA1721
GAGATAACTGCTGCAGTACCGCAAAGACCACACTCAGCCATATCAGCAACCTCATCGAGATAGATTTCTCTCTCCTCAACATTGAGTCCGAGGTACTCCTTAGCAACATATACAAGGCTACGACGAGTGATTGAAGGGAGAATACTGCTTGACTTGGGAGTAACTACGCTGCCATCCTTGGTAACGAAAAGGAAGTTAGCTCCGCCGGTCTCTTCAACCTTGGTACGGGTCTTGGGATCAAGGTACATATTCTCATCAAATCCTTCTGCGTGAGCGGTAACAATAGCATGAAGGCTCATTGCATAGTTAAGACCTGCCTTGATGCATCCGGTTCCGTTCGGAGCCGCACGGTCAAAGTCAGAAACCTTGATTGTAAGAGGCTTAACGCCGCCCTTGAAGTAAGGTCCTACAGGAGTACAGAATACTCTGAACATATACTCATTTGCAGGCTTAACACCGATAACGGGATTGGTACCCATCATGTAAGGTCTGATATAAAGAGTAGCTCCGCTTCCGTAAGGAGGTACTACATTCTCATTAGCCTTTACAACTCTCTCTACTGCATCTATAAACTGTCCATCGGGAAGGACGGGCATCTCAAGACGTGCTGCAGACTGATTAAGTCTCTCAGCGTTAAGGTCAGGGCGGAATGTTACGATTCTGCCATCCTCGGTAGTATAAGCCTTAAGTCCCTCAAAGACTGTCTGGGCATACTGGAAGACTCCTGCGCACTCGTTAAGCACGATGTTTGCGTCTGATGTAATTTCTCCGTTGTCCCACTTACCATCCTTGAACATTGATACGTAACGATAATCTGTCTCTACGTATCCAAATCCAAGATTGCTCCAGTCAATATTTTTCTTTTCCATGGATTTGTCCTTCTTTCTATAAATTCTATTTGCATTCACAGCTTATTTGTCACAGTTTTCATAGAAAAAACTGATAAAAATAAGTATTCTGTGAAAGTGCTTACTCAATTATCGTACCGGAAATAATAAAAGTCAATATAACAATAATAGCCTTTTACGCTCAAAAAACAGACAATTTTACTGCTTATTTACTCTTTCATATCTGTAAAAAGTATAAGGAAGGTCAAAATAAGTCATTTCATCACTGTCTGCAGTGATGGTCCACTCCGGATCCTTGTCCAGATTCGGGAAATAAGCATCCGCCGTATAAGGGTAATCTATCTTGGTTATATGAGCTGTATCACAATACGGAAGAAGCTGCTTATATATACTCTCTCCGCCGACAACAAATATGTCCTCGCTCTTATACCCCTCCAGCATTTTTAACAACTCTTCTATTGAATGAGCTACCAATGCTCCTCGTACCTTCAGGTCAGGGTTGCGGCTCAATATAATATTTGTTCTGTTCATCAGCGGAAGTCCCTGCGGAAATGTCGCCAATGTTTTTCTGCCGAGAACAATCACCTTACCTGTAGTGAGTTCTCTGAACATCTTCTGATCGTTCGGAATACTTACGAGCAGGTTACCTTTATTACCGATTGCCCAGTTGATATCTGTTGCTGCTACTAAATTCATTAAAGCTCCTTCTTTGCTTTTCTGCCACAGCACTTATCCTCTGTACAGAAACCGCACACCTCACACTTCGGAACAAAATACTCCTTGGTGAGGACCTTCCACTCGTCAGAATACTCATTGAGCGCCTTAACCAAATCGTTCATAAGTGCACGATATTCCCAGTATGCTCTGGTACACATTCTCTGATGAGCCATATCAATGAGGTTACGAAGATTGGTTCTGAACACAACCTTAGTCTCCATTCCTAGGGGAAGGAGCATTCCTATATCCTCTCTCGGAAGTCCCATTGCCTCAAGCTTCTGCATTCCGAGCAGTATCTCATTCATGGTGTTCTCATAGATCTCTCTGCTCTCGTCGCTTGCTCCGATGCTCGGAGGAGTAACATATCCAAAGCCCTTCTGATAATTAATATATCTGGTTGAGGCCTGAAGTCTGGTCGGGCCACCTCCTATATGGGTATAAAATTCACGAATAACTCGAGCTGAATATCCGTCAAGCACCATGTATACCTGAGGATATTCCCAGGTTCTGCCGTGACCGGATGTCAGGCAACCCATTCCTCTTTTGTAATTCTTGTCAGCATCAGCTATATCCGCGCCCCAGCATACACCGGCTTCTCTTCCTATCAGGCTGATAGGATCAATCGTAGTCTCCTGCTGAATTATAATCTTACCCATTTTTCCGTTCCTTTCAGTCGTCATACTTGTCGCACAGAGAATTTATCTGATCGGCAAACTTGCTCAGTTCCTTATTAGGTCTGCCCTCCATCTTTGCAATGAGTGCAACCAGACGATGTCCGGTAGCAACAAGTCTTGCAAATACTCCGTTAGCGATATGAGTCTTCTTTTCTACCTTAACAGGTGCAGATTCATAAGTGAATCTGTTAGCACCCAAATCAAATACCGATCCACTGTACGGAGCATATGCTCTCTGTCCGTACTCTATCTTTAAGGTTTCCGCAAACTGTGTCGTAACACTGTCTTCACCGTGAACAATAAATACCTTCTTAGGCTTTTCTTCAAAAGCGTTTATCCAATCAATAAGTCCCTGCTTATCAGCGTGTCCAGACATACCGGTCAGTGTTCTGATCTCTGCATTTACTCCGATTGATTCACCAAAAAGCTTAACCTCTTTAGCACCCTCGATAATTGCTCGTCCAAGAGTACCGTTAGCTTGGTACCCAACGAACAGAATGGTACATTCTTTGCGCCATAAGTTATGCTTTAAGTGATGTCTGATACGTCCGGCCTCACACATACCCGACGCAGAAATAATAACCTTAGGCCTGTCGACAAAATTAATCTCTCGCGATTCATCTCCGGTAATTGCAAGTTTTAATCCTGCAAATGCAAGAGGATTGATATTGTCATTAACAAGTTCAAGCGCCTCTTCATCATAGCACTGGCTTCTGTGCTCCTGAAATACCCCTGTAGCTTCAACCGCCATAGGGCTGTCGACATACACAGGGAAATCTTCATGCCCCTTAATCATTCTGCCGACTTTGATTTTTCTCAGAAAATACAGCAGCTCCTGCGTGCGTCCAACCGCAAATGAAGGAATCACGACATTTCCGCCTCTGTCAAAGGTCATCTGTATTATTTCAGTAAGTTCTTTGACATAATCAGGCTTCTCGGCGCTGTGATATCTGTCGCCGTAAGTTGACTCCATCACTACGAAATCCGCCTCTGCCGTAGGCTGAGGATCTCTTAAAAGCGGCTGATTCTTGTTACCAATATCACCTGAAAATACTATCTTTTTATTGGTATCGCCTTCTGTCAGCCACACCTCTATTGAAGATGAGCCCAACAGATGTCCGATGTCGGTAAATCTTATTTTTACTCCATCGCATATCTCTACGATGTCATTATAATTGCAGGGAACCAGTCTCTTGATTGCACCCTCGGCATCCTCCATTGTGTACAGAGGCTCAACCAAAGGATTGTTCTCGCTTCTCTTAGCCTTACGATTTTTCCATTCTGCTTCCTGCATCTGGATGTGCGCACAATCACGGAGCATTATACTGCACAAATCCACCGTAGCATCTGTTGCAAAAATCTGACCTCTGAATCCCTTCGCATATAAGAGAGGCAAAAGTCCCGAATGATCCACGTGCGCATGTGTAAGAAAAACATAATCTATCTGCGCTTCGTGAACAGGTAACTCTGCATTTTCAAACACCTGAGTTCCCTGTTGCATTCCATAATCAACCAAAATGTGTTTGCCATTTATCTCGAGATAATGACAACTGCCTGTAACCTGATGATCTGCACCAATAAATATAAGCTTCATACCCACACCTCCATTATTAATGAATGTCCGTCAGAGTATAACTATGTGATTCTTATGTAAATATATCTATATTCCTATTATATCAGAAATTACTTACTTTCTGCCAGCTTTGAGATATCAACTCTCATCATTGGTCTTACACCAATTCCGCCTATTGCAACAGAATTATCATCAAATCTCTCAGAATTATATCCTGTGGATACGCAGTAAAGTGCAGAAAAACTATCCTCTACCGGATCTCTGAGCCACCATATGCTTGTAGTAACCTTCTGCTGATCACAGTTATTCTTGTAAAGATAATCCATATCGTCTTCGATTGCAGCAGCTGTGGGCTCACAATAAATCTTCACATCTGCAGCCTCAAACACAGCCAAATCAGCCTTCGACGGAATATATACTAAATCTTCTGTATTCTTGATAAGTATCTCACCATTCTCAGGATTATGATATTCGGTGCTTATTGTTGTAACGACGATAGCCGCAATCTCTTCAGCACTAAATCCGTTCAGGAATCCACAATCGGTACTGTATTCATTTTTACCTTCACAAAATACCTGTGATGTCGGTATCTGTCCTATATAGCTGACATTTGCCTTTGCAGAATTAAGCCATGCTCTGAGACTCGATTTTTCCCAGTCATTGCATCCAAATGCCTCCATCTTTTCAGTCGGACTGAATTCGCCATCACCGAGAGTTTTCCCATCTGCTGTAAAGTAGCATTTTCCGCTCTCAGCACCTGCAAAGCCCTTCATGCAAAGAACATTCTCTGAAACTAAAGTAGCAATACCGTCCTCAACCTCTGCTACACACCATACGATATCTTCATCCATGTAGCTTCCAAAGGTATATTTGTCGCCCACCTTAAGTTCCACAACCTCGTTAATATCACCACTACTGTTCGAATCATTACCCGCAGTACTTCCGGTAGCATTTCCCACATTACCATCTGCAGTACTTCCGGTAGTATTACCGGAAGTATTTTTAGCATTCTGATTTCTGAGTATAAAAAATATCCCAATAGATATCAGCCAAAGCGCAATAGCAATCATTGCTATGATCTTCCACTTATTCTTCTTGCGCTTCATTCTGCTTACGGCTGCGTGGTTTTTTGATACCTCCGACACCTGTGAAGAATCTTTTTTCTGCGGACTTACAGTTTTAGCCAGCTCCTTAACCGCGTTAACAAGCTCGTCATGTTTACCGTTCCATGGATTATCCAGCCACTGATTGGACATAAGGAAATATTCCATCGCAGGTATCAGCTTAATCTCTTCATTTCTGTATGAAATAATAGGAATGTTATTACTTACAGCTCTTTCTATTTCACGCAAAACATGCTGTGAATTATTCGAATTATCAGTAAGTACCAAAACAACCACCTGACAGGTCTCGATAGCCACAACTATCTCCTCTGCATATACATGTCCGGTTCTGATATCTCTGGGTGCAATAAAACACTCAATATCGTTTTTCTCAAGAGCATCAACTATCTCGTTAGCAACAACAGCATCTAACGATGAATATGATATAAAGGCTTTCATTTTTTACTCCAAAATACTAATACATCTTACTGAACGAACTCTCCGACTTCCTGGGTATACAGGATAGTCACCTCGATATTATCGAGATAAAAATCATATGTATTGTCCGGTGACTCCCAATAAAGTCTGAAGCTCTCGGGACTCATATTCGAATACATTGTCACATAGCCTTCACAGTGATACCACTTTCCGGCTTCCATGTCATAGCACGCCACACGGTTGTTCTCACCATCGGGATAATATGAAGATCCATCTACAGTGAATGTGGAAGTACATGAAACTGTCTGTCCGTCTTCTTCCATCATTACATCATAGCTTACCTTGACAAGATATCCGTAATTCTCAAAATAGCCTTCTGAAAGCGACATACCGTTCCATGCATCCTGGCGCATTTTAACCACCATACATCCGGTACCGTCGCTTCCGCCATCTGCTACCAGACGAACAATACTGCTTCCAAAACCATTATAGGCATTAACCTGAGACTCATCGCTAAAGTCACTTGAAAGAATTGTCACATCCTCGGTAGGTACCTCACCAACCTCAGGATTTTCAAGTACACCCTCTTCATAAGTAATAGGTGCAGGTGCAACATAAGTAACTTCTGTATCACCGTAATAACCGGTAATGTCTACTGTGGTAACACTGTGGGCAGGAACAACCACCAGGCCGTCAACGCCTAGCTCTCCGAGAGACTTGTACATGTCCTCCTCTACACCTGCTCCGTTGTATACAGACTGATATACTGCACTATCCAGGATGGTGTAGTTATCTCCGCTAATATGATAAGCAACATCAAAATCAGTACTATTGACAAGTACTGCCGCGAGCTTGGTATTATTATCGTTTGCACATACGGTGTACTTGATTTTAGGCTGATCGTTTGTAGCCGCAATTCTCTGATAACCCGGTCTGATAAACTCTGAGTAATGACGAAGAGCATAATACTTTGCAGTAAGTCTCCACTCTCCGGAGTTATTGATTTCCATCAGGTCTGCGCTGTCAAATCTATCAGGAGTAGAATCTGCCCAGATAGCACTCCAATAGATATATGCGTTCATCTCAGCATTGTTAAGAGAGCTCCATATAAGCTCTGCTGTCTC
>DCIR01000005.1 GCA_002317155.1 Lachnospiraceae bacterium UBA1721
CAAGGCAGTTGGTGGTGCAAGATGCAGCTGAGATGATCTGATCATCAGCGGTGAGGGTCTTCTCGTTTACTGAGAATACGATAGTCTTGAGGTCATTTCCTGCAGGTGCAGAAATAACAACCTTCTTAGCGCCGGCATCGATGTGAGCCTGGCTCTTCTCCTTTGAGCAGTAGAAACCGGTACACTCAAGAACAACGTCTACACCGATCTCGCCCCAAGGAAGTTCATTAGCCTTAGCCATAGCATAGATCTTAAGGGTCTTGCCATCTACAGTGATGGTTCCTGCCTCGTCATCTGCCTCTACAGTGTGAAGATTCTGACCGATCTTTCCGCAGAATCCGCCCTGAGCGGTATCATACTTAAGAAGCTGAGCGAGCATTGAAGGCTTGGTAAGATCGTTGATAGCAACAACCTCATAACCTTCAGCATCGAACATCTGTCTGAATGCAAGACGACCAATACGGCCAAAACCATTAATTGCAACTCTTACTGCCATTTTTAGTTTCCTCCTAAAAATATATATAATTTATTACTTTAATTTTGAACATTGTCAAAATTTTATCAGCATTTACATTTTACAAGTTTAAGGGCTATATTTCAAGCCTTAATTGTAATTATTTTATTAAAAATTTGTATCCTTTATTCCTGTCCGTTCCAGCAATATGTACACATTTTGTCTGCATCGATACCAACTGCCGAAAGCATGTCGTCCAGACGGTTAAAACGAAGGCTGGTAAAGTTAAGCTTCTTTCTGATAGCCTCTACCATCTGCTCATACTTTTCTGAATCGGGATCAGCATACTCCTGAAGAACTTCTGCCGGTACATCGTTGGTTCCTTCGAGCTCTACAATCACGTTTCTGGTGATGAGTTCCATCTCCGAATTTGAACGTGAGAAGTTAAGATACTTACATCCGTAAAGAAGTGGAGGACAAGCGGGTCTGATGTGAACCTCCTTCGCACCACTCTCATACAAAAACTCTGTTGTCTCACGAAGCTGAGTTCCTCTAACGATTGAGTCGTCGATAAGAAGAAGGCTCTTATCCTTAATAAGCTCATGTACAGGAATAAGCTTCATTTTTGCAATCAGATTTCTCTTGGTCTGAATGGTAGGCATAAATGATCTGGGCCAGGTAGGAGTATACTTGATAAAAGGTCTTGAGAAAGGAATACCTGACTCATTTGCATATCCTACTGCATGTGCTGTACCGGAATCGGGTACACCTGCAACAACATCAGCCTTAACATTATCTCTTCTAGCCATGTGAGCACCGCAGTTATAGCGCATCTGCTCTACATTTACTCCTTCGTATACAGCTGAAGGATATCCGTAATATACCCAAAGGAAGGTACAAATCTTCATCTTGTCTCCGGGTGTAACAAGAGTCTTAAAGCTCTCTGCGTCAAATACAGCGATTTCTCCGGGGCCGAGTTCCTTATAATCCTTGTATCCGAGATTAAGGAAGCTGTAGCTCTCAAACGCTGCACAGAAGGCATCATCCTTCTTACCGATAATAACGGGAGTACGTCCCATTCTATCTCTTGCCGCATATATTCCCTTGGGAGTAAGAATAAGCATTGAAAGCGAACCCTCAATGGTATCGAGAGCATATTTGATACCATCAATAAAGTTATCCTTCTGGTTAATAAGTGCCGCAACAAGCTCGGTAGAGTTAATCTCACCGTTACTCATCTCAAAGAAATGTACACGATCCTTGAGAATTTCATTGCAAATCTCTTCTGCGTTATTAATCTTGCTTACAGTGGTGATTGCGAAAGAACCATGATGGCTTCTTACTAGAATAGGCTGAGCCTCATAATCAGAAATACATCCGATACCGAAGTTACCCTGCAAACCGTTGAGTTCCTTATCGAACTTGGTTCTGAAAGGGGTATTCTCGATATTGTGAATAGACTTTGAAAAACCGTTCTCTTCACCATATACTGCCATTCCGGCACGTCTGGTTCCAAGATGTGAATGATAATCTGTTCCGAAGAACAAATCAAAAGTACAGCTTTCTTTAGACGCTACGCCAAAAAAACCACCCATCTTACTTAGTCTCCCTTTAGTTGAAATTAGTTTCTGAAAAACAAAACGCAAAAATATTTTATCACTATAAATATACCAGTTCAATATTATTTAAAACATAGAAAATGGCGTATTGCTTTATTTTTTTATGCAAAAAGCAACGCGCCACTATTGTTTCTATTTCATATTTGCAACCAAGATTGCATTAACCTTTTCATAATTTTCCGGTTTATGCGGAAATGTACAATCCATACAGCTCTTGATCTGCTTGCCTCCACTCTCAATCATCTCATAATTTCCTGGGCAGTTCTTAATATTGTACAGCGGACAATAACAGAACAGACAATTAATATTCTCGACATTTTCATGACAGGGATAATATTTGCAGTCTCTGTTTTCAAAATAACAGTATGAATTCTCCATTATACTTCCTTTTTGGATTCGCCTACGATGTTTCTTGCCCACATTCCGGAGTGAACAATTATACCGCCGATAATGCACTTAATAATTTCCAGCGATTGAACAATTGCCACCATTTTTACTATACCGATATTTGTGAATCTGCTTAATACAATGGCTGTAGGTACAGATATCAGCCACACAAAGCAGCTGTCAAAAAGCATGGTAAGCCAAGTTTTTCCGCCTGCTCTGATAGTAAAATATGAAGCATGGGTAAATGCAAAAAACGGCATCATAACCGCATACACTATGATAAACTTTGTCGCAAGATCCTTCACCGAATCCGATACCTTATAAAGCTTAGGGAATGCCGGGCTGATTGCAAACATAAGTATTCCGAATACCACTCCGCAAGCGACTGTAAACGCTATAAGCTTTCTAGCATCGCCCTTAGCCTGTTCAATCTCTCCGCTTCCGAGCTTCTGTCCGATAAGGATACCTACCGCCTCTCCCATTGCAAGGAAAGCAACACCCATCAGGCTCCAAAGTGTATTTTCAATATTAAGTGATGCCACTGCATCAAGACTTCTGTAGGAATAGCTTTGGTTCATAAATGTCATTCCCAATGACCACAGAGTCTCATTTGCCATTAGCGGCAGAGAGTTAACTACAAATTTACCGATAAGTCTGCCCGGCACCACAAAATGTCTGAAAGCGCCGATAATAAACGGATGCTGCTTACTGTGTGTGGTGGTATAGATCACCAAAACGCCCAATTCGACAAATCTGGAAGCTACAGTAGCAATAGCGGCTCCTCTCGCACCCAATGCCGGCAAGCCGAGTAAGCCGTATATCAACACCAGATTGCCGATAAAATTAACCGCAATTGCGATTACTGATGCAATCATAGGAACCCTGGTCTGACCTATATCACGCAAGGTTCCGGCATATGCCTGATTAATTCCGACAGGCACCAGGCCTATCAGCATTATCTCCATGTACTGCATTCCTATTTTCAGTGTTTCAGCCGCATCTTCCGGCTTACCCTCACCCTTAAGGAACAGAGAAATCAATGTAGATGAAAACAACAGCAAAATCGCAATACATATTGCTGTCATTATCGTATTGGCTATTAACTTAAATCTAAAAGTATATCTGACACCTTCCGTATCACCCATTCCATGATACTGTGCCGTAAAAATACCTACTCCGGCCGTGGCTCCGAAAATAACCAAAAAATATACAAACATCAACTGGTTGGCAATTGCGACACCGCTGATTGCATTTTCTCCGAGTCGACCAATCATAAGGTTATCCAGCATGCTTACGAAGTTGGATATACCGTTTTGAATCATAATAGGGACAGCGATAGCCAATGCCGTTTTGTAAAACGCTCTATCCCCTATCAATTTACTTTTCGTTCTCATAAAAATCTCTAATCCAGATTAACCAATGCCTGCGAGCAATATGATTAATCCCCGTACTCTTTCTAGCTCATACTCTTGAGCTGTTCAAACAGAACAAGGTCTGATTCCTTTACTACAATATTTGAGGTGACAGGTGCCTCACCGGGACGGGTGATGGTAACCTCTATTACTGTTCCCTCTTCAACAGGACGTGAAAATACAGTTCTGAAAAAAGCAACGAACTTAGGGTGTGTATTCTCAAAATCAGTCAACATCTTCTTCATCTTAAACATATTTGCAGGATTAAATGCCATAACTATCTCCTCTTTTCACTTAGTTTTTATTCATAAAATATATGTTTATACAATCTATATTTATACGATTAATTGTATTTCTTACAGTCTGTGGAACTCAGGATTTCTCTTCTCAAATATAGTGTAATACTTAAATCCCGCTTCCTTTAATACATCACATGCTTTTTCAAAATGCATTGCCACACCCTCAGGTGAATGAGCATCCGAGCCTATAGTGATAATCTCACCGCCGAGTTCTCTGTAACGCTTGAGGATATTCATGCAGGGATTGAATTCCTTCATCCCCTTAGTCATTCCCTTGGTATTAAGTTCAATACCTTTTTCTTTATCAAGCAAAGTCTTGAGTATCTCATCAAACAGCTCTGCATGTCTCGCATAATCATATGTGCCATTCTTATTGCAGTAACGAACCACATAATCAAGGTGTCCGTACACATCAAAATTAGAATGCTTCTTTATATTTTTGAGTTCATCCTCAAAATACTCATGATACGCATCCTCCGGCTCTCTTCCCTCAAAGAACTCAGGATAATATGGATCCATTCCCCTTACAATATGTGTCGAACCTATAATAAAATCGAACTCGTGAGATTTTGCAAATATAGCATCCTTTCTCACACATGATTCCTGGAATCCTATCTCAACGCCAAAAAGGATTCTGATTTTGTCCGCATACTTTTCCTTATACTTAAGAAGCTCGTAAAGATAAGAATCTGCATTAAGTTCCCACGCTTCTGTCGGGAAATCAGGGAGCTCAGGCATATCAAAATCATTATGCTCAGTAAAGCACATGGTATCGAGTCCCGCATTAATTCCGGCAAGGATCATCTCCTCCATTGAAGCATCAGAATCTGCCGAATTATGCGTATGTAAATGACAATCCGCTAAAATAGCCATATTTTACCTCATATACAAAAATAAACAATAAAAACTATCTGCCAACAATAGTTCCGCCACCAAGCACATACTCACCGTCATAGAAAACCATAGCCTGACCGGGAGTCGCTGCGCGAACCGGCTTATCAAATCTGCAAATCACACGATCATCCCCGAGAGCTTCGATGGTTCCGAATTCTCCCCCATGATTGTATCTGATTTTAGCTTTAACCTTAATCTGTTCTCCGGAATTGAGGCCTTCTATAGACATAAAGTTTACATTGTCGCATACAACCTCTGTCGTAAAGATATCCTCATTTTCGCCGATGACTACCTCATTGGTATCAGTTCTAATATCCGTCACAAATACTCTGTGACCGGCCGTAATCTCAAGACCTCGTCTCTGTCCGATTGTGTAATGAGTTATACCCTTGTGTCTTCCGAGGATATTGCCATCTTTATCGACAAAATTACCTGCTGGCGGCACTCTGTCCGGAGCCTCCTTAGTGATAAATCCGGCATAATCATTATCCGGCACAAAGCATATATCCTGCGAATCAGGCTTGTGAGCAACCATCAGCCCAGCCTCTTCAGCCATTGCTCGGATCTCGTCCTTTGAATAGTCTCCGATTGGAAACAGTGTTTTTGAAAGCTGTTTTTGCGTCAGATTATACAACGCATAAGTCTGGTCCTTGGCTGCAGTCACAGAATTTCTGATAGCATATCTTCCGTTATCAAGTGTCTCTATCCTTGCATAGTGACCGGTAGCGATATAGTCCGCACCGATTTCGAGACTTCTTCTAAGAAGCGCCTCCCACTTAACATATCTGTTACAGGCTATGCAGGGATTGGGCGTTCTTCCCGCAAGATATTCAGCGGTAAAATAATCTATTACAGATTTGCGAAACTCATCCTGAAAATCCAGCACATAATAAGGTATACCAATCTGAGCCGCCACACGTCTCGCATCATCTACCGCAGTGATACCGCAGCATCCACCCTCATGTGGTGCAGCAGAATCCTGCCATATCTGCATCGTGACACCTATTACATTGTAGCCCTGCTTTTTTAAGAGCATTGCGGCCACCGAAGAATCCACTCCTCCGGACATGCCGACCACTACTGTCTTATTCACCCTAAATCTCCTATGTGAACATCACCTTTATAAATGAATATCGTCTTTATAAATTGAATATCATCTGTAAAATACAACGCGATAACTACCAGGTCATTCCACGGATCATATCAACCTGTTGAGCAATAATATCTGCGACCTTGTCAATCTCGCCCATCGTATTTTTATCCGACAGACTGATTCTGATCGCACCATTTCTCTTATCTGTATTGAGGTTGATTGCCTTCAATACATGAGAAGGCTCAGCCGCACCCGCTGCGCATGCTGCACCTGTCGACACACACACACCCTGCATATCCAGTCTGACAAGCAGAGTCTGCGCATCTACGCCACTGAACGACACATTGATATTGTTCGGCAGACGATATTTTCTGCTACCGTTCAATGTTGTTCCGGGCACTCTGTCCTTAATCTCATTAAGCAGCATGTCTCTGAGTGTCTCAATATGCTTACTGCGCATATCTATATTGCGTCCTGCTATCTCAGCAGCTGCGCCCAGACCGATAATACCAGGGACATTCTCTGTTCCGGCACGTCTTCCATTCTGCTGCGCACCACCGTAAATGTAAGATCTGATATCTATACCGTTTCTGATATACAAAAATCCTACACCCTTGGGGCCACCGAATTTATGAGCGCTCGCACTGAGCATATCAACGTTAAGTTCATTAACATCCACCGGCATATTTCCGACACACTGAACTGCATCTGTGTGAAAAATAACACCACTTTCATGCGCAATCTGAGCAAGCTCAGCAATCGGCTCAATTGTACCGATTTCATTGTTAGCCATCATTATCGATACTATATCTGTTTCGGGCTTGATTGCTTTTCTGAGCTTATCGGGATCTACTAATCCGTCTCTCATAACAGGCAGATATGTAACCTCGCAGCCCATTTTTTCCAGAGCCTTGCAGGTATTGAGTATCGCATGATGCTCTATCTGTGTGGTTATAACATGTGGTCTGTGTTTTACTCCGAGCACAGCACCCATAAGTGCCCAGTTATCAGACTCTGTTCCACCCGAAGTAAAATATATCTCGTTGGGTCTGGCATTTATCAGTCTTGCCACCTGCTCCTTTGCTATAGAAATAGCATGGCGCACATCATTACCCATTCCGTACACACTACTTGGGTTACCAAAATTTTCCGTAAAATAAGGCAACATCGCTCTAACCACTTCGGGGTCAGTCATCGTTGTTGCCGCATTATCCAAATAAATCATTCAGATTTCCTTCCAAACTACTTTAAGAAACCGTTAATAATCTGTTCTTCTGCTTCTTCTTCGGTGAGTCCGAGAGACATAAGCTTAATAAGCTGGTCTCCGGCAATTTTTCCGATAGCCGCCTCGTGAATAAGCGCCGCATCAACATTCTTGGCATCAAGCTTGGGGATTGCCACAACATGAGCCTTGTCCATAATAATAGCATCGCATTCAGCATGTCCTGAACACATAGTATTACCCACAATACTTGCCTCAAATATCTGCTCGGAATCATCCTTTGCTACAGATCTTGAGATTACATCAGTACTTGAGTTTTCACCGTTTAACTGCACCTCATATACGCTCGTTGCAGTCTGACTGCCATGAGTCATCAGTCTCTCGTGAACAATAAGTGTAGCACCTTCTTTGAGCTCTGCCTTGGTGGTTCTGACAGTGGAATCAACACCCTTAATCTGAACCATCTCCATATCAACATAGCTTCCAGCTTCCTGATATACTTCTGTCACAGGATTTAAAATTCTCTTGCCATCTCCATCGCCTTCACCATAATGCTTTTCTACATAGCGAAGCTTAGAATTTTTTCCGACAAAGAATCTGTGCACACCATCGTGCTGAGAATCCTGAGTACCACAGTTATGAATACCGCAACCGGCAACGATTGTAACATCACAATCCTCGCCTACAAAGAAATCATTATAAACTGTTTCTTTGATGCCGCTTTCACTTAAAACAACAGGAATGTGAACGCTCTCGTTCTTTGTTCCGTCTTTAATCTTAATATCAATACCGCTCTTATCTGTTTTTGTAACAATATCAATATTAGCAGTAGTATTTCTCGCTGCGCTCTTTCCGTTCGCACGGATATTATATGCTCCCTCCGGCATGGTATGAAGATCAGCGACCTCTTCTATTAACTGTCTCTGAATCTGATCGATCTGTTCCATCTTACTTGCCCTCCTGAACTAATTTGTTGCAAGCGCTGCCTGCGTAAGGCGTACCCAGAATTTCAGGAAGAATCTCTTCTTTTGCACCCTGCTTTTTAACCTTACCATCTTCTATAATCACAATTTCATCAGCTATTTCGAGAATCCTCTCCTGATGCGAAATAATTAGAATAGTACCATTTATACTGCTTCTGATATTTTCAAACACCTTAATAAGATTCTGAAAGCTCCACAAATCAATGCCGGCTTCGGGCTCATCAAAAATAGCAAACTTAGTTCCTCTCGCAAGGACGGTAGCGATCTCAATACGCTTAAGCTCTCCACCTGAAAGAGATGAATTTACCTCGCGATTGATATAGTCTCTTGCACATAATCCAACCTTTGACAAATACTCACAAGCCTCAGCAACAGAAAGCTTCTCGCCCTTTGCAATACGCAGTAAATCCAACACCTTGATTCCCTTAAAGTGAACCGGCTGCTGAAATGCAAAGCTGATTCCCTTTTTAGCTCTGTCGGTGATACCCAAATTGGTTATATCTTCTCCATCAAAAGTAATGCTACCTTCTGTAAGAGGATAGATTCCCATAATAACCTTGGCAAGGCTGGATTTTCCTCCGCCGTTAGGTCCTGTGATAACCACAAACTTAGCATCAGGAATTGACAAACTAAGTCCATCAATAATATTTTTCTCTGTTCCGTTATCTTCAACAGTATATTTTAAGTTATTAAGTTCTAACATAGTTCTCCTTTACACGGCTTCGTGCCTGCCGCCATATAACCACACTTCTCCTAAGTATATATGCGGTAATATTCAGAATAACATATTCGCTCTTTCATTTTCAATGAAATAACTATAAAAATGCTTTATTTTATCAATTTTAGGGTATTCATTTATACAAAATATAAAAGGCACCTGCCGCTTGCGACAGATGCCTTTAACTGTGACTGTTCCCAGTCATACAGACTATTAACTATTCAAATCAAAACTTAGGAATAACTATTCCGTCATTATTATCAACAAGAGCATTGTTTCCGCCGCCCATATTACCTACAAAATACTGATACTGCTTAAGCACATCATCCTTTTGCATGTCAGAAATAGCATCCTCGACATCCAGGGAGAATATGTCGCTGTCTTTGCCAATATATCCGAAATCATCACCCTTATTAAAGGTAAGGGAAATGTCCTCCAACGCCGCATTATTCTGACGCGCCTTCGGCAGACTGATGTCTTCGAGCGAAGAAGTAGCTGCAGGCATCTGCTTCTCAGCTTCAATTCGCTGACGGTCCTGCTTAGCAACCTCATCAACACTGACAACAGGAATAGTAGGGACTCTGTAGTTGTTGAAAATATTTGAATAATCGTTAATACTATTGATTCCCATCCTATCACCTCCTTGTCATATTAAAAACAGATGTTAACCTTCCGGTAAACTCCGTTTTACCGTTCGTCCGTACATCATATATTTCGGACTTGCGATAATAAATGATAACCCTTATCAGAAAATTTCTCAAGTATTATCAAAATATTTCAGCAATAAATTTATGCTTACTTTGCTAGTATCATTATACCTGATTAGTTCTGCTTAAGCATTGACTTAAGCTCGTCCATGAATGTATTTACATCCTTGAACTCACGATATACAGAAGCAAATCTTACATATGCAACCGCATCAAGATCCTTAAGCTTGTTCATTACAAGCTCACCAATCTTATCGCTGGGAATCTCCTTCTCCTCAAGCTGCGAAATATCGTTCTCAACCTCATCAACAAGTCCGGTAATCTGTGCAAGACTAACAGGACGCTTATGACATGCTCTGAGTACACCTGACTCAATCTTCTGTCTGTCATATGCTTCACGGTTGTTATCCTTCTTGATAATGATAAGAGGAATGGTCTCAACCTTCTCATAGGTGGTAAAACGCTTGTTGCAGTCATCGCAAATACGACGTCTGCGAATAGATGCATTATCATCTGCAGGTCTGGAATCAATTACTCGAGTATTGTCATTACTACAATAAGGACACTTCATAGTCTCTCTCCATTTTATCGGCCTAACCGTTTTTTGATCATAGGTATGAATATTCATACAATTCAGTGCATAAACACTATATGTATATGCATAATATACCTACGGTATCTTATATTGTAACCAATATATAATATTATGTCAACTTATAAGTATCCCAGTTTTGAGGTGCCTTCTCAAATTTATCATGCATCTCAAAGAGTTTATCATTCATCCATGCAACTGCATCCTCTACACCGTCTCTGTCAAATGTAAACTCATTGCTCTGCTTCTGGTCAGCAGGTGTGGTTACAAAATTAAACGGCTCGGGCCATATTGTGCACAAAAGCATTTTTTCCGAATGCTCTTCCCCACTGTCAGATACTATTTTTTTCTCAAACTTCTCCAGTCTGTATCTCATACCTTCGGTAGAACCGGTAAATTCAGTCTTTTTGAGATACTCCATAGAGAGGATTTCTTCAATCTTAACCATATACCCTCATCTAAAAACAAGGGGCTTACCATAACGGCGAGCCCCTTTGATATCATAATTAAATTGGACAGCTATTAGTTATCGCTCTTTCTTGAAAGGAAGCTGGGAATCTCAAGCTTGGTCTGAGCAACATTGGTACGGATAGCTGAAGGCTGTACCTGCTGTACTCTGGGCTGAACGGGCTGCATAGGTGCAGTGTTCTGAGTAGCAACCTGCTGTGCCTGAGCCTGTGCCTGTGCTGTCTGCTGCATCTGATAGCTGTTCTGAGCTACGGTATTAGCAGTGTTAAAACGACGCTGTACAGGAATTCCGCGTCCTGCATTGCCACCCATAGGAGTGCTGTCAAGGCCGGTAGCAATAACGGTAACGATACATGTATCGGTCATAGACTCATCGAAGTTAGCACCTGCGAAGATGTTAACCTCATCTCCGGTAAGGCTCTGAATGTACTGTGATGCTGCTGCAACATCAGCAAGAGAGATATCTCCGGTGATGTTAACGATAGCATGCTTAGCAGTATTGATCTGAGTCTCAAGAAGAGGGCTCTCAACTGCAAGGCGAACAGCTTCCTCAGCTTTGTTATCGCCCTTAGCAAAACCAATACCGATATGAGCAACACCCTGACCCTTCATAGCGGTCTGGATATCTGCAAAGTCAAGGTTAATATCTGCGGTATCATTGATGATATCGGTGATACCACGAACTGCCTGCTGAAGAACCTCATCAGCCTTCTTAAATGCTTCCTTAATAGGAGTGCGTCTGTCGATAATCTCAAGAAGCTTCTCGTTAGGGATAACAATAAGAGTATCTACGTTCTCTGCGATTCTCTCGATACCTGCCATAGCATTGTTAAGACGAGGCTTACCTTCAAATACGAAAGGCTTAGTCATAACGCCGACGGTAAGGATACCAAGATCCTTAGAAATCTTAGCAACTACGGGAGCTGCACCTGTTCCGGTTCCGCCACCCATACCACAGGTAACAAATACCATATCTGCTCCCTGTAATGCAGCCTTAAGTTCCTCAAGGCTTTCCTCAGCTGCCTTCTCACCGATCTCAGGCTTAGCACCTGCGCCAAGACCCTTGGTGAGCTTCTCACCGATCTGGATTATCTGAGGAGCCTTGCTCTGGTTAAGAACCTGCTTATCGGTATTAACAGCGATAAATTCTACGCCACCGATGTTCTCCTCAATCATTCTATTAACTGCATTATTACCGGCTCCACCTACACCGACAACAATGATTCTTGCGCCACTACCATATTCGTTTGATCTAAGTTCTATCAATGTTTTGTCCTCCACAGGTAAACATTATTACATAAATTTACACACTTATATAATATATAATTATTTTCAATATTTCGCAACGGATTTTCATAAAAAAACTGTTATTTCTACTCATCCGCGGTAAAAATGTATATTCCATTGGTCTCATCGTACTCTTCCATGTCCAGAACGCCGGTTTTTCCACGCAATTTTTCCAAGAACTGCGGTAAATTCATAACCTTATCCTCGATATGTGCGGTCTCATCTCCGAGATTAACACGGACACTTCCAAAATACAGTGTCACTCTTCCACCATCGTGGAAATAGATTCTGTCGACTACCAGGCTGTACTTATCCATCAGCTTGGTAAGATCAAGAGTTCTCTCAAAAATATCCGTCTCGCCGGTACCGAGCTTTTTGCCCACCTCAACGCTGTTAAACGTAATACCTGTAACCTGAGGGATTCCGGGTGTAAGGATATTGGAACTCTCAACCACATAACCATCTTTATCAAAGTAAATATAATGGTCCAGGTAACATACATATCCGGCCAAAGCCTTTTCATACACACTGATTTTGATTGAATCGTCCGATAAAACAGATACGCTGATTGCATCCACAAACGGCACATCCGTAATCTTTTTATTCTTGTATTTGAAGGATAAATATACAGAATTGTCTCCGAGCATTCCGCCCAGAACCATATCTTCAATCTCTTCGTTAGTGTAATGAGAATTACCCTCTACATATATCTTCTCAGGGTCAATTCGATATTTATTTAAAAACGTATATCCCGCGTACAGAATGCCCGCTATCAAAGCAAGCACTATCACGATTCTGACAATGATACGTGTACGTTTGCTCACTTTTTAGCCTCTCTGTTATTCGTTCTATTAATGCAGAATACCACTCCCATCTCCATGAGAAGGAAAATAGCCGATGAACCACCATAGCTTACAAAAGGAAGTGATACACCTGTGTTAGGCATACTGTTGGTTGCAACCGCAATATTAAGTATCGCCTGTACTCCGATATGGCACATAACTCCTACCGCTACCATGAATGCAAATCTATTCTTGGTCTCACGTGCAATAGAGTAAATTCTGTATAAAAGAAGACCGTACATAATAATAAGTGCTACGGCTCCCACAATTCCAAGTTCCTCACAGATAACTGCAAAAATCATATCATTCTGAGGCTCAGGGAGCGCTGAAATCTTCTGAACGCTCTGTCCGAGTCCCTTACCGATTACTCCGCCATTACCGATAGCATACAGAGCCTGAATGGTCTGATGTCCTGTTGTATCCTGCGCAGTACCGGGATGAAGCCATGTATAAATTCGACCTATTCTGAATGATGTATCATCACTGATATCCGCATTATACACGACTGCTATTATGATGACCGCTACTATTATCAGCAAGCCACCAAAGAATATATACTTTTTTATATCTGTGCTTGATATAAAAATCATAAGCACACAGATCATAAAAATAATAAGTGCTGAACTAAGGTTATCAGTTACAAGATAGATAACTGCCGCCACAGGAACGACAAAAGCAAGACTGATACCGAGATATGTCCAGGTATTGATCTTCTCCTTTATTCCGGCGAGCCATGAAGCCATAAAGATAATCATTAAGATCTTGGAAACCTCAGCCGGCTGGAACGAAACAGGGCCAAGCTTAATCCATCTGGTCGCATTGTGCGACTCAATACCAAAAGGAATGGTAAGGAACGGAAGGATAAATGCAACCGCATATACAATCCATCTCTCAAGATTCCATGCATTGTAGAGCTTATACGGAACAAAAATCAGACCGACCATAAACACAAGCCCGAGCAAGTCCCATCTGAGCTGTCTGATAAAGAAATAGTCTCTGCCTCCGAAATCACGCACAGCTACATATGAACTTGCTGAATAGACCATAATAAGTCCGAATGCAAGGATAGTCAGCAGGATAAAAAGCAGGTTAAAATCAAAACCTGAACTCGTCACCTTACGAACCGTCTTCTTTGTAAATTGCTTAATTTCTGCAGATCCCAAAGCCATTACTCACTACTCCATTACTTAGTTTCCGGGTGGATATTCCAAATTAGGATTAATCGGAATATCTTCATCCATTGTAGAACTGTTACCGTTAATCGGTTCACCTGTAAATGCATCAATATACTCGCCTGTAGTAGGATCAACTCTGTATCCGGTCGTCGAATCTACAGGCCATGTCATCCACACAGGATAGATATTTGCACTCTCACCTGTACCATCAATAATAGTACCATCGGTGATATAATCAAGCTCCTGCGAAGAGCTTGATGAAGAGCTCTCTCCGTTGCCATACTCAAGAGTAATAGCAAGCTGTTTTTCTTCAAGCTCTTTTATCTCTGCCTCACTGAGTTCCTCAGTCATAAAGATTCCCATATAAGGAAGGACCTCTGTGAGAACATTTCTTACAATACCGGTTGCAAACTTGGCATCATCCTGACGCACTGCATTTGCACGGTCTACGACAACATATATTGCAATCTGAGGATTATCCGCAGGCGCATATCCCATGAATGATACTACATACTCTCCGTTTCCACGGGGAAGAGTCTCCGCTGTTCCCGTCTTACCTCCGATAGCATATCCTGCAGGTCTTGCAGTTCTACCGGTTCTTCTCGAACCACCCTCTTCCATTACGGTAGCTCTGGTGTACTGACGAATTAACGCGGATGTTGATTCAGATATAACCTGTTTGAGCACCCTGGGCTCAATATTCTCTATTGTCGCGCCATTTGAATTGGTAATCTTATTTACCATGTGAGGCTCGTAATAATATCCACCGTTGATTAACGCACTGAATCCGGTAATCATCTGAATCATGGTAACGTTAAAATTCTGTCCGAATGTATTGGTCGCAAGATCGGAAGGAACCATGTCATCAGCATTATAAATCAAGCTTGCGGTTCTTGCTTCTCCGGCAAGATCGATATTGGTCTTAAGTCCGAAATTAAAGGTGTTCTGGAAATCACAGAAAAGGTTTGCACCCATTGCCTGACCGATTTTCATAAGTGCTACATTACATGACCATGCAATTGAGTCTGATACGGTAACCGCACCGTCACCACCGGATACATATGTATGGCACTTAATCTTATGTCCGCCGACTTCAAGATATCCGTTACAGGTATATACCTCATCTCCGGTGATTGCTCCACACTCAAGTGCTGCCGCTACAGTAAAAGGCTTGGCAGTCGAACCGGGCTCATATGTATTGGAGATGCAGAAATTCTTCCAAAGGTTTGAAAGATTGATATTAAGCTGTTCCTCAGGAATAATATTCAGTACATCCTGTGTGATAGGAGTATCTGTTGTCTTGTAGATAGTGTATCCTGCCTGATTGACGTATGACTCAATCAGCATTGTTCCCAAAAGTGCATCAGTATTTTTATAATCATTCGGATCATAATCGGGATACTGAGCCATAGCCTTGATTTCACCGGTATTAACATCCTGAATGATACATCCGATATTTTCAGCACCGTTACCCTGTCGGGCAGTATTCATATGCTCATCATTGAACTGCTTAAGATACTTCTCAACGATAGCCTGAATATTGGCATCTATGGTTGTGTGAATAGTATACCCGTCTTCTGCTTCTACAACAGTTCTCTCAAGTGTATCGTCATCATTCTGATATCCGTACTGTCTTCCGTCTGTACCTGTCAGATATGAATCATAATACTCTTCAAGTCCGTACTGTCCTTCCGAGCTTCTGTTATTTCTCGTAAAGCCAAGCACTGTCGAAGCAAGACTTCCGTTAGGATATACTCGCTTGTATTCTTCTTCAAAATAAACGCCCTTAACATAGTCATTCTCTGCCTGTGCCTCAAGGAACTGGCTGATTTCTGAATAAGAGACACGTTTTGCAGCGATATAATACTTCTCACTCTCATGCTGAGTGACATAATATCTGATTGCATCCGCATCGAGCGAAGGAAGCGTATCCCTTATAGCTCTGATTGTAGGCTCAAAATATCTGTCATCATCATAGGTCAGCATAACCGACGCATCGATTATTACATTGTATACCTTTTCAGAAGTGGCAAGGATTGTTCCGTTGGCATCTACAATATCGCCTCTTCTAAACGGCAAAATGGTACTGTCATACGCCTGATTTTGCAATACAGCCTTCTGATATTCAGTACCATGCTCATTAACAATATAAATCAGTCGGATAGCCAATGCCAGTAACACAACCACGAAGGCACCCAATGTGAAATTGAGTTTGCCCTGTCTGATCTGTCTTCCCGACCTGCGGCCTCTATCCGACTGCGCTTCTTTATTATTATTCTGATTTCTTCTACTATCGTTTCTTTTGTCTGCCATTTTAATTACTGCTATCCACTTTTCTCATATAGTCATTGCCAACAGAGGTATAAGTGATAACCTGGCCTTCTTGTGCATACTTCATTCCGAGTTCGCTACGAGCGATAAACTCAATCTGCTCAAGATCAACACTACTGATGATTCTTGAATAAAGCTCATCATTATCAGAAGTAAGATTAGTGAGCTGTACCTGCTTGCTGGCTACTGATTTAACTGTACTGGTGAGTTCACTCTGAACCCTAACATAGTTTACCATCATCCATGCAAGAAATGCAAATGCGCCGACAACCATAAGCATTCCGGTAAAGCTGAATTTTGTATTACGTCTTGTTGCTTTTCTCTGACCGGGTCTCTCCTGATGTCCGGGATTACTTCTGCGAGGTGCATATGCAGGTGCTGCTGAACCGTACTGATATTCCTCCTCGGCGTTTCTTACATATCTGAAGCTGTTATTTTCTCTCATTACTGTCTGTCCTTACTTATCTATTATTAATTCTGTCTTTATTTGCTTTTTTCGAAAACTCTGAGCTTAGCACTCTTAGATCTACTGTTTTCTTCGAGTTCCTTCTCGGAAGGTAAAATCGGTTTTCTTGTTATCACTGTTCCCTGCGATTTCTTACCGCATACACACACCGGGAATTCCGGAGGGCATTCACAAGGATTCTCATTTTTTCTAAATGCCGATTTGACTATTCTGTCCTCCAATGAATGAAATGTTATAATGCAAAATCTTCCGCCGTCGGCAAGCATTCCTATCATCTTGTCCAGCGACTCCTCTAAAACTCTCAGTTCCTGATTGCACTCAATTCTTAGTGCCTGGAATGTTTGTTTTGAAGGGTGTCCGTTCTGCCTCATCTTGGCAGGTATCGCAGCCTTTATAATCTCATTCAGTTCAAATGTGGTTCTGATTGGATTTTGCTTTCTGGCAGCTGCTATATGTTTTGCAATATTTTTAGCGAATTTATCTTCGCCGTAATCTCTGATTATTCTGAACAGTTCGTTCTCCGAATATCCGTTAACGATATCTGATGCCGTTAGTGCCTGTCGCTGATCCATTCTCATATCAAGCGGAGCATCATATCTATATGAAAAACCTCTGTCTTCTGTATCAAGCTGATATGAGCTGACTCCCAAATCAAGGAGAATACCATCTACTTCCTTAACTCCTCTTTCCTCAAGCTCACTCACCGCATTACAGTAATTGTTTCTTATTACTGTGACCCTGTCTCCAAAAGGCTTAAGTCTTTCGGAAGCTGCCTCGATTGCTGCCGCGTCTTGATCTACTCCGTAGAGATGACCGGTTGTAAGCTTACCTGCTATCACGCTTGAATGTCCGGCCCCTCCGAGGGTGCCATCAAGGTAAATACCGTCCGGCTTGATGTTAAGCTGTTCAATTGTCTCGTTAAGCATTACGGAATAGTGTACGAATTCCATCACTTTCACCAACCTTAAATTGAGATTCCTCTGCTGAACAGATTCTTAACTGCATCCTTAGGACTAGTACGTCCCTCTCTCTCATTCCATTTATCTGTATCCCAGATTTCAGCCTTGCCATCTGTGGTACCAACAATAGTTACGTCCTTTGAAAGTCCTGCATATGCCTGAAGGTTTGAAGGAACAAGAATTCTTCCGTGAGCATCGACATCAACATATGCTGAACCCGAACCGAAGAATCTCTTAACCTCTCTGGCATCATCATCAAAACTTGGAAGTGTATTCAACTTAGCCTGGAAAGCACTCCACTCTTCATCCGAGTAAATAATCAGGCATGAATCAATACCCTTTGAGATAACAAATGAATCACCAAGCACTGTACGGAACTTAGAAGGAATGCTGAGACGACCCTTGGCATCGATTGTGTGATTGTATTCGCCGATCAGTCCTGCCACGGTATCTCTCCTTTCTTAGTCCTTTGTGACTCGTTTTCATCCCACTTTATGGGTATAACATCCCACTTCTTCCCACTTACACCGTAATTTTATACTAAAATAGCCCATAAATCAAGCAATATCAAGCATTTTGATTAAGAATTTTTAAGAAAAATTAATAATTTGTTTGGTGCATTTTGCACAATAAAAAAAGCCTGTCAGACGATGTCTGACAGACTTTTTTAACAATTATTAACAATATTTTGTTGTACTCTCCCACCAGCATACTAATTATTGAATTCGGTGGGATGATGTGGGATATTTTTCCCACTTTTAGTGGATTTTTTATTATTTTGTCCCACTTTTATACTTTTCTTGATAGCAAAGACAGATATTACTCTTCGTCATCTTCAGGCTCAGAAGCCTTGATTTCATATTCTATATGCTGTCTTTCAGCATCCTTCTTAGCCTTCTTCTCTTCAGCTGCTTTCTTATACTTTTCTGCATCAGCTGCCTTTTCTTCAGCAGTTCTGACCTGAAACGCTGCAGGGAGTGTGCCTTTCTTGAGATTTACTCTTGCAAGCACCTCTCCTACAATAGCGATAAGAATAAGGACAACAGCCACAACCTGTGATACAGGAATTGATGTTCCGGGAATCTTAAGCTGGTCGGTTCTGATTCCTTCTATCAAAAATCTTCCGATACCATAGCCCGCAAAATAAATAAGGCAAAGTTCACCATTAAACTTCTTGTGCTTTCTGTAAAGCATTAATATCGCAAATATAGCAAGATTCCATACACTCTCATAGAGGAAAGTGGGATGAGCCTGGATATAGTTGACGCCTGCCTCAGTCTGAATAAGTTTCTGCAACTCAGATCTGTCCTCAGGCCTGATTGCAGCAAAAGGAATTCTCATTGCGAACAGGCTGTCAGTATATTCACCAAACACCTCTCTGTTAAAGAAATTACCCCAGCGTCCGATTGCCTGTCCCAAAATAAGTGCAGGCATCGCAAGGTCTCCATAGATAAACGGATTAACCTTTTTCTTTTTACAGAAAATAAATAGAGTGATGAATGCAGCAATAACCGCACCGTATATAGCAATTCCGCCTTTTCTTAAATTAATAAGTCCGACGATTCCTTCCCATATTTTTCCTTCAACGAAAGGAGTCTTGAATCTCCACCACGAAAACACTATATAGTAGATTCTTGCGCCGATAAGACTGCAGAATATCTCACATAATGCGAATGTCCAGAATGTATCCTCGTCCTGGCCTTCTTCTTTAGCGAGCTTCGATGCAATCACTATTCCCAGCACGACACCGATGGCAAATGTTATACCATACATAGCAATATCAAACTTACCAAACAAACTAAATTTTTGAGGTACATTGTGTAAATTTATACCTAAATTAGGAAATGAAATATCCGTTAAATTCATCTTAATCCCTCTTTAATCAGCCTATTGGCTTATACATTAAACAGGAACTCGATGATATCTCCGTCCTGAACCACATACTCTTTACCTTCAGTACGCTGCTTGCCCTTAGACTTAACAGCTACATAATCAAATCCGGCTTCATCAAGATCACCGTAAGCAATAACCTGAGCACGAATGAATCCTCTTTCAAAATCAGAATGAATCTTTCCTGCAGCCTGAGGAGCTTTGGTTCCTCTCTTGATAGTCCAAGCACGGCATTCCTTCTTACCATCAGTAAGGAATGAGATCAATCCCAAAAGCGCATAGCTAGCCTTGATAAGTCTATCCAGACCAGACTCAGAGAATCCAAGCTCCTCAAGGAACAATGCCTTCTCTTCTTCATCAAGACCTGCGAGATCTTCCTCCGTCTTGGCACAAATCGGAAGCACCTGTGCACCCTCAGCCTCGGCCTTAGCTTTTACAATCTTGTAATAATCTACAGACTCAGGATTAGCGCAGCCTTCATCATCCATGTTGCAGGCATAAATGATAGGCTTAGCCGAAAGGAGTCCCATCTCCTTCATAACATTAACATAGAGGTCATTCTTCTGATCATACTCAAAGGTACGTGCGTTGGCGCCGCTCTCAAGATGAGCCTTAATCTCATTAAGGAAAGCTTCCTCCTCACGAGCCTCTTTGTTGCCACCCTTTCCTGCCTTGATAGCCTTCTGAAGACGATTCTCAATCATATCAAGATCGGAATAGATAAGCTCCAAATCGATGCACTCCATATCGCCTGCAGGATCAACTGCAACAGCCTTGGTCGCATCTTCAACTACGTGCATAATCTCATCATTATCAAAGCATCTTACAACGTGGATAATTGCATCACACTCTCTGATATGTCCAAGGAACTTGTTACCAAGACCTGCACCCTTAGATGCACCCTTTACGAGACCTGCGATATCGGTAAACTCTACAACAGCCGGAGTCTTCTTGTCTGTCTGCCAATGCTCAGCAAGCTTATCAAGTCTTTCATCGGGAACAGCTACGATACCTGTATTGGGCTCAATTGTACAGAAAGGATAATTTGCAGCCTGAGCTTTTGCGGTTCCTGTGATAGCATTGAATAAAGTACTCTTTCCAACGTTGGGGAGTCCGACGATTCCTAATTTCATATTTATATATACCTCCGTATTATCTTTATATTTACGGGCTTTTCAGCACTGTGTATTTTGATAGTGGACCATTTTGGTACACTAGATAACCTTCATCAGCCATATTATTCATTATCTTCTGACAATGAAGCGGTTTCACTTCTGAAATCGACAAAATGCGCCATGTTTTTCATCGCCACTCGCGTAAAAGAAGCCCTAATACAGCAACTTGTAGCCTACCATATTAGGGCCGATTTGTACAGTGTAAACTTGTTATGTAAATCCTTAAACCCTTTAAATCTCTATACTTTCCAATATAAAGCTTTCGAACTCCACACGTTTAACAAGCTTCTTTCTTCCAACGTACAAAACAAAGGAGCATCCACTTACATGGATACTCCTTTTAATACGTTTAAAACAATTCTTCTTTATTTCTTAACCATATTCTGATTCTATACTTTTGCTATATTAAATTCATATATCGAATCACCTGATCAGCAAATGCCATCATCAAGGAAAAAACCGTCATAACAATTAAGAGAAATACAGCGCCTTTGTCATAGATTAAGTTTTTTCCACGCGCATTATACCATAGTATTTCCAACCCAAGGCTTATAAGGATTACAGGCCAAAGTTTCAAAACCACAGCCAAATCTGTAATCACATGCACTTCATATAGAATAAAAAGTATTCCCCATCCAATCATCGATATTCCGGTTGTAACGCTACCTACTCTATGAACTCGTTCTTCTTTTTTACTCGTCTGTTCTGCTACCATTTCCATCTTCATCATCTCCTATCAGCCCTTTCTTTTTTCCTCTTACCAACATCACTCCGATAACTATAACAAAAATAGAAAAGGCCAGTCTTGGTACGCTTGAAATAACACTTTCGGTCAACATTCTTTCATAATCTGACATTCTGAAGCAATCAATAATATTCTGAATCACATTTCTAAATAAGTACCAAATTCCACTAACACCGGCTAAAATCAGAGCAGTAGCCACCCACTTTCTATAGACTTTCGATGAGACAATAACTGGCTTTCCTCCCATGAATTCTTCCCAGATATATTTATCTTCTAATAGATCGAACTGTTCCTGAGGTGCTGCCGCAATATTTCTCGCATGAAAAAAGCTAAACACATAAACTATACTAGATAAAATAACTAGATAATCTCCACCATATAAAATAATTGCAATTAAGATTGGTATTGTAAAAATCACTAACAAACTAAGTCCACTCTTCATAAATCCCATATACATTTCTGCCGCACCTGGGCAAAAAGAACATACAAGCGTTAAAAATTTATTTTTCTTTCTAGGTTTCATATCCTATTCCTCTCTTCCATTCATAAAATCACTAATGTAATGTGTATCACATAAACCACCAAATATTTTGGATCCTGCTAGATCAACCTTTTCTTCATGCTTCATTAATACTGAAGCCGAAATCTCAGGTCTTAACTTAATCCATTCAGGAACAACCACAGTAAGAACCGAAATACAAGCAACTGCCGCTATTACTCTGTTGCGGAATTTTCTATATTCTATAATTTGATCTTTTTTGTCAATCTCATCTAAGACTTTTTCCGCAATACAAGGAGGAGCCTCTACTAAATCACACTCTTCAATATCTGCTATAAATTGTAACAATTCTTCATCACTCAAATATTCTTTCATGTTATCAGATCCTCCTTTCTTACCTTTTTCTTCAACATGCTACGTGCTCGATAAATCTGTGTCTGAATCGTTTTAATCCCTACATCATTTTCAAACGAAATTTCTTTCGCGCTCTTACCTTCTATGAAATGCTGCCAGGCAACGTTTCTATATGGCTCATCTAAATTTTGGACAGCATTTTCAAATTCCCGCATAATATCTTTATTGATTATTTCTTGTAGAACTTCGGTAGAATCCGGCATATCAATAATTGTTTCAGCATCAATAGAAACTATTTTTCTTGCTGCGGCTCTTTGGTAATCAATGCATTTATTTGTTGCTATCCTACATATCCAGGTCTTCTCATTTTTCCCATCAAAGCTTTTCCAATTTTTATATGCTGCTATAAATGTATCCTGCGTAATATCTTCTGCAGTAAAATAATCACCGGTCATTTTGAGGCAAATGGAGAATACCAGATTCTGATACTGTTCAATAAGACTTATTAAATTTTCTCTAGAACCTATCATCTCCACCTCCTTTGCTCTACATATATTAAAACGAAATAAAGTAGAAAAAGTCTTCAACTATTTTAATTTTTCTTTAAAAAATAGAAAAGCCCAATAACATTGCAATAATACAAATGTCATTGAGCAGTTATGATATATTACACAAAATCCCATAAAGCATTCCACCCTATGAGATCATAATGTTTGCTGTATCAGAGCTTTTCCTAAATGAAACTACTGTAATATATTCATGTTACTTCATTTTTAGGTGTACCATTTAGTGTACCATTTTTGTAAAAAATACATGAATTTATATAAAAATATAT
>DCIR01000078.1 GCA_002317155.1 Lachnospiraceae bacterium UBA1721
ATGAAGGATATAGCGTTGGCAAAAAACAGTGGGATTCTCGGAGTGGGATGTTTATACGGATTCGGGAGCAGAGAAGAACTTGCCGGAGCGGATATACTGGTTAACAGTATAAATGAATTGTGCAGGGCATTGGCTGAACTGTAGTCGTGAGAGGCTTAGTCGCCGATAATAAAATAGTTTACAGATATAGTCAGTCATACTTACTAAAATGTAAGTATGATTGATTTTTTTTTGCGAATATAATAAAATAAATTGATTAAGTATATAAAAATGCGTTGACTATGTCTTGTGGTCGGATGCATGGGAGACAGAAGATATGGTAGAAACTGATATCAAACTGACTGTCGGTGATTTGTATGATTACAATCTCAGACATTCATATACACAAATATCCACTTTACTTGCAACCGCTGTGGGAATTGCAGGTGTTGCTGTCGGCATATATTGGAGGCAGCAGTACTGGATAATGATGATAGTCATCGGGGCGTTGCTTATTTTATATATGCCCATTACTTTGCTGGTTAAGAGCAGTCAGACCTTTGCACTGTCGCCGGCAATGAAAAAGCCTGTTCACTATGTGCTTAATGACGAGGGAATCACGGTATCGCAGGATGGTCAGAGTCAGACACTTGCGTGGAGCGGAGTTCATAAGGCTGTATCAACCGGAAGAAGTATTATTATTTATACTTCTAAGAATTCAGCTTCTGTTTTTCCTAAGAGGCAGGTGGGAGAGGCACTGCCGGTTTTGATTCAGACTATTTCATCTAATATCGATCCGAAGAAGAATAAGATAAAGCAGTAGATTGGTAGTAAAAATGCAGATACAGGAATATGAAACATTTTCCCCTGAGGAAACCTTTGCAATAGGAGAGCAATTTGGGCGTGAAGCTAAGCCCGGTCAGGTGCTCGCTTTAACGGGTGATCTCGGAGTGGGTAAGACTTTGTTTACACAGGGACTTGCCAAGGGACTTGGGATAGAAGGACCGGTGAGCAGTCCTACATTTACAATTGTACAGGTTTATGAAAACGGTAGAATTCCGTTCTATCATTTTGACGTATACAGAATAGCCGATCCGGAAGAGATGGATGAGATAGGCTTTGATGATTATGTTTACGGAGAAGGCATATGTCTGATTGAGTGGGCAGAACTTATTGAGGATATTTTGCCGGAAAATTGTACTCGAATCACTATCGAGAAAAATCTTGAAAAAGGATTTGATTATCGAATCATCAAGGTTAAAGGCGTGGAGGCATAGATGAAGATTATCGGTTTAGACAGCTCCGGACTGGTCGCAGGAGTTGCGCTCTGGGAAGATGGAGTTATCAGAGCGGATTATACTACTAATTACAAAAAGACTCATTCACAGACATTGCTTCCGATGCTTGATGAAATCAGAAACATGACAGACCTGGACATGAATACTATTGATGCGATAGCGATAGCGGCAGGTCCGGGATCATATACAGGTCTCAGAATCGGTGCAGCTACGGCGAAAGGCCTGGGATTTGCTTTGGACAAGCCGATTATTGAAGTGCCTACACTTGAGGGCCTGGCATTTAATCTGTGGGGAACAACTGATGTGGTTTGCCCGCTTATGGATGCACGCAGACAGCAGGTGTATGCAGGTATATATGATTTTAATCCTGATCTTAATACTTTGATGGAACAGAGCGCTATACCTGTTGTCGATGTATTGGAAAAGGTAAATGAAATCGGAAGACCTGTTGTTTTCCTTGGTGATGGTGCACCGGTATACCGGTCAATTATTGAGGAAAAGGTTACTGCTCCGTATAGGTTTGCACCTGCACATAGAAGTCATCAGAGTGCGGCGTCGGTAGCCACTCTCGGAGCTATGTATTTTGAACAGGGACGCTTTGTATCGGCAGCAGATCATGCTCCGGTTTATTTGAGAAAGAGTCAGGCTGAAAATGAAGGGCCGAAGGATTTCCTTATTTGACAATGGATAAATTGATAATCAGAAGAATAGAAGAAGGAGATATTGCTACACTTGCGGCTATAGAGGCTGAATCTTTCAGTACTCCCTGGTCCGAGCAATCCTTCAGGGAATTATTATCTATAGATTATGCGCATTATCTTGTGGCTGTGTATGATGGTGAGATAGCGGGTTCTGCGGGCATGCGTGTCATATGCAATGAGGGCAACATAGATAATGTGGTTGTTAAGAATACCTTACGTGGAAAAGGGATTGCCAATTCACTTATAGCAGAACTGATTAGGCTTGGTGATGCCATGGGCGTTGAGGCATATACACTTGAGGTGCGCGTGAGCAATTCGGCAGCTATTCATGTGTATGAAAAGAATGGATTTGTAAATGAAGGTATCAGGCCGCGTTTTTATGAAAAACCGGTTGAGGATGCAATGATTATGTGGCGCAGATAGCGCATTAGCTGAGTAGGTATATTAATGTTAGATGTTTGTTTGCTGGGAACAGGCGGAATGATGCCGCTGCCATATAGATGGCTGACCTCGCTTATGATGAGATACAACGGAAGCAGTATTTTGATCGACTGTGGTGAAGGAACTCAGATTGCAATGAGAGAAAAGGGCTGGAGTCCTAATCCGATTGATGTGATTTGTTTTACCCATTATCACGCGGATCATATCAGTGGATTGCCGGGAATGCTCCTTAACATGGGTAATGCCGACAGAACTGAGCCGCTGTTGCTTATTGGACCGAAAGGAATTGAACGTGTTGTTAATGCTCTTAGGGTTATAGCACCTGAACTTCCTTTTGAACTTAAGTTTATGGAGATAACAGAGCCGGAACAGGTATTTGAATTTGAAGGATATAGGCTCAAGGCTTTTAGAGTTAATCACAGCATGGTGTGCTATGGCTACACTATGGAGATAGACAGGCAGGGACGTTTTGACAAGGAACGAGCGGAGGCTGCCGGCATTCCCATGAAATTCTGGAGCAAGCTTCAAAAGGGTGAAGTGATCGAGAATGAGGGTATGACATATACTCCTGATATGGTTCTGGGAGAGGCACGTAAAGGATTAAAAGTAACTTATTGTACTGATACCAGACCGACCGAGAGCCTGACAAAAGCAGCTGCAGGATCAGACCTTTTGATACTTGAGGGTATGTATGGCGATCCGGAAGAAGCTGAAAAAGCACGCCAGAAAAAACATATGACAATGCAGGAAGCCGCACATATTGCAGCAGAAGTTAATGCTACAGAATTATGGCTTACGCATTACAGTCCGTCCATGAATTGGCCGGATAATTATAGGGATGCAGTGAAAGCAATATTCCCTAATGCGCACATTTCCAAGGATGGAAGAAGTGCCGAACTTAATTTTGAAGATTGATCTATTTTATCAGAGGAACCCGTAGATGAAGTTGAAGCCACGTACTACGAGAATTACAATTATCATAACGATTCTTATTCTTGCAGTAGTGGCATACTATGCTTATCTGTCGAATAAGAGTAAATCCGAGAGGGCGGCAGCCAGTATGACTGTTGTTGAGGAGACTCTTTCAAGAGATCTTAACAACAATTATCCACCGACACCCAAAGAGGTTATTAAGTACTACAATGACATAACGAAATGTCTGTATAACGAGACATGCACTGATGATGAAGTGGAACGCCTGGGAATGAAAACCAGACAGCTTTATGATGATGATTTGCTCGCAGCCAATGATCTTGCTTCATTTCTGTTTCAGCTGCATTCAGATGTGAGTGATCATAAGGATAAAAAGATTACTATCATAAATATTGCACTTGCATCCAGCACCAATGTTGATTTCTATACAAGAAACGGATATTCATGTGCAAGGCTGATGTGCACGTATACTATGAATGAAAATGGAACAAACAAAACTTCTCAAATTGTCTATGTGCTGAGGAAAGATTCTGACAAGAAGTGGAAGATTTACGGCTGGGATTTTGCTGAGAATGTTGATTTGAATGGTGACGGTGTTCCGGGAGACTGATGTGAAAAAGATGGGTGACGATATTTTAATATTGGGAATAGAGAGTTCATGTGATGAAACGGCAGCTTCTGTAGTTAAGAACGGAAGAGAGATTTTGTCGAATACTATCTATTCGCAGATTGATCTGCATACTCTTTATGGTGGCGTAGTGCCGGAGATTGCTTCGAGAAAGCATATCGAAAAAGTTAATCAGGTTGTAGAACAGTCACTCGCTGAGGCCGGAGTGACTCTTAACGATATTGATGGAATAGCTGTGACCTATGGTCCCGGTTTAGTGGGAGCTTTGCTGGTGGGTGTGTCTTTTGCCAAGGCTATCAGTTTTGCAAGCAATGTTCCTTTGGTTGGAGTACATCATATAGAAGGTCATATCAGTGCAAATTATATTGAAAATAAGGAACTGCAGCCTCCGTTTATGTGTCTTGTTGCTTCGGGCGGACATTCGCACCTGGTGCTCGTGAAAGATTACGGAGAGTACGAGATAATTGCAAGAACAAGAGATGATGCTGCAGGCGAAGCATTTGATAAAGTGGCCCGTGCAATAGGCCTCGGATACCCTGGCGGCCCTAAAATCGATAAGATTTCCAAAGAAGGTAATCCTGATGCAATAGTATTCCCGAGAGGTAAGGTCGAAGGAAGCGATTATGATTTTAGTTTTAGTGGATTAAAATCAGCTGTTTTGAATTATCTTAACGGATGTCGTATGAAGGGCGAAGAATTTTCACAGGCAGATGTAGCGGCTTCGTTCCAGAAAGCGGTTATTGAGGTGCTCGTTGAACATTCGCTTAAGGCTACAAAAGAACATGGAATAGAACAGTTTGCTATAGCGGGTGGAGTGGCGTCAAACTCATCATTAAGAGCTGCGTTTGAGGCAGAGTGTGAGAGACAGAAGATTAAATTCTATCATCCCTCGCCTAAGCTTTGTACGGATAACGCTGCAATGATTGCCTCAGCCGGTTACTATGAATATATTAAGGGCTACAGAAGTGGATATGATCTTAATGCTGTTCCGAATTTGCAGATTGGAGAGAAGCAGGGAGTTTTCATACCATAATTCGAGGAGTGTTTTATACCATAACTCGTGGAGAGAATGAATGACAGGCAATAAAAAGCATTGCACACTCATACTGCTTGCAGGCGGGTGTGGAAAAAGAATGGGCAGCGATGTGCCCAAACAATTTATAGAACTGAATGACAAGCCGATTCTTTGGTACAGCCTAAGGGCAGCCGAAGAGTCGGCTATAATAGACGAATGTATTCTTGTGATTCGCCCTGAGGATGAAGAGTATGTGCGAAAGGATATTATTGATAAGTATTCGTTCGCCAAGGTGAAACATATCGCTTGGGCGGGAAGAGAACGTTATGAGTCTGTGTGGTCCGGGCTGCTGAAGCTTGCAGGACGTGATTGGATCGATTTGTCGGCTGATGAAAAAAATGAAACTTTGAGTGATCGCGAGCTTCACAATAATATCGACACCGATATAATATTCATTCATGATGGAGCCAGACCCTTTGTCAGTGAAATGATATTTGGTAACTGTTACGATGGCGCTGTAAAATACGGTGCCTGTGTTGCGGCTGTGAAATCAAAGGATACTGTTAAAATTGTGGATGCGGATGGGAAGATAATCAGTACGCCTGACAGAAGTACTGTTTGGAATATGCAGACGCCCCAAACATTTGAAGCAGATCTCATATTTGATTCATACAGAAAAGTAATGTCCTTAGATAAAATCAATATTACTGATGATGCTCAGGCAGTAGAACTTATGAGTGGAAGAGAAGTATATGTGGTGGAAGGTGATTATACCAATATCAAAGTAACGACACCCGAAGATCTGGTTACTGCAAAATCTTTTATGAAATAATTAAAGAAAAGTGTGTGCAGATGCGCATACTTTTTTCTTTTGAAAAATCGCCAAAAGCCTTGATAAATAAGGCTTTCAAAAAGGCGCAAAAAAAAATTAAAAAAATTTCAAAAAAGAGTGTTGACATTTATATATGGATGTTATATATTAGTCAAGTCGCGTGTGACAAGCAACAAACATAAACGACACAAACAAAATATGGAGAGGTATCGAAGTGGT
>DCIR01000008.1 GCA_002317155.1 Lachnospiraceae bacterium UBA1721
GGTACCACCATCATCTACGTTACCCACGACCAGACAGAGGCTATGACCCTTGGTGATAGAATCGTAGTTATGAAGGACGGTGTTATCCAGCAGGTTGATACCCCTCAGAACCTCTATGAGAAGCCTGTAAACCTCTTCGTTGCAGGATTCATGGGATCTCCTCAGATGAACTTCCTTGATGCTATCGTTAGAATCGAAGGCGATGTTGCTTATCTTGAGATCGCAGATCACAGCATTCCTCTTCCTCCCGCAAAGTCAAAGAAGCTTGTTGAGGGTGGTTATGACGGAAAGGTTGTTACCTTCGGTATCCGTCCTGAGGACGTTTATGATTCAGAGATGTTCATCGCATCTTCACCTCAGTCAGTATTTGAGTCAACCATTAAGGTTTACGAGCTTCTCGGAGCTGAAGTATATCTCTACTTCGATCTTCAGGAGTTCCCTATCACCGCTAGAGTTGATTCTCGTACAACTGCTAGACCTGGCGATGCTATCAAGTTTGCTATCGACGTTGAGAAGATTCACGTATTCGATAAGGAAACTGAGAAGACTATTACCAACTAGTTCTTTACTTACAGTTAAAATTAATGCCCCGGCATTTACTGCCGGGGCTTTTTTCAAGGTGGCGAATGATTACTAATCACATTATTCAAAACAGTATAGACGACCTCTACATGATTACTAAGGTTAATCTTGCAGTGTATGATGATGAAGGCAGAAATATTGCTACTGCAGGTAATATAGTAATTGATAATGACATTGTAGAGAGCTTTGTAAAATCACCGGCAGATAGCCAGGTGGTATCAGGTTATCATCTCATGAAGCTTTATGAAGATAATAGCCTTATATATATTGTGGCTTCATCCGGACAGGATGATACTGCATATACAGTAGCCAAAATTGCTGTTTCACAGCTACAGGCGCTGATGGTTGCTTATCAGGAAAAGTATGATAAGAACAGTTTTTACCAGAATTTGATATTGGACAATATGCTTCTTGTAGATATATATAATCGTGCCAAGAAGCTTCATATAGACCCTAATTGCTGCAGAGTAGTATTTCTTGTTGATTCCAGCCGTGGTATGAATGGAATGATAAGTGAGCTCCTTAAGGGGATGTACTCAGTGCAGAGTGGTGATTTCGTAACAGCTGTAGATGAAGACAGAACTATTCTGATTAAATCGTTTGGATCTGCTCCTACCAACGATATGCTCGCAGAAATTGCTGATACAATAGTTTCACTGGTTAATACCGAAGCTATGGCAAATGTTAAGGTTGCATACGGTAATGCTATTTGTGAGCTTAAGGATGTATCTAAATCATATAAGGAAGCCAAGCTTGCGCTTGAAGTAAGCAGTATCTTCTATGAGGAGAAGAGTATCGCATCTTACTCTGCTCTTGGAATAGGAAGACTTATATATCAGCTTCCTCTTAATCTGTGCGAGATGTTTATCGAAGAGGTATTCGGAAGCGGTATTCCCGAAGAACTTGATGAGGATACAATAGCTATGCTCAATAAGTTCTTTGAAAATAACCTCAACGTTTCTCAGACATCTGAGCAGTTGTATCTTCACAGAAATACGATTATATACAGAATTGAGAAGGTGCAGAAGGCTACAGGACTTAACCTGAGAGAATTTGAAGATGCTCTGACATATAAGATTGCAATGATGGTACAGAGATATCTTGATTATGTAAAAAAGAATGGATGATCATTCGAATATAAAGAATAAGTGTAAAAGAGCCCCGGTCGATTGGCCGGGGCTTTTGCGTCATATTTGTGATTGTTTGCATCGTATTCATGTCACATATGTGCCATGCTTACGTCATATGCCTTCATAATCGAAGGCCGGTATAAAGCTCTCGATTGCGGTTTCACCGTCCTGAATGAATGCATTGTCTATACCGAGACGTATTGCAAAGTTGACAACTCTGTCATATTCCTCGGAAGTAACGCGTCGATTCAGCTCTGGGATATTTTCCACCTGCTTTAGAGGAGTGTATTGGTTCATTATGCTGATGTAAATATCCTGCCCATATGTCTCATGCAGGTATCGCAGAATCTTTTTGCTGTCCTTGGTCTGATCCGGAAGAAGCAGGTGGCGTACTATCACACCTTTTTTCATAAGCATAAGGGGGTCACCGTTGTAATCTACCGGTCCGATGTCGGGTATATTTTGGGGCTTATTTGATGCCTCGGTTTCGGAAATGATTCCTGACATAGTTGCGGATTCAATTACAGGCTTACCTACCTGTCTGACCATCTCCGCTATAGCAAGTGAGGCTTTCTCAAAATAATCGGGAGCCTTTGAATATTTTCCGGCGATTTCTGAAGAGTAATATTTCATATCGGGAAGATAGATATCTATCAGTCCGTCAAGCATTTTCAGTGCGTCCACATTTTCATAACCGCTTGAATTATAGATTATCGGGATATTTAGGCCTTGAGACTTGGCCATGATTAATGCAGCTCTAATGTGAGGGATATATGGGGCTCCTGTAACAAGATTGATGTTGTGGGCACCTTTACTCTGAAGCTCCAGAAAAATATCAGACAGTCGGTCTGTTGTAATTTCTTTACCACACTCACCAAGAGCAATGCTGTAATTTTGACAGAATATGCATCTGAGATTACAGCCTGAAAAGAAAACAGCGCCTGAACCCTTTGAGCCTGAAAGAATAGGCTCCTCCCAATAGTGGAGGGCTGCGCGCGCTGCACGAATAGTTGAAGTTTGATTACAAAATCCTGTTTTGCCTGCTGCGCGGTCTACGCCGCAGTTTCTGGGACAGAGTCTGCATTCACGAATACTGTCATATAAATTATTGTCATCCATAACAGCAGCCATGTGGGTAAACTCCTCAAGAAACATGTGGGTAATCTCCTCAAGAAAAGAAAGCAAGAATAATACATACAAAATCACTCGCTGTAAGAGAAACGCCTAACCAGTTCACCCAGCGCCCTCACGGCACATGGAGCATCTGTTTAGTGCTGCTACGTTCCCGTCCTGACACGGTTCACAGGGTCGCATTGCGCGAGACCAGATTGCGTGACCAGACGTTCCCCTTACAACGAGTGATAGAGATAGTTTAATGAAAAACTGTAGATATGTCAACACTAAAACATTCATTAAGTAATCTCAATAGACATACAGCATTCGGATATTTGGATACCATAAGATGCAAAAAACTTTTTACTGTGATATTATGAGAGATAGTATTTGATGGATAGTATTTAATAAATAATATTGAATATATAATATTGAACAAATAATATCGAATAGAACGTTTTGTATTTTTAGAAAGGATAGGTACGGTTATGGCAAATAAGGAATCACTTACAGATGAGTGGAAGGATACAGTTTATAATATCGGTGGTGCACTTTACGGACTTGGTAAGATTATGTGCAAGTCAGTTAAGGTGGGAGTCGACAAGGTGTATGAGCGCCTTAATGAGAATGATAAAGCCGCTAAGAAGTCATCTTCTGATTGGGAAGAAAAGTCAGATGAGGACTAAGGCTAATTTGTAATGAGTAAAACGAGTCAGGCAGAGCCCAATATTATTGAGCAGCCTATAATAAAAAAGAAAATAGAGGTAAAGGGCGGTCTGACTACAACAGCACTTAAAATGATAGCAGTGATTGCTATGTTTATCGATCATATCGGTGCGTTTGTGGTTAGCAGACTTATATCGCAAGGGTATTTTAGGACAGGAATCAAGCTTTTTAGCATAGGCACTATCAACATGACTGTTGAGAGATTGGTCTACTATGCGATAAGAGCTGTCGGAAGGATAAGCTTTCCGCTGTTTTGTTTCTTCTTGGTAGAGGGATTTTTCAAAACCAAGAGCCGTGCAAAATACATGATAAGGTTGCTTATTTTTGCACTGATTTCCGAAATACCGTTTAAGGTAGCGATGGAGGGCTTGGGAGGTTCATTCCTTCATCTGATCACGCCGGGCAATGTGATGTATACATTGTTTATCGGTTTGGCAGTTATATGGAGCGCAGAAACACTTAAAAAGTATGTGCCGGGCGGATTTGTGGCGGTATGCTTTAGAATACTGGTATGCTTGTTGCCAACAGCTTATGTTGCGTATGAGATTTATTACATACTGTGTTTCAGTGATGATTTGGCTGCACAGCCGTTCCTTTTTGCACAGGTTTGGTTAGGGCTGGCGGCGGCAACTTTGGTGGCGACTTTTATATATGGAAGATTAACCAGCAAAGAAAATGCGCGAGCTGTAAGCAGTTCATTGAGTTTCCTGGCTATGGGAATGATTATAGCCGATCTGTTTGGTACGGATTATTCAAGTGTCGGAGTGCTCGTTATTTTTATAATGTACGTGACATATAATCGCTACAAAACCTTTGGAAGAATAGCGTTCAGTACAATTCTTACACTTAATAATTATTTTGAATTACCTGTGTTTTTTGATATATTCCTTCTCAGTAAATATAATGGTAAACGCGGTAAAGAGTGGAAGTATTTCTTCTATATATTTTATCCCGCGCACTTGGCACTCATCGTGTTGGTGCTTTATCTGACGGAATTGATTTAGTTTGGCTGTAAAAACAGTTACGCAGGAACTGTAGTGTAAATAAAGTAATAATAAATAGAGCAATAATAAATAAATTAATAATAAGAAATAATACATAAAGTAATATTAAATAAAGCGAGGACAATTAAATGCTTGTACAGAAATATAAGGATATGCTTGGCGGAAAATCTGTAATCCGTGAGCTTTCAGAGTTTGCAACCGCACGTGGAAAAGAGATTGGATATGAGAACGTATTTGATTATAGTCTCGGTAATCCCAGTGTTGCAGCTCCCAAGGAGTTTAACGATGCAATAATCAAGGCAGTTCAGTCAATGGATTGTCAGGCGGTACATGGATACAGCCCCAGCCTTGGTATTACTTCTGTAAGAGAGAAGGTAGCAGCTTCACTCGAGAAGAGATTCGGAATTCCCTACAGAGCAGAGCATATTTTTATGACAAGCGCTGCAGCAAGTGCTCTTGCTCATGCATTCAGACTTGTAACTCAGCCCGGAGATGAGATTCTTACTTTTGCTCCCTTCTTCCCGGAGTATCATCCTTATGTAGATTTGACCGGAGCAACTCTTAAGGTAGTACCTCCGAACTTTGTTGATTTTCAGATTAACTTTGAGAAGACTGCAGAAATGATGACCGAGAAGGTTATGGCTGTTATGATCAATACTCCCAACAACCCTACCGGTGTAGTATATTCTGAGGATACTCTTAAAAAACTTGCTGATCTTATGACTGAGAAGTCAAAGCAGTACGGACATCCTATTTATCTTATTACAGATGAGCCTTACAGAGAGATAGTATTCGGTGGTAAGACCGCTCCCTGCGTATCAAAATACTACGACAATACCATCATGTGCTATTCATTCTCAAAGAGCCTTTCGGTTCCCGGAGAAAGAATCGGATACCTGGCAGTTAATCCCAAGGCTGAGGGTGCTGAATTTATGGTACCTATGTGCGGACAGATTTCACGAGGAATCGGTCACAACTGCCCTTCATCAGTAATTCAGCTTGCTATGGCTGAGGTGCTTGATCTTACTTCAGACCTGTCAGTATATGAGACCAATATGAATCTCATTTACAATGAACTTGTTGATCTGGGTATCGAGGTTGTTAAGCCTGACGGAACCTTCTATATATTCCCTAAGGCTCCTGAAGCAGATGCTAAGGCATTCTCTAAGAAGGCACTTGCTTATGACCTTATCCTTGTCCCTGCTGATACATTTGGTGCTCCCGGTTATTTCCGTATGGCATACTGCATTGATACAGAGAAGGTTGAGCGTTCACTTCCCGCCCTTCGTAAGTTTATCAAGGAAACATATTAATTATTAGTCAGTTATTAATTAATTAGGTAAAAACGACTGATAATGCGTTGGTTTAAGCAAATTTTCTTCCTTTTTTATAAAAGCAAAAAAATGAAAAAGCAAAAAATTGTGCAGATTAACAACAATCGATCAAAAAACTCAATGATATAAACTCAAAAATGGCCGAAAACCCGATAAAGTAAGGGAAAATCGGCCATTTTATTTTTTGTGAAAAGTTGACAAAGAAAAAAATTGGTTATATTATGTCAACGTCGGACGAAAAAATGTTTTCGTACGTGAGGAGAAATTATTTATTATATATTGGATTTCCATGAAGGGAGATTATTATCATGGCAGCAAAGAAGGCAGAAACCGCAGTTAAGGTTGAAGAAGTAAAGGCACCCGTAGAGAAGAAGGCAGCAGCACCTAAGGCAGAGAAGAAGGTTGCAGCTCCCAAGGCAGAGAAGAAGGCAGCAGCACCTAAGGCAGAGAAGGCAGTAGCTCCCAAGGCTGAGAAGGTTGCAGCACCTAAGGCAGAGAAGAAGGCAGCAGCTCCCAAGGCTGCAAAGAAGGCAGCAGCTAAGGCTTCTGAGTCTGTAGTTATCGAGTTCCAGGGTGGACAGATTAATGTAGCAGATATCGTTGCAGCAGTTAAGGCAGTAGCTCCTAAGGCTAAGGAACTTAAGGTATATTATCAGCCTGAGAACGGCGTAGCTTACTACACCGCTGATGGCGTTGAGGGTTCAGTAAATCTGTAATTCTTAAAAGCACATGATTTTTGAGAGAGTTTGGATTTTCCAAGCTCTCTTTTTGTGTACCAGATGATTCGGGAGAAGCGTATGAAGAGGCGTACAGCCAGAAAAATTAAGCAATTAAAAAATAAAAGTGTATGGCCGCATATTATAGTATTTATCATCTCATTGGTGATAGGTATTGGCCTTATGGGCGTTATTTTCATGGTTATGGTCACAAGTATTCTGCAGAATAAGGTGAGCGATTCACTCAGAAATGCTTATCATGTTCAGGAATATATAGATGAGCAGCTTGAAAGTGGTGCAAGCTATGAAGATATTTTGGTGGAAATAGAGCAAATGGCCAATTGCCCGCTTGCAGTTGATGTTATAGATAATGATGGTAATGTTATCGAAATGTACGGCGAGGAAATTGACCTAGGCAAAGATGACAAGACAATGGGCCAATTCATAGGAATGTACTATGTCAGTGATGCTTCCGGTGAAAGTGACCTGGTAAAAGAGCTTGATGGAAAAAAGGCTGCCAAGGATATTTTCGTTGGAGTATTATCTGTCATGAAGGAATATAATGCCAAGCAGTATGTTCTTAAGGATATATATTCTTATGAATTTTGGCTTAATCCGGAACTCCCGAGTGACGTGCAGCATATGGTCGAGCAACAATTCACAGATTCTTTTTCTGAACCTATTATTTCGTTTGAACTGTATGAATCAGATGATTTTGACAGATTCGATGATGACGATGAAGAAGATGATGAAATCGATACAGATGATGCTTCAGATATTACTGATGGTTTGATCGAGGAAGATAGCGATGCTCTGCATGTATATATGAAGTATCGTCAGCACATATATATAGATGACATCATTCTTGTTATTGCTATTGAGGTAATTTCATTTTTTATCTTTATATTGATAGTGATATTCCAGTTTGCTACAGCTATCGGAAATATAGTTTATCAGCGTTCAATACTCAGATTATTGCTTCGTGACCAGGTTACCGATGGTAACAGTATGCTTGCTTTTGAGCAGTTCGCAGGCCGTTCTCTTCGCAGAAGAAAGCGCAAGAGTATGGCGATGGTAGAATTTTCACTTTTACGCTACAAAAATTACTGTACTCTTTATGGCCTTGAGCAGGGTGAGAGACTTCTTACAGTAATAGACAGAATGCTTAGCAAAAACCTGGGATATGGTGAGATGGTAGCCAGAACCGCCGATGCTAATTTTGCTATTTTGCTCGTTAATAAAAAAATGCAAAATTATGAAACAGAAAGTATAGATCGCATTAAGCATATTATAGATGAACTTCCGGAGATGCTTAAGAAGACCAGAGGCTTTGGTGGCCCTTTACAGGGATTAAGCAATATTGCATTTAATGCGGGATTATATGTCATGGGTCCGGCACTTAACAGAGAAGGCAGACTTAAGAGAATAGACCGCAGTAATAATATAGAACAGCTTCGTATGAAAGCGGATATTGCAAAGCAGAGTCTGGGCAATGAAGCAGGAGTCACACTGTACAACCATAAGATGTGGGAGGATGAACTCTGGGCACAGAAGGTTGAAGATATGATGCAGGCTGCTCTGGATAATCAGGAATTCCAGGTATATGTTCAGCCTAAGTATCATCCTTCAACAGAGGAGCTTATGGGTGGCGAGGCTTTGGTTCGTTGGATCAGTCCTACGGAAGGATTCATTTCTCCGGGACAGTTTATTCCTATTTTTGAGAAGAATGGATTCATCACCAAGCTTGACGATTACATGATTACACATACGGCCGAGCTTCAGGCTAAGTGGCTGGCAGCAGGCAAAAAGATTGTGCCTGTATCGGTTAATGTATCAAGACTTCATTTTTCACAGCCCGATTTAGCGGAACATATTAACAGTCTTGTAGACAAATATGAGTTGCCGCATAGATATATAGAAATAGAGCTTACGGAGAGCGCGTTCTTTGATGATAAGAAGGCTCTGCTAACGACGGTAAGAAAACTCCAGGAATTTGGATTCGCAGTTTCTATGGACGATTTCGGTGCAGGTTATTCTTCACTTAACTCATTGAAGGATTTACCGCTGAATGTGCTCAAGCTGGATGCAGAATTTTTCCGCGGAGAGGATTTTGGCGGACGCGGAGAGATCGTCGTATCCGAGGCAATTGCTCTTGCTAAAATGCTTAATATGAAGATTGTAGCAGAAGGTGTAGAGAAGAAGGAGCAGGTTGATTTCCTTGCAAAGCAAAAATGCGATATGATTCAGGGATACTACTTTGCGAAGCCTATGCCTGCTGATGAATACGAGACTCGTATGAGCGAGATCGTTAATGTGGCTAAAGATGAAGCTGCACAACCGACTGTGAACTTGGAGAAGCCGATGGTTGAGGAAGCAGTTATTGTAGAATCAGTATCTGAAGAAAAAGTAATCGAGGAGTCGGTAACTGAAGAAAAAGCATCTGAAGAAACAGCAACCGAAGAGAAAACAACAGAGGAGCCCGCAGGCACAGAATCATAAATGAATAATATATAAAAATAAGAAGAAGTCTGCTGCGGCAGGCTTCTTTTTATTACATAACTCCCTTTTTACAAAAGTGTTTCTATATGCTAAATTTCAATTGAACTAAGTCGCT